>NZ_CP059599.1:1272494-1590618 GCF_022369455.1 Campylobacter sp. RM5004 | reverse complement strand
TTATTAAAAGAACAAGCTGCTAAACTAAAAGCTGCTGGACTTGTAAGAATTAATGTTTCTTTAGATACTTTAGTGCCTAGTAGGGCTAAGTTAATTTCTCAAAAAGATATATTAAAAGAAGTTTTAGAAGGTATTGAAGAAGCCTTAAGAGTAGGGCTAAAAGTAAAGGTAAATTGTGTTCCTTTAAAAGGCATTAATGAAGATGAATTGTGCGATTTAATACTTTTTGCAAAGCAAAGAAATATCCAAATAAGATTTATTGAATTTATGGAAAACGAACACGCTTACGGACAATTAAAAGGCTTAAGAGAAGCTGAGATTTTAGGTAAAGTAAAAGAAAAATATGAAATCACAGCTTTAGAAAAAGAGCCAAATTCACCTGCAAGTTTATTTAAAATTAACGAGCTTGATTATGTTTTTGGTGTGATTAATCCACATAAGCATGATTTTTGTGAAAGTTGCAATCGCTTAAGACTTAGTGCTGAAGGATTTTTAATACCTTGCCTTTATTTTGATGAGGCTATGAGTATTAAAAAAGCTTTAAGAGATAAGGATATCAATAAGGCTTTAAGTATTTTAAATACGGTTTTAGAAAACAAACCTGAGAAAAATAAATGGGGCGAAGATGATAATAAAAGTTCAGCTAGGTCGTTTTCGCAAACGGGTGGATGATGAAGCTAGTTGAAGAGTTTTTGAGTATTCAAGGTGAAGGAATTTTTGCTGGAAAATTAGCTTATTTTATTCGTTTTGCGGGTTGTAATTTCTCTTGCTTTGGTTTTGGTGTTAAAAAAAGTAAGAATAATAAAGAATTTATAGGTTGTGATACTTTAAGAGCTGTTTATACAGCAGATTTTAGCGATGAATACAAAGAATTTGAAATAGGAATTTTAAAAGATAAATTAAGCTCATTTAAGCACAAACCTATGATAGTAATTACAGGTGGAGAGCCTTTAATTCATCAAGAAGAGCCTGAATTTATAGAGCTTTTAGAGTATTTAACGAATAATGATTATTTGGTTCAGTTTGAAACAAATGCTAGTATAAAACTAAAAAATTATGATTTTTATAAAAAATGTTATTTTGCAATGGGCGTAAAGCTTGAAAATAGCAAAATGCCAAAAAATAAAAGAATTAATCACGAAGCAATTAATTCAATTATAAATAATTCAAAAGGAGCATTTTTTAAAATCGTTTTAGATAAGTTTGATTTAAATGATACTAGCGAATTACTTGCTTTAAGAAAAGATTATTCTAATAATGATTTTTATTTAATGCCAAAAGGCTCAACTAATAAAGAATTAAGTATGAATGCAAAAAGTGTTTTAGAATACGCAATTAATAATGGTTTTAATTATACTGATAGGGTGCATATTAGAATTTATGATGATTTGGAGGGTGTATGAGAATAGGAAAATTATTTGAGTTTGAAAACGCTCATATAGTTAGATTTTGTAGCTCAAAAAGGTGCAAAACTAGCATTCACGGACATTCATATAAACTTGAATTAGTATTAAAGGCAAATACACTTGATAAGGCTGGAATGGTCTATGATTTCGGACTTTTAAAAGGCAATATTAAGCAAATTATAGATGCCTTTGATCATAGCACTTGCCTTTATATAGATGATGATAAAGAATATTTAGAAGATATTAAAAAGCATTCAGCAAGATGGATAGAACTACCTTGTAATATCAGTGCAGAAAATCTAAGCATAGTATTTTTTATATTAATTTCAATTATTTTAAAAAACACCCAAATGCATAATAATGAAAGCGTAAAAGTTGATAGAATCAAGCTAAACGAGACTAGAACAGGCTGGGCTGAATGCGAATATGAAGATGCGTTTTATAATGATTTGCCTATAATTGATATTTCTAAAATCACATTTTCACAAGCTATTTTAGATGATTTTAGCGACCCTAGATTATTAGAAAAAATAAAAAATAATGAAATTTTTATAAATCCTAAGGAAGTTTAATGAGCGATTTTATTAGCATACATTTGTTTTTTGTCTATATTTTGGTGTTTTTAGAAATTTTATATTTTGTTTTTTCGCAATATCTTAAAGACATTCATAAATATATTTTTAGAATTAGAGTGCTTTTACCTGCATATTACACCATAATTGCTTGCGTGTTTTTTACAGGGATTTTGCTTGAAGCAATGAAAGGCTTTAATGATTTTAGATTTTTGATGTTGTTTGGATTAATTTTAATTCTTGCAATTTCTATCTTTCAATTTATTAAGTTTAAAAAATATAGAAGAAGTAAAGAATATACGAAATTTAAAAAACTAAGCTTGTTTTTAGAACTAGCAAAATTACTTATTATGATAGGACTTTTTAATGTTTTATTATTTTTCTAAACTTGCTGGAGATAGTGAAATTAGGCTTGATAGCGAATTAGTAGCTCACTTTAAAGCAAGAAGACAAAGCTTAGGAGATATCGTAAAATTAAGTAAATTAGATGGACTATTGCACGAATACGAAATCGTATTTATGCAAAGAAACGATATTAGATTAAGTCTTAAAAATACTTTTGAATTTAAAACAAATAAAAGCGGAGTAAGATTAGCCCTTGCAATGATAGAAATAGATAGTATTTTAGAAATTGCTCCTTATTTAAATGAATTAGGGCTTGAAGAATTATTTTTAGTTTATACAGATTTTTCTCAAAAATCTTATAAATTTGATGAGAAAAAACTAGCAAAGCTTGAAAAGATTTTGCATAATTCAAGCTCACAATGTGCAAGAGCCGATATTTTAAAAATTACTATTTTAAATAGCTTAAGTGAGCTTGCAAAACTATATAAAGATTTTATTTTGATTGATTTTAATAAAAACGACTTATGTGAATTTAATAAAGATTGTTTATATGTAATAGGCCCTGAAGGCGGATTTAGCGAAAAAGAAAGAAAATTATTCAAAACTCAAGGCTTAAAAATATCAAATATTTTAAAGGCAAAAACTGCAGTAATTAGCATAAGTGCAAAAATTTTAATGTAGATTTAATGTAATTTAAGATACAATCTGCGTTTTTATTTACGCAAAAAAGGAAATATTATGAAAAAAGACATTCACCCAGATTATAAAAATTGCACCGTAGTTTGTGCTTGTGGAAATACTTTTGTTACTAAATCAAATAAAGAAGAATTAAGAGTAGATATTTGTTCAAATTGCCATCCATTTTTCACAGGTAGTGAAAAAATCGTAGATGCTGCAGGTAGAGTTGAGAAATTTAAGAAAAAATATCAAATGCAATAATGCTTTATTTCGTTCCTACACCAATAGGAAATCTAGGCGATATCTCATATCGTGCTTTAGAAGTCTTACAAGTTTGCGAGTTGATTTTTTGCGAAGATGTGCGAGTTTGTAAGGCTTTAATTAACTTACTTAGTGCTAAATATAATATAGATTTTGGAAGTAAAAACTACATATCATTACATTCACATAATGAAAAAGAATTTGATTTTTCAAATATTGATTTTTCAAAAAATATAGCTTTTTTAAGCGATGCAGGAATGCCTTGCATAAGTGATCCTGGAATTTCATTAGTAAAATATGCTCAAGAAAATGATATAAAATATTGCGTAATTCCTGGTGCAAATGCTGCTATTACAGCACTTGTAGCTAGTGGATTTAGCGATAAAGAGTTTATATTTTTAGGATTTTTAAATATCAAAAAAAATCGTCAAGCACAAATAGAAAATGCACTAAATCAAGCTTATCCTACTATTTTATATGAAGCACCTACAAGAATTATGGATTTGATACAAGGTATTGCTAAAATTGATGAAGATAAGGAAATATTTTTAATTAAAGAAATATCAAAAATGTATGAAAAAACATACAAAGACAAGGCAAAAAATTTGGCTAAATTGCTAAAAAATGAGAACTTAAAAGGCGAATGGGTAGTAGTAATAAATAATCAAATTCCTAATTCAAATTCTAGTATCTCAAGCGAAGATATTTTAAGTCTTAATATTTCTTTAAAGGATAAGTCAAAATTACTTAGTAAATTAAACGGACTTAGTCCAAAACAAAATTATGAAAATTTATTAAAAAGTGAAGAAAAATGATTATTTATGGCAAACAAGTGTTTATGCACTATCTTAGCAAAGCACCAGAAAAAATAGAAGAAATATATTTAGCAAAAGATCTAGATAAACAAACTTTTAAAGATATTAATAAAATAGGTAAAAAAATCACAAAACTTGATTTTATAAAAGCTCAAGCAATGGCTAAGGGTGGAAATCATCAAGGTTTTTTAGCAAAAGTTAGCGAGTATGAATTAGCTAATATTAAAGATTTTAAAAATATGCAAAAAATTGTAATCTTGCATGAGTTAAGTGATGTAGGAAATATAGGCTCAATTACTAGAAGTGCTTATGCTTTAGGCTTTGATGGGATAATTCATTCAGGAAATAATGTTAATCTTGAAGCTGTTATGAGAGCTAGTGCAGGTGCTTTGCTTGAGATGAAATTTACTCAAACTAAAGATATTTTAAGCTTGATTAATGAGTTTAAGCAAATTGGTTTTAATTTTTATGCAGCAAATCATTCAGAAAATGCAAAAGAGCATAATAAAATAGCTTTTGCTCCTAAATCAGCTTTAATTATGGGAAGTGAAGGAAAAGGCTTAAGTGCTAAGATAATAAGAGCTTGTGATTTAGAAGTAAAAATTACAATGAAGAATAATTTTGATAGCCTAAATGTTAGCAATGCTTTTGCTATTTTAGGAGATAGGATAATGAATGAATAATTTAGATTATTTAAAAAGTTTTTCGGTAAAAGAAATTGCCTCAAAAACACATTTAGATGAAGCTAGAATAAAGGCTATTATTAATAAAGATTATGAGAGTTTAAGTAATGTTAATGTGGCTATGAATATTAAAATCTTAGAGCGTGAGTATAATATAGACTTTAGCGAATGGCTACAAGAATATAATGAATACAAAAGCAATAACCTTACAAATACTAAGAATTCTTTAAAAGTAAAGCCAAAGGTAATGGGCTATAATTCAGGTAATGAATCAAGCAGTAATTTAGCTTATTTTATCTATCTTAGTATAGCTACGATTGTTGTAATTGCAGGGGCTTTTTATTATTTTAATTATTATAATGAAGACACCGAAGAAGTAAAAGAAACTCCACAGCAACTTGTAAAAGAAGAAGTAAAAGAAGAAATAATAATACCTTTAGAAGAGATTAAAAAAGAGCCGATAAAAGAAATCATAAAAGAACCTATAAAAGAAACCAAACAAGCTCAAGAAGTAAAAGAAGAAATCAAACAAGAAGTAAAAGAAGTAGAAGAAAATAAGCAAGAAATTATTAAACCTATAAAAGAAGAAGTTCAAGAAAATACAGAAATTAAAGAACTCAAAGATACCCCAAAACCAAAAGAAGAAATCAAAGAAGAAGTAAAAGTAGAAGTAAAAAAAGAAAACAAATTATTACTTACTCCAAGCACTAAAGCATGGGTTAGTGTAAAAAATCTTAAAACAAAAGAAACTAAAAATTATATGGTTACAAAAAATGTAAGCTTTAATCAAGATTCTTTGATTTTCGTAGGAAATAATTTATTTTCACTATCTTTAAACGAAACGAATGTAGAACTTCCTAAAAATAGCGACCCAAGATATATATTATTTAAAGATGGAAAAGTTAAATTTATAACACAAAAAGAATATTCTAAATTAGACAAGGCGAAATGATGAAAAAATTATTATCTTTATTAGTATTTAGCTCTTTAATATATGCAAGTTCATCTTATGAAATAGCTTCTAAATTAGTAAATGATAGCTCAAAAGATGCTAAGCTTAGATTATTATTTCCAAGTGGTTCTTATATGCAAGGTGGAATGCCAAATATTAAGGCAATTACGCAAGTTTTAAAAATGAATTCATTACTTACTTACGCATATAACGATGCTTTAAATATGCAAGTAAAATTTAAAGCAAAGGCAAAAGCTGGAATATTTTTAAAAGCAATAACTCTTGCTTATGAGCAAATCGGAATTAATTATTATTTAATAAGCGAATACTCAAAAAACAACGATGAAATGAGCGTTGCTTTTACTATTAATTCAAAATTTAGCATAGACCCAGGTTCTTTATATGAAGCTTTGAGAAAAACAGGTGTTTATATAGTAGATGCTAAAAGAAATGGCAATGAATTTAGCTATGAATTAGACTTTAGTAGAGCAAGTATTCAAGCAGATTTTATGCTAAATAGTGGAAGCTTATTAGAACTTAGTAAGCCGCTTGATTCTTATTTTATAAAGATTAACAATGTTTCAAAGCTTATTATTGATAGAAATCTAAATAATATTTGGTATCCAAAAATTGAATTTTTAGATAAAAATCTTAATCTAATTTCAACCTATAAAAGCGATAAATCATTTAAAGAATTAAATCTTGCAGTGCCAAAAATGTGTGCTTATATAATTATAGGAGATGCATTTACTTTAGAAAATATTAAGCTAGGATTAAATATAAAAGGAATGTAATGAAAATAGCATTATTAGGATTTGGAACGGTTGCTAGCGGGGTAGCAAAATTAATAGAAACAAATAAGGAATTAATAAAAAAACGCCTTGGAAAAGATATAGAAATATCTTTAGTTTATTCAAGAACACATAAAAACAATTGTCCTTATAAACAAACAAATAATTTTGAAGATGTTTTAAATAGCGATGTTGATGTGGTTTGCGAGCTAATGGGCGGGACAACATTTGCTTATGAGTGTATAAAACAAGCTTTAGCTAAAGATAAGCATGTAATTACAGCAAATAAAGCCTTGCTAGCTTATTATCGTTACGATATTGAGAAAATGCTAAAGCCAAATCAATACTTTGGTTATGAAGCTAGTGTTGCTGGTGGAGTGCCTATTATTAAGATTATTAAAGAAGGTTTGAGTGCTAATAAATTTAATTGTATAAAAGGTATTTTAAACGGCACATCAAATTATATTCTAACAAAAATGCAAAACGAAGGAATAAGCTACGAAATAGCCTTAAAACAAGCTCAAGAATTAGGCTATGCTGAAGCAAATCCTTCGCTTGATATTAATGGAATGGATGCAGCTCATAAGCTTACGATTTTAGCAAGTTTAGCTTATGGGATTAATGTTAAGCCTGAAGATATTTTGGTTCAAGGAATTGATAAGATTAGCAATGATGATTTTTATTTTGCAAAGGAATTTGAATTCGGAATTAAGCTTTTAGCAATCGCAAAGCAAAACGAAGATAAAGTAGAAATAAGAGTTCATCCTACTTTAATAGACAAAAATCACATTTTAGCAAGTGTAAATAATTCTATGAACGCAATTTTATTAAATGACAACGCTTTAGGAGAGAGTTTATATTATGGAGCAGGTGCTGGTAGTCTTGAGACTGCTAGTGCGGTTTTAAGTGATTTAATGCAAATTGCTGATAATAAAACTCGCAAAATGTTAGGCTACAATGAATTGCCAAAAGTAAACCTTGTAAGTATTAATGATATAAGTTCAAAATACTACCTAAGACTTTGCGTAGATGATAAAATAGGCGTTTTAAATAAAATTACAAGTTTTATGAGTAATAATGAAATTAGCATAGATAGCCTAATGCAACGCCCATCAAAAAATCAAACAAGAACGATTTTTATAACAACACATATTGCAAATGAAGCAAAAATTACTAAATTGCTAAGCGAGTTACAAACTCAAGAATTTGTAAAAGGTGAAATTAATTTAATTAGAATTGAAGAATAATAATTCATTTAATAATTTGGAATATTATTTATAAAAGATAATTTTTATCCCATTTTTAAAATGGTTAAAAAGAAGGAAAAAATATGAAAGAGATTTATTTAGATAATAACGCTACAACGATGATTGATCCTAGCGTTTTTGAACTTATGAAACCATATTTAGAAAACATTTATGGTAATCCAAATTCGCTTCATCGTTTCGGACAAGCAACACATAAGCCACTAAATGAGGCTTTAGATAAATTATATTCAGGTTTAGGTGCAAGTGATTTAGATGATGTAATCATTACTTCATGTGCTACTGAGAGTATTAACTGGGTTTTAAAAGGTATTTATTTTGATGAGATTTTAAACAAAGATAAAAACGAAATCATAATAAGCGGAGTAGAGCACCCTGCAGTTGGAGCTACCTGTGCTTTTTTAGAAGCAAGACTTGGTGTAAAAATCAAAACCTTACCTGTAAATAGCGAAGGCACTTGCAATGTGCAAGATTTAAAAGAAATGATAAGCGACAAAACTGCGCTTGTAAATATCATGTGGGCGAACAATGAAACAGGAATGATTTTCCCTATTAAGCAATTATGTGATATTGCTCATGAGCATGGGGCTTTATTTCATACAGACGCAACTCAGGCAGTAGGTAAAATCAAAGTAGATTTTAGAAGTGCAGGGGTTGATTTTGCTTCATTTTCAGCTCATAAATTCCACGGACCAAAAGGAGTTGGTGGGCTTTATATTAAACAAGGCTTAAAGCTTACTTCGTTACTTCATGGCGGAGAGCATATGGGTGGCCGTAGAAGTGGGACATTAAATGTTGCAGGAATTGTTGGAATGGCTGAGGCTTTAAGGCTTGCAAATTTAATGCTAGATTACGAGAATTCACACATAAGAAGATTAAGAGATAAACTTGAAGATGAGATTTTAACTATACCTGATGTTAGTGTGGTTGGAAGTAGAGAAAATAGAGTTCCTAATACTATTTTAGCAAGTATTAAAGGCGTTGAAGGCGAAGCAATGCTTTGGGATTTAAACAAGGCTGGCATAGCTGCAAGCACAGGAAGTGCGTGTGCATCTGAAAACCTTGAGAGCAATCCTATAATGGAAGCTATCGGAGCTGAAGCTGATTTAGCCCATACTGCACTAAGACTTAGTTTAAGTAGATTTAATACAGAAAGCGAAATTGATTATGCAGCAGAGCAAATCAAAATAGCTGCAAAGCGTTTAAGAGCAATTTCAAGCACTTATGCTTATACACCAAGCTTTCTTAAAAAGGATAAATAATGGCAAAGAATAATTTAATAAGCGGTTCAATTTGGGATGAGTATTCACAAAAAGTTCAGGATTTAATGAATAATCCAAGACACATGGGAGAGCTAACTGAAGAAGATGCGAAAGCAACTAATACAAAGCTTATTGTAGCAGATTTTGGAGCTGAGAGTTGTGGAGATGCTGTTAGGCTTTATTGGTTAGTTGATGAGGCTACAAATATCATAAAAGATGCTAAATTTAAAAGCTTTGGCTGTGGAACAGCGATTGCAAGTAGCGATACTATGGCAGGTTTATGTATAGGAAAAAGTGTTGATGAAGCTGTGAAGATTACAAATATTGATGTTGAGTTTGCTATGCGTGATAATCCAGAAACTCCTGCAGTTCCACCTCAAAAAATGCATTGTAGCGTAATGGCTTATGATGTTATAAAAGCTGCAGCTGCTCAGTATAAAGGTGTAAATCCTGAAGATTTTGAAGAAGAAATAATAGTATGTGAGTGTGCAAGAGTTAGCCTTAAGACAATAAAAGAAGTAATAAGATTAAATGATTTAAAATCAGTTGAGCAAATCACACAATATACTAAAGCAGGTGCGTTTTGTAAATCTTGCGTAAGAGCTGGCGGACATGAAAAAAGAGAATATTATCTAGTAGATATTTTAGCTGAAACTAGAGCGCAAATGGATAAAGAGCGTTTAGCAAAAGCTACACTAAGTGATAATTTTGATGATTTAACTGTTGTAAAACAAATTAAAGCTGTAGAAGAGCTATTAGATGCTGAAATTCGCCCAATGCTTCATATGGATGGCGGTGATTTAGAAGTTATTGATATTCAAAAAGGCAATGATGGTATGTGTGATTTATATATTCGCTATTTAGGAGCATGTAGTGGCTGTTCTAGTGGAAGCACTGGGACATTATATGCGATTGAAAATGTTTTACAAGAAAACTTAAGTCCAAATATAAGAGTAATTCCTGTATAATTTATGGCAAGTTAAATTGCCATAAATTTTAAGGAATTTGAAATAGGAATTTCAATATCTGTTTTAAATTGCTAATCTTAAAATTACAAAAGACTTTCCGAAATTTAAGTTCCATTTTTACTAATACTTAAATTAACTAATTCCTAATCTTATTTTATTGTTTTCTCCTAGTTTTAAAAGTTCATCAAATAATTTATCCTTTTCTTTATCAAAATCAAATTTAAAGCTTTGTTTCATTAGTTTTTCTTTATCTACAAATTCATCCATTGAAATTCCATGTTTTTTAAAAATAGCTTGTAATTTAGGGTGATCAAGTCCTACACTTCCAGATGGTAAATCAAAATTATTCATAAATTCTTTTGATGATTTTTTAGCAAATTCAATTATTTTTAATTCTAAATCAGGTGTTATTTGATAGTTTTCTATGATTTCTTCTGCAGTTTTTAAACCTTCGTAATCTAAATCATTTTTAACTGATTCTATTTTTTTAGTCTCAACTATCCCACAAGCTTCTAAGAACATCATTACTCCTACATCTTCTTTAGGTAATCTTGCTATATAGTCATCTGGGGTTTCTTTATCTTTCCTAGGAGTGTGCCATTCAGTTGGGAAAAATAAACAATGTCCATAATGTAACCAAGCAAAATCATCTTCAGCATTTGATATACACTTATTAATTAGTTCATCATTTATAGTGTTTGCTGCTTTACTTTGAGCTTGTAAGGCTTCTTCAAATGAAGTGTTTTTATTATCTTTTAAATTATTTGTCTTAGTGTAAGAACTAAGAACAATCCTATCATTTATTATCATTTGCTCTCCTTTAATGTAATTTGATAAGAAGTAGCAAAATATGTTCCTCTTAATTAAAAGAATTTGAATTAGGAATTTGAAAAATTATTAAATTTTTATAAATGTTTTGATATTCTATTATTTAGAATAATTACTAAATTAATGTGGGTAAAAATATGAATATCACTAAACCTATTTATAACCTTACTTGGTCTAATTTTAGTTTTTTAAAAGACACTACTTTAAAGCAAACTAGTTTAATTGATGAAAATAAACTAAGTGATGAAGAAATTAATCAAATTAATATAACAAGCATTACAAATGATTTTAAATATAAAACCAATAAAGAGCAAGATTACAATACATTCTTTTCATTTTTAAACGAAAATATAGGAGTAAAATTAGATGAAAAAAATTTATTAAGAATGCAAGATTTTTTTGACAATGATAATTTTATTAAAAATAATAAAGGTTTTATATTAGATAAAAGTGCTGCTAGTTTTATTGGTTCTTGGTTTAATGAAATTGCATTTAATCAAAATTTTTTAAATGCAGATACCAATAAAGATGGTTTTTTAAATAAAGCAGAGATGCTAAATACATTCAAATCTACAGCTTATAATCAAGGTAATATTTATGAGCGTTTTGGTGAAGTTGATTATAAAATAGCTAGTTTGTTAGGGGAGTTAAAAAATTACACTAGTATAAGTAATGCATTAAATAAGGTAATAAGCGATGATACTAATTTTGATTTAAGAATAACCGGTAAAGAAGCTTATGGGGTTAGTGGAATTGCTAGAAGTGTTGATATTAATTTAAACAATATTGATAAAGCAAAATTAGAAGAGTTGATGAAAAAAAACATAGAAGAAGAATATGAAATGTTAATTAAATTAGCTGCAATTTTAGCAAAGGCTGAGAGAAATGATAAGTTAAGCGATGATGATATAAAAGTTTTAAAAGCTTTTAATATGGATTATCAAGATAAAATAAATAATATTTCAAAAGAATTTAAAATAAATAAAAACGATTTAGAAAACATTATTAACAACGATAAACTAGATGAATTCGATGATTTTTTAAAAGATTTTTTACAAGATTTAAGTAAGGTAAAATTACTAGATATTAGAGTTTAAATTAAGATTAAGCTTTTAAATCTAGCAATTTATAATCTTTAAGCTCATCAATTAGCTTTATACTAAAATTGCAAAAATCTTCTAAAGTATTTTTGTCTTTTAATTCTTTTTCTTTATCTTCATTTATTTTTAAAGCATTTGAGTTTTTAAATAGTTTTATATCTTGCTTTAGTTTTCTTATGCGATTGTTTTCTTCATTTATTGCGTATTCTTTTAGCTTTTTGTCTATTTTAGGTTTTTCATCAAGTTCAATTTTTTCGCTATATTTATATAAGTTTTCTAAGTCTTTTAGATATTTTTCTTTACTCTCGTTTAGCACAAGTTCATCTAAAGTTAATGAACCATCTTTGTTTTTATCCTTTAAAATAGTATCGCTTAAATCCTTTGAAATAGTATTGTGAGCTTCGTATATTTCATCACTAATATAATCTCCTTTAGCGTTAAGTTCTACATTAGTAATTTGCAATAAATTATATTCGTTAATTTCACCATTAAGCCTTATACCTAGTCTTGAGTTTAATATCTCTTCTTTGCTAAGCACTGCGTTTTGGCTAACTTCTAAAAATTTATTAGCAATCTCACTAAACCAACCCGCTACATAATTAGCCGCATCTCCTTTTAAAATAGTTTTTCCATTTTCATCTAAAAAATCATTCTTATTAAAAAAGCTTTTTAAATCTTTTAAAATATCTTTATCTAAGCTAATTCCTACGCTTTTATTATCAAGGCTAAAAAATACATTTAATTCTTTATCACTTGTTTTATATTCAAAATTATTTGTTTTTATATCTTTTCTTATTTGGCTTAGATTTAGGGTGCTATTTACATCAGCTTTTTTACTAACACTTGTATTTATACAAGAACTTAAATCTACGCAAAACCCATCTATTTTTAGCATTTTTTCTCCTTTATTTAACTTATATCGGTTAATTTGAGAAAAAATTGATAAGGAATTTGAAATAGGAAATTAAGTTTTTAAAAATTTGAATTTCTTATTTTAAATTCCTTTGAATTTATCTTGAAAATACATTGAAAAAATTAAGGAATTTGAAATAGGAATTTCAAGTTTTGTTTTTTAGTGATTGTTTTTTTGAATTGAGATATTTTTTAAATTATTTAAGGGGAAGGGAAGGAGACTTGAATTGCGAAGTCGTTCTCCTTCCCTTCCCCTTAAACCCCTTCCCATCCACTGACAACGCTACTTAAGGGAAAAATTGCCTAAAACTCATAACCTTTTTATTCGCTTACGCTCATAAAAAGCCAAATGAGTTTTTTAACGGCAATTTTCCATTATTTTTTACTGTAATTTTGTTCACTAACGCTCACAAAATTACTTTGAAATTCTTAGTTTAAATTCTTTTATTTTTGTGATAGAAATTTGTAGAATTTAAAATAGGAATTTGAAATTACGATTTGTGTAATTTCAAATAAGAGTTAAAAAGCTTTTGTTTAATTTTCTTATATTTCCTTGAAAATTAACGCTGATTGTGTTGTTTTCTACATTTGTTACTTTGCCTATGCCAAATAATTTATGAGATACTAAAGCATTTATTTTAAACTCTGAGCTTTCTTCTTTTACTTCTTCTTTTGCTTTAATAAGCATTATTTCGCTTACAAAAATACTTGGATTTGTTAAATCGTATTGAAAATAAAATTTCTTTTTAGCCCTAGTAATTGCTACATATAAAAGTCTTCGCTCTTCTTCAATATCAACCCCGCCACCCATAAAAGCGCAAGGCATTTTGCCATTATCACAATCAATCAAAAATACATAAGAAAACTCAAGCCCCTTGCTAGCATGTATGCTTAAAAGATTTATGCATTCATTACTTTCTTTTAGGATTTGCTCTTGTAAGATGATTTTGTTTAAAAAATTAGTAAGTTTAGTAATATCAGCATTAAAGCCACATTCTCTTCTAATAATATCAAAAAACACCGAGCAGTTTTCTTCTCTTGCCTTTACATTATCAAATAATTTATGAACTTCTAAGCCTAATAATTTATTTAAAAATAAAGCAAATTTATCTTGCGTATTGGTAAAAAGCTCCACAAAATCATTAATTTCTTTATTTTTAAAACTTGCTAGATTATCCTTTAGGCTCTCAAGTAAAGAAAGCTTAGTAGCATTATTTTCAAGCTTTTCTAAGGCTTTTTCACCGAACTTTCTTTTAGGCATATTTATGATTTTTTTGAAAGCTAAATTATCATTATGATTAATATAAAGCCTTAAATAATTTAAAAGCAGTTTTATCTCAGCTCTTTCAAAAAACGGCACCGAGCCTATTACTTTATAAGGAATATTTTCGCTAATTAGCCTAGGTTCAATGAAATTTGCACTCATATTCATTCTATAAATAATACAAATCTCACTAGGTTTTACATCGTTTTCTATAAGTTTTTTTATCTCATAAACTACTTCATGATAATTTTCAAGCCTAGTAATATCATCATCTATTTTATTATTAGTAAAAAGCTCTTTTCCATATCTTGATTTATTGTTTGAGATTACATTGTTTGCATGAGTTAATATAGTTTTCGTGCTTCTATAATTTTCTTCAAGTTTTATTATCTTTGAACCCTTAAAATCATCAGCAAAACCTAAGATATTTTGCACCCTTGCATGGCGAAATGAATAAATGCTTTGATCATCATCACCAACTACTACTATATTTTGATGAGCCGTGCAAAGTAGCTTTAATAATTTTAATTGAGCTAGGTTAGTATCTTGATACTCATCTACCATTATATAAGAGTATTTTTCGCTTACTTTTTTTGCAGTTGCTGGATTTTGCTTTAAAATATCGTGCGGTAAAATGATTAAATCATCAAAGTCAATTAAATTATCTCTAGTTAAAATTTCTTCGTATTTTACATATATTTCGTGATTTGTATTTGCTGTTTCAAATTCCAAAGTATTTTTTACTTCTTCTATATAAGCAAGAGCTTTTTTCGTTTCATCGTTTAAAAATTCTCTTTCTTCTTTTAAAATTTCTTTATCTTTTTTATCTTTTACTAAGAAATTAATATCATCTAGCCTAATTTTATCTAAGACTAGGCTTTTTATAATGTCTTTTTTATCATCAGTATCAATTAGCCTATAATTTTTTCTTCTACGCCCATCAAGTAATTCTATATATTCACTCAAAAACTCCATTCCAAAGCTATGAAATGTGCTAAGAGTTGGCAAATTTCCACTAAAGCCAATATCGTTTAGCATTGAAACTGCTCTCTCTTTCATAGAAGCTGCAGCTTTATTTGTAAATGTAAGGCTTAAGATTGATTCAGGACTAATTCCAACTTCGCTTATTAGATAAACTAATCTACTAATCATAGTTTGGGTTTTACCTGTTCCAGCACCTGCTAAAATTAGCAAACTTCCATCTACAAAAGTAGCCGCCTCTTTTTGAGCGGGATTTAGTTTATCTAAATAACTCATTCACAAAACTCCTGAACCATTTTTGAAATTTCATTTATACCTAATTGCCAAAACTCATCGCTATTTAAATCAAGACCAAAAAGAGCAACCAACTCAGCCGGTGATTTAGAACCCCCACTTGCTAAAAACTCAGTATAAATATCCACAAAATTAGGGCATTTTCCACTCTTATAAAGTCCAAATAAAGCTAAAACTAATAATTGCGCATAAGAATAAGCATAGCAATAAAACGGCGAATGTATAAAATGTGGAATATAACTAAACCAATATTTATATTTTTTGCGTAATTTTACGCTAGAGCCAAACATTTTTTGCCCTTCAGCTAGCCATAAATCGCAAAGCTCATCTACACTTAATTCGCCTTCGTGATTATGTAAAGCAATTTCGAAATTTGTAAAATTAATTTGTCTAAAAAAGGTTGCGAAAATATCTTCAATTTTACTTGCTAGAAGTGCTTTTTTCTCCTTTGCACTAAGCGTATCTTTAATAGCGTCATAAGTTAGCATTTCAGCAAATACACTAGCAGTCTCAGCTGTGGTTAATGGTGTGTTTGCATTAAAATATCCAAGCTTTTGCCCAGCTAAACTTTGATGAATTAAATGCCCTAATTCGTGAGCTAAGGTAAATAAATCTCTTTGATTATTTGTATGATTTAGCATTACGAATGGTTGTGGATTTATACCATAGCTAAATGCTCCACCACGCTTATTTTTAGCTGGATATACATCAAGTGCATGATTATTTAAAGCTTTTTGCATAATATCAGCAAATTTTGGACTAAATTTATTAAATGTATCTTTTACAACTTTACAAGATTTTTCAAAATCCCAATCATTGCTAGTATCAGAGTAAAGCGGTGCGTATCTATCATAATCTTTTAGCTCTTTTAAGCCTAGAATTTCACGCTTTTTATTATAATATTTTTCTACCAGATGATAATTGCTTTCAGCAACTTTGATTAAACTCATAACGCTTTCATCACTTATTTGATTGCTTAAATTCCTTGCTCTTAAAGGATTTTCATATCCTCTTAATTCGCATTCGGTTTTGTGATGATTTTTAATCATATTAAAAATAAAGCTTAGAGTTTTGATATTTTTCTTAAGTCCTTTTGTAAGTGCGTCGGCTGCTCTTTTTCTTAAAGCTCTATCAGGGCTATAAAGTTTGCTTAATAATTCTTCTTCGCTAATTTTTTCTAAATCAAGCTTAAAAGTAATATTGCTTAAATACTCATCAAATAATCTTGAAAAGGCTTCATTTCCATTTACGCTCATTTTCATAAATATTTGTTCGTTACTCTTGCTTAGCTGATATTTTTTGCTCTTTAGCCAGTTATTTAGCATATATGAGTATTCGCTACTTTTGTTTGCAATTTCTTGTGCGTTTTCAAGTTCGCAAAACTCAATTTCAAAAAATACTAATTTTGAAGAAATTTTTGTGCAAATTTCGCTTATTTCTTGCAAAAATGCTCCGTTTGAGCTATCTTTTGCAAAGTTTAAATAAGCATAAGCACCAGCTTTGCTAAGTCCTTCGTAAATATTTTCTAATTCTTTAATTCCTATTTCAAATTCCACGCATTCGTTAAGTTTATTTTCGTATTTACTAGCAAAATCATCAGCTCTTTTTTCTAAATCTTTTAAATTATTGTATAAATCTTCTTTGTTTTTATAAATTATGCTTAAATCCCATTCCATTTTAAACCCTACTTAAATCTATTTGTGTATCAGAGCAAATCGCAGAAAATAGCACATCAGTTGAGCTATTTAGTGCAGTTTCAACGCTATCTTGAATAACACCTATTATAAAGCCAACTCCAACTACTTGCATAGCAATATCATCGCTTATCCCAAATAACGAGCAAGCAAGTGGAACTAAAAGCAAAGAACCCCCAGCAACCCCACTAGCCCCACAAGCAGCAAACGCAGCTAAAAAGCTTAACAATAATGCTTGTGTAAAGCTTACATTAATTCCTAGAGTATGCACAGCCGAAAGTGCTAATATAGCAATGGTTACGGCAGCTCCTGCCATATTGATGGTTGCACCTAGTGGAATTGAAACTCCATATAATTCTTTATCTACATTGATTTTTGAGCAAAGTGCCATATTTACAGGAATATTTGCAGCCGAACTTCTAGTAAAGAAAGCATAAATTGCAGAATGTTTTAAACAAACCCAAACCAAAGGATAAGGATTTTTCTTAGTTACAAAAAATACTATTAAAGGATTTATTACAAATGTTACAAATAGCATAGTGCCAACCAAAACTACTAATAACATCGCATAATTTGCCATTGTTTCAATTCCTGTTCTTGCTATATTTGAGCTTACAAGTCCAAAGATTCCAAATGGTGCTAAGCGAACAATAAATGCTACGATTTTAATAGTTCCTTCGTTAATATCTATAAAAACTCTTTTTACTTCTTTTGAGCAAGTCTTAAGTGCAATTCCTGCTGCAATTGCCCAAGTTAAAATACCTATATAATTTCCGTTAGCTAAGGCTTTTACAGGGTTTTCAACCATACTAAATAATAAATCTTGAAATACTTTAATAACACTACTAGGTGGGATCAAATCAGTATTTTGTGGGATTTCTAAAATTAGCTTTGTAGGGAATAAAAACGACGCTACAACAGCACAAACAGAAGCTAAAAATGTCCCTATTAAATATAAAATTATAACTTTTTTAATTTTCTTTGTTCCATCTCCGTATTCTCTAGTAGAAATCGCACTAAGCACTAAAATAAATACTAAAATTGGAGCAATAGCTTTTAATGCACCTATAAAAAAATTACCCAAAAGTGAAGTAAAATCAACCAAACTAGGAACAAAAATTCCAACAATAACACCTAAAATAATGCCTATTAGTATTTGCACGATTAAATTAGTGCTTTTATACCTTGTAATAACTGAACTTAGCATACTCATAAACTCTCCTTAAAAAGGAAAAAATATAGCAAATCACTCTTACAAAATATTAACTATAAAGGCTAAAATTAAGCAAAAATTTATTATAAAGGATAATAAATGTATTTATTCACAAGTGAAGTAGTTAGTGCGGGTCATCCTGATAAATGTGCTGATATTATTGCTGATACCATAGTTGATTTGCATATAAACTATGATAAAAATGCTCGTGTAGCAAGCGAAGTTTTCGTAGCTGGTAAAAATGTAATAATCGGCGGAGAAATCAAATCAAATTTAAAAGTTAGTCAAGAAGAATACGAAGAATTAGTAAAAAACGCTTTAATTAAGATAGGTTATAAAGAAGATTCACATTTTAGCAAGGCTGAGTGCTTACACCCAAGTGATGTTAAAGTGCAAGTTTTATTAAACGAACAAAGTAATGATATTAATCAAGGTGTTGATCAAAAAGACGGCGAAATAGGAGCAGGAGATCAAGGTATGATGTTTGGCTTTGCAAGTAGTGAAGCGCCTGAGTTTATGCCTGCTGCAATTTATTATGCAAGATTAATTTGCAATAAAGTTTATGAATACGCTTTAAATAATCCGCATGAGTTTGGAGTTGATATTAAAACTCAAGTTACAATTGATTATGAGAGCAAAGAAAATTACGAAAATTGTAAGCCTAAAAAAATCCATACAATAGTAGTTTCAGCTCCAAGTGTGAGTTCTTTAAGCCTTGATGAGGTTCGCACAAAAATTATGAGTTTAATAGAAAACTCAGGCTTACCAAAAGAATTATTTAATAAAAATGATTGCATTATTTATATTAACCCAACAGGTCGCTATGTAAATCACTCAAGCTTACATGATAGTGGTCTTACAGGTAGAAAACTAATAGTAGATAGTTTTGGTGGGTATAGCCCAATAGGTGGGGGTGCTCAAAGCTCTAAAGATTATACCAAGGTTGATAGAAGTGGGCTATATGCTGCAAGATACATTGCAAAAAATATCGTAGCAAGTGGCTTAGCTAAAAAGTGCATAGTGCAAATTAGTTACGCAATAGGTATTGCAAAACCAACAAGCGTAAATGTTGATTGTATGGGAACAAATACAAGTGTAGATGATAATATTTTAAGTGCATTTGTTGAAAGCAATTTCGCTTTAACTCCTAGATGGATTAAAGAAAAATTTAGATTAGATGAGCCAAGTAAAGCAGGATTTTCTTATGCTGATGTGGCAACTTACGGACAAGTTGGCGTTGCGTCATATCCTTGGGAAAAGCTTGATAGCGTTGAGATTTTTAAAAGTTTAGCGAAATGAAAGTAGGAATTGTTGGATTAGGTGCAGTTGGCAGTGCAGCTTCTTTTATGATTGCAAGTTGCAATATAGCAAACGAACTTTATTTGTTTGATAAGATTCAAGGTCTTGCACTTGCAAGTATGCAAGATCTTGAAGATTCGTTAGAATATACGAATTCAAATTCTAAAATAATCGCAGCAAATAATTTAAGCGAATTAGTTCAATGTGATGTTATTGTTCTAGCTTATACAGCTTGTATTGAGCCTGATAGAACACTTGAGCTTAAGGCAAATTATGAACCTTTAAAAGAAATTATCAAAGGCTTAGATGGTTTTAAAGGTATTTTTGTAATCGCTACTAATCCAAACGATAGCATAGTTTATTATGCTCAAAAATTAAGCAAAATTGATGCTACAAAAGTAATAGGGACAGGAACTACCTTAGATAGTGCAAGAGTAAAGATTGAGATAGCAAAAAGAACTAATGTTTCGTATAAAAATATAAATGCTTATATGTTAGCAGAGCATGGAGATACTCAGTTTTTATATGCTAGTAATGCTAGTATTGCAGGTAAAAATATAAGCGAATTTAATTTAAATTTAGAAGAAATTGAAAACAAAGCTCGTTTTAAAGGCGGAGAGATTTTTAAGGTTAAAGGTAAAACGGAATTTGGAATAGGAAGCACGATTGCAAGAATTATTAAGGCTATTAAAGATGATGAGAATTTAATCACGCCTTTAAGTTTCGTTCAAGGCAATTTGGCTTATTCTCGCCCTGTTATTTTAGGCAAAGGTGGGATTAAAAAAGTTCTTGATTTAAATCTAAGCGAAAGCGAAAAAGAAAAGTTAGAAATTTCAAAAAACTATATTTTAAAAACCATAAACTCAGTTGTTAATTTTTTATAATTTTTGTTTAATATACCTTTAAGATATTAAAGGGGTTAAAATTGTTAGAAAACGAAACTAGAACAAAATATATTGACACAAAGCTAGAAAACGCTGGGTGGCTTAAGGAAAACATTAAGAAAGAGTATTATTTCACCGATGGTAGGATACTAATCGGCGGTAAGCGTGGGGCTAGAAAATTCGCTGATTATCTACTACATCACAAAAACAACAACCTAGCAATAATAGAAGCCAAAAGGATAGGCAAAGACTGCCAAGACGGCTTACAGCAAGGCAAAGAATATGCAAAAATCTTAAATATCCGCTATGTGTATTCAACCAATGGGCGTGAGCTTTATGAGTATGATATGCATTTGTCAAAAGGCGAATTTATAGATGAATTCCCAAGCCCTGATGAGCTTTATCAAAAAACCTTTGGCGAGTTAGCAAAGCAAAACCTTTTAAGCCAAAAAGAGCTAATAGTAGAAAACAAACAGCTAAGATACTATCAAAAAATAGCCGTTGATAGCGTGATAAAAGGCATTTTGCAAAACAAATCAAGAATGCTTCTAACCTTAGCCACAGGCACAGGCAAGACCACCATAGCTTTTGCGATAGTTACAAGACTACTTAGCGCTGGATGGAACAAAGATAGCGCCAAAAGAAAACCAAAAATCCTTTTTCTATGCGATAGAATAAGCCTAAGAAATCAAGCCTTAGGAGAGTTTAACCCCATAGAAAATGACTGCGTCAGCCTAGAATCAAGCCAAAAAGATGGCATGATAAAAAGTGCAAATGTGTATTTTGGCATATATCAAAGCCTAGCAAGTGAAGACAAAAATTACAACGAGTTTTACACCAAATTCCCAAAAGACTTTTTTGACCTTATAATCATAGATGAGTGTCATAGGGGCGGAGCGAACGAAAACGGCTCATGGCAAGAGATTTTAAAATACTTTGAAAGTGCCATTCAGCTAGGCTTAACAGCCACACCAAAAAGAGATGATAATATAGATACTTATAAATACTTTGGCGAAAGTATCTATAAATACAGCCTAAAAGATGGCATAAACGATGGATTTTTGACCCCGTATAAGGTAAAAAAGCTAAGCACAAGCCTAAGCGATGGCTATATTTATAGCACTGGCGATATAGTAAAAGGGGAGCTAGAAAAACCCCGCTATAAATTTAGCGAGTTTGAAAAAAACATAAGCATACCAGCCTACAACGACCTAGTAGCAAGGCTAATCCTAGAAAATATGGAAGATTCTATGGATAAGACCATCATCTTTTGTGCCAATCAAAAACACGCAAGTGAAATAAGACACTACATTGATAAACACAAAAGCGTAAATCACAATGATTATTGTGTAAGGGTTACTAGCGATGAAGGTAAAATCGGGCTTGATTATCTAAGCCTTTTTCAAGACAATGACAAAGCCTACCCAGTGATACTCACAAGCTCAAAAATGCTAACCACAGGAGTAGATGCTAGAAATGTTAGAAATATAGTTTTGCTTTCAAATATCGCATCTATGGTAGAGTTTAAACAAATCATAGGCAGAGGAACTAGAGTTTATAAAGGCAAGGATTTTTTCACGATAATTGATTTTACTAATTCAACCGAGCTTTTTTATGATAGCGAGTGGGACGGCGAGATGATGAGCGATGAGCCTATCAAGCTAAAGCCAAAGAGCAAAGAAGAAAAAGAACCAAAAGAAATCACAAAAAAGCCAAGCAAAGATAAGCCAGTGGTATATCTTGGCAAATACCCAAGATTAGAAAAGGTAGAGACAAAATACATCCTAAACGATGATATCCCACTAAATACCAAAGAGTTTTTAGAAGCAGTGCTAGGCAAAGTAAGAGCAGTTGTAGCAAACGAACAAATGCTAAGGCAGATTTGGAGTGAGAAAAAAACTAGGCTTGAGTTTTTAAAGACTTTAGAAGCAAATGGCATAAGCGATGAAGATTTAGAAGAGCTAAAGCATATACTAAATGCTGATGATTGTGATTTGTATGATGTGTTTGCTTATCTTAGCTTTGGGGCGTTTAAAAAGAGCAGAAAGGACAGAGTGCAAAGCCTTAAAAATACGGAGTTTATAAAGGATATTAAAGATGATAATGCTATGGCTTTTATGAATTTCTTGCTTGATAAATACGAAAGATTTGGCATAAAAGAATTTGACGCAGGGCTTGGCACCTTGCTAACAAATAGCACACTAGATAAGGACAAAATCGCACAAGGCTTTGGCTCAAAAGAGCTATTAAAGGCAAGTTTTGAAAAGCTCCAAGAAGAGCTTTTTAGGGTATAAAGGAGATTAAATGATACAACAATTTAAAGAAATTAATTTTGGTTCTTATAAAGATTTTAAATGGAAATTCACTAGCAAAGAATACGATTTTAATAAAATAAATATTATTTATGGTCGTAATTATTCAGGCAAAACCACTCTTTCAAGGATAGCTAGAAGTTTTGAGCTTAAAAACATTCATAAAGACTTTGGTGGTTCTAGCTTTAAAATATCTTTAGAAAATGGTGAAATCACTGAAAAAGATATAAAAAATCAACCACTAAATATCAAGGTTTATAATAGTGATTTTGTAAAAGATAATTTAAGTTACTTATATGATGATAATGGAGACATAAAAGGGTTTAAAACTCTAGGAGAAAAAAATACAAATCTACTTAAAGAAATAGAAGAACTAGAAAATAAGCTTGGTAAAAAAAGCTCTGATGGAGAGAATGCAAGCGGTTTGTATTTAGAATTAGAAGTTTTAGAACAAAAATATGACAACATAGAAAAAGACATAATAACAAATGTAAAAAGTTTTAATAATATTACCGATAAAGCTAGCGAGATTAAAAAAAATAAATTTTTTAATAATCAAGAGAATAACTATAATAGAAGAATACTAGAACGAGAATTAGAAGAAATATCTAACAAGCACAATGAATTGAGTTTGTTTGCTAATAATGAGTTGAAATATTTAAGCGATGACGAGCAAATCAAGTTTCAAGAAATTATAAAAGATGATAAATTAAACTCAATAATATTTAATATTGGATTTAACGATAAAAATTTTATAAATATATTTAATGAGTATAAAACACTCTTATCAAAAGCAATTACAGACAACAGCAAATTAAATTCTAACATAAGAAAATGGCTAAAAGACGGATTTGAAATACATTCACATGGGGATAATCAACAATGTCAGTTTTGTAAAAATATTCTCTCAAAAGAAAGATTAGAAGAGCTAGAAAAAATAGTAAATTTTAATAGTAATGAAAAACAAGAACTAGAACAAGAGTTGGAAAAATTAAAAAATACAATTATAAAAAATAAATTAGAAACAAGCAAATTGCTATGTGATATTAATAAAGACAATTTTTATTCACATTTTAAAGGAGAATTTGAAGAAAATGAGATTAGCTTAAAAATATCTATTCAAAAATACAATGCTATATTTGATAAATTCATATCAAATATAGACAAAAAACTTGAGAATATATTTGATTCAATAGAGATAGCAGAAGAAAATGATTGCTCATCAGATATAAATGAAATTTTAAATAAAATTAAAAAATTATGCAATGATAACAACGCTTATGGAAATGAATTAGAGAAAAAACAAGAAGATGCAAGAAAACAATTAAGACAAAATGAAGTTTTGAAATTTTGGAAAGATTTTGGCTATGATGAAAAAATTAGCAAAAAAGAAGAATTAGAGAAAAATAAAAATAAAGTGAAAAACGAAAAAGATAATAAGCAAGATGAAATTACAAAAATAGAAGATAAAATTAAAGCCAAGCAAGAAGAACTTTCAGACCTTGATTTATCAGTAAAAAATATAAATACATATTTAAAATCATATTTTGGACATAATGCTTTAGAAATTGAGATTGGAGAAGATAGCAACGAAAGACAAACTTTTACTATTTTAAGAAACAAAAAACCCGCAAAAAACCTAAGTGAAGGCGAATGTAGTTTGGTGGCTTTTTGCTACTTTATAGCGACTTTAAAGGCGGAAGATAATACATTAAAGCCTATAATTTGGATTGATGACCCTATCTCAAGCCTTGATAATAATCATATATTTTATATTTTTTCTCTTATAGAAAATGAGATAGCAAACAAAATTCTTTTTGAACAATTATTTATATCTACTCATAATTTAGATTTTTTAAAATATTTGAAAAGATTAGAAGTAAAGAAACAAGAAAACGAAAATAAAAAATATGGTTTAAAATACTATTTCATTGAAAAAAACATTCATGAAAATAGAGAAACGAGCGAGATTAAAGAATTGCCTACATACTTAAAAGAATACACAACAGAATTTAATTATCTTTTTAAACAAATTTATAAATTTAAAAATCTTAGCGATGAATATAGTGAAGATTTAAAAGCTACACTTGTTTATAATTTTGGAAACAATTTAAGAAAATTCCTTGAAATTTATTTATTTTTTAAATACCCAAACAATTTTAAAAGTTTAGGCAAGGAGCAAATTGAAACATTTTTTAAAGATACATATCAAGATGATGAGCTTGAAGAAAATAAAAGAGTAATAGCAAGTATTATAAACAGATATCAAAATGAATATTCGCATTTAAGAGAAATACCAGATAGGGGAATGCAACCTATTGATATAGAAGAAACTAAAAAAATAGCTAGTTTTCTTTTAGATACGATGAAAAAAAATGATGAAAAACAATATAAAGCTTTAGAAGATAGTATTTTAAGTAGCTCAGATACTACAACAAACAACGAACAAAGCAAAAAAGGCAATAAATGACAAAATTACCGAATGGTTGGGAAGTTAAAAAGCTTGAAGAAGTTTGCGAAGTTTCAAGCTCAAATCTAGCCTTAAAAGATGTAAAAGATTTAGATGGCAAATACCCTATTTACGGAGCTAGTGGGATAGTTGCTTGGGCTGATTTTTATCATAAAGAAGATGAAATTTTAGGCATTGTAAAAGATGGGGCGGGATTTGGTAGGGTGTTTATTTTACCACCTAAATCATCTGTAATTGGGACTTTAAATTATCTAAAAAACCTTGAAAATACTAATTTAAAATATTTGTATTATTTTCTTAAAACCATTGATTTTTCACAATATGTTTTTGGTGCAGCTATCCCACATATTTATTTTAAAAATTATAAAAACGAGCAAATTCCATTGCCACCATTAGAAGAGCAAAGGAAAATCGTAAAGATACTTGATGAAAAATTTGCAAGTATTGATGAGAGTATAAGGCTAGTAAAAGATGATTTGCTAAGCCTTGATGAGTTGTGGCAAAGTATCCTAAATGATAGCTTTAACCCCCTAAAATCAAAGCTAGACAACGATACCTACACACTCCCACCCACTTGGAAATGGGAAAAACTCGGGGATATTTCTACTATTGTTGGTGGTGGAACACCATCAAAGAACAATAGTGAATTTTGGGAAAATGGAACTATATCTTGGGCGTCTGTAAGAGATATGAATGATGATTTTATTTTAAAAACTGAACTATCAATAACTCAAAAAGGTTTAGAATGTAGTTCTGCAAATTTAGTTGATGATAGATATGTGATAATAGCAACTAGGGTTGGGTTAGGCAAGGTATGTTTAATAAATAATCCAATCTCATTTAATCAAGACTTAAAGGGTGTTTTACCTAGCGATAAATTAAATAAAATATTTTTGTTTTATTACTTTAAAAATATTGCTTCTTATTTGGTAGGTATGGGGATTGGTGCTACCGTAAAAGGAATTAAATTAGATGTGGTAAAACAAATCCAAATCCCATTGCCACCATTAAAAGAACAAGAGCGTATCGCAAAAGAGCTAGAAAGCAAAGCAAAGACCATAAAAGAACTAAAAGAGCTTTATACAAAAAGGCTAAAAGACTATGAAGAGTTAAAAGAAAGCTTACTAGACTTAGCCTTTAAGGGTGGCTTGTGAGTGGAATTTAAATCCGTAATTTAGCTTAAATTTCGTTTGTTTGGAAATGGAATTTGAATTAGGAATTTCGTTTGTTTATAATTTCAAACAAGTGACATTTGAGCCAAAAATACACGAAATAAATTCTAAGCTTGATATGTTAAAAAATTCAAAAAATTTTAACATATAAAAAAGATATAAAAGGACAAAAATGCAAAACAAAATAGACCAAATAACAGACATTTTAAGGCGTGATGATGGCATAAGTGGGGCTATGCATTATACGGAGCAAATTAGTTGGATACTATTTTTAAAATTCTTAGATGATTATGAAAAAGAGCTTGAAGAAAAGGCGTTTTATGATGACAAAGAGTATGTAAGCATATTAGATAACAAATTTGCATGGAGTAGTTGGGCAGCACCTAAAAAAGAAGATGGCACACTAGATATCAAAAACGCCCTAAGTGGTGATGATTTGACTAATTTTGTAAATAATGAACTTTTTGTCTATCTTAAAAGCTTTAAAAATAACGATGATTTTAAAAGCATTGAGTATAAAATCGGCGGTATTTTTGAAAATATTGACAACAGAATAAGCAGCGGACACACGCTAAGAGATATCATAAATATCATTGATGAATGCAGCTTTAGCAAAGATGATGATGCGTTTGCATTAAGCCTAGTGTATGAAAAACTGCTAAAAGATATGGGGAGCGATGGGGGAAATAGTGGGGAGTTTTACACCCCAAGACCACTTATAAAAGCTATCGTTGAAGTGATAGACCCAAAGGCAAATGAGCGTGTGTATGACCCTGCAAGTGGTAGCTGTGGGTTTTTGTGTGAGAGCTTTTTGCATGTGATGAGAGATAAAACAAGCCTTAGCAATGATGAGATAGATTTTATGCAAAATGACGCCTTGCACGGCAAGGAAAAGACCCCGCTAAGCTATGCAATGGGTGTGATGAATATGATTTTACACGGCATAAAATCTCCAAATATCATCAAAACAAACACGCTAAATAAAAAAATCACCGATATAAGCGAAGATGATAGATATGAAATAATCCTAGCAAATCCACCATTTGGTGGCAAAGAAAAAGAGCAAATCCAAAACAACTTTTTAGTAAAATCAAACGCCACTGAGCTACTATTTTTACAACATATCCTAAAAAGCCTTAAAATAAACGGCAGATGTGCTGTGGTAGTGCCTGAAGGAGTGCTGTTTCAAAACTCAAACGCCTTTACAAGTGTAAAGCAAGATTTGGTAAATGAGTATAATTTGGAGTGCGTTTTAAGCCTACCTAGCGGGGTGTTTTTGCCTTATAGTGCTGTAAAGACTAATGTACTGTTTTTCTCACTTGGTAAAAGGTTTTTAAATGATAGTGATGAGGTGTATTATTATGAGCTAGTGCCACCTTATAAACTCACTAAAAATAAGCCTTTAGAATATGAGCATTTTAAGGATTTTTTAGCTTGTGTTAAGGAGCGTAAGGTTACTAATAACTCATGGCTAGTAAGTAAAAGTGAACTTGCTAGCAAAAACTATGATTTAAGTGCAAAAAATCCAAATATAAAAGAAGAAAAAGAGCTAAGAAGTGTAGATGAAATCCTAAAATCATTAGATGAGAACCTAGCAAAATCATCTAAGCTTTTAAAGAATTTGAAATAGGAATTAAGATGATTAAAAAAGACTTGATTATATTTTCTAACTTAAGGCAGATAAAAGATTATATAAAAAATCTTAAAAATGATGGTTTTTTTGCGACTACGATTAGTATTAATGAGTTTTTTCAAGATTATGCGATAAATGATAAAAGAAGAGCGACCGAAGTAGAGCAAATCATCGCAATGAATAGAGCTTGTAATAAAACTAAAGATTATAAAAAGCTTAATTTTTCAAATGATTTTTTAAGTTTTTTAAAAAATAAAGAATATTTATTCTCATTTTTTAGCGAATTAAATAGCCAAAAAGTAAGCATAAATGATTTAAGAAACAATGATTTATATAGCTTTTTTGATGAATATTTAGACATTTTAGAAGAGTGTTTAAAGCATTATAAAAATGAACTAGATAGCCAAAATTTATATGATGATATAACGATTAATGAGCTTAGACCTAATTATTTTTTATTAAATCAATTTAAATCAATTACCTTTTATTTAAACGGCTTTTTAAAGCAATATGAATTAGAATTTTTTGAAAAGTTATCAAATGAAACTAATGTAAAAATCATCACAAATATAAGCGATTACAACGCAAATTTATTAAAAAAATCTTTTAAAATAGACTTTAAGCCAAATTATACTTATACTCTAAGCTTTAATAATTCTTGGCAAATCTTAGAGCAAACTGGGCTAAATTATAATAACACTATAAAAACTGCTTCGTTTAAAAGCTCAATTTATCAATACATTTACGCACTTAGCCTAATTTCAAAATATTATCAAGATGATAAACAAATTGCACTTATTATGCCAGATGAAAGTGTTGCAAGTAGCTTAAAAGCTCTTGATATTCATAATTATTTAAACATAGCAAGTGGGCTAAACTCAAACGAAATCGCACAAAAACTAAATGCTATTTTAAACGAAGATGAAATAGCAACTTTGCAAAAAAAATTGCTAGGTTGTATTGAGCTTAATAAAAATGATTTTGATAAATTAAAAGAGCAATTATTAAGCCTTAGCAAAAACGCTGAAGTTAAAGAAATCTTAAAAAATCGCCTAAATGAAATAAAGCTTTTAAATGATGAGTTTAAATTAGACTTTTCGCAAATTATCAAGCTACTTGATGCTAATAACATTAAAATTTCTCATACAAACGGCGGAAATGTTGATGCTCTAGGAGTGTTAGAAAGCCGTGGAATGAGTAAGGATATAGTAATCGTTCTTGATTTTAACGATGATTTAGTGCCAAAAAGAAGTGTGAATGAAATGTTTTTAAACAACGCAGTTCGCACAAAGGCTGGGCTAATTAGCTATTCTGATAGAGAAAATCTACAAAGACATTATTATAAAGAGCTTTTTAATGCTAAGGAAGTTTTTGTTTTATACCTTGAAAACGAAGAAAAATCACCTGCTAGAATGCTAAAAGATTTTAATTGTGAAAAACAAATCGTAGATGAAAAAGGACTTATAGAATCATTTTTAAAGGCATTTAATGGCAAAACAAAAGCAAATGAAAACATACTTGAGCCTGATTTAGAACTTATAAAAAATCATGATTTTTTTGCAGAGCCACTGAGTTTTTCAAGATTATCATGCTATTTAAACTCGCCTTATGAATACTATTTAAAATATATTTTAAAACTAAGTGAGCCAAGCAATTTAAACGAAAAAGCAGCAATCGGATTAAAGGTTCATGAGTTTTTTCAAAATGTTGATTTTAAGAATTTGAAACAGGAATTTGAAAAAGAGCTAAAAGATAATTTAAGCCCTATTGATTATGCTTTAATATACGATAATTTAGATGAAATCGCGTATTATATTAACAATAATCAGCCAAATGCAAAATGTGAAGAAAAAATCTCGGGTAAAATCGCAAATATTAACGCTTACGGAATTGCCGATAGAATAAATGATGAGCTAATAATTGATTATAAGACTTCAAACAAACCAAACTCAAGCAAAAATCATGAAAAACAATTAGCCTTTTATGCAATGCTTTTAGATAAGCCTTTAATAAAAACAGCTTTAATTTATCTAAAAAGCACCCGTGGAGCTGTGCTTGAATGCAATAGATTTGATAAATTATCTAAAGAAATTGAAAACGATATCGCAATGCTAAAAGATGGCTTTGTTTTGGATAAAAACGAAAACGCTTACGGCTATTATCATCTAATAATCAATAAAAAGGATAGAGCATGAAACATATCGCATTATCAGCAAGTGCTGGAAGTGGCAAGACATTTACCTTAAGTATTAGATATATTGCTCTAGTTTTACGAGGTGCTAGCATTAATGATATAGTAGCTCTTACATTTACAAAAAAAGCTGTAAATGAGATGAAAGAAAGAATTACAAATGTATTTTTAAATCTTGAAAATAGAGCTGCTGAGCTAAAAGTTTTGCAAGATTCATTAGGCTTAAGTGCCGAGCAAATCATAAATACACGAAATAAATTCTTAAAAAACTTTAAAGAAGATGAACTCAGGATTTATACTTTTGATAGCTTTTTTTCTAAGATTTTAAGGCTTTTTGCAACGCATGAGGGCTTAAGCGTTGATGCAGAATTAATTGATTATTTAGACATTAAAGAAGAGTTTTTAAAGTCTTTAGATACAAATGAAGCTATAAAATTAGTAAAAGATTTAAAAGATTTTAATATGAGCTTAGGAGATTTTTTAAACTGGCTTGAGAGTTTATATCTAAATTATACAGGCGAAAAAATCATAAATGATACGGAGTTTATCAGCCCTTTTGATGAGTTTTTAAGGCTTAAAGATAATTTTACTGGGGCGAATAAAAAAGTAGATGAATGGCTTGGCAAAATTACGGATTTAAATTCTTTACTTTCTAGCTCACTTTTAGACGCTGGTAAATCAAATGTGCAAAAAGCTTTGGAACTTCCGACTTTTGCAGCAGCTTATGAAGAATTATTATCAATCGTTGCTAAATATTACGGCTTTTTAGAAAGTAATCAATTAAAATTATGCTTTAATTATTTAGATAAATTTAGCGAAGTTGCTAAAAACTATCATAAAGAGCAAAATATTTTAAGCTTTAGTGATGTTGCGATTTATGTTCATAAAATATTGCAAAATAAGGATTTAAAAGACCTTTTTTATTTTAGACTTAACTCAAACTTAAGCCATCTTTTAATAGATGAGTTTCAAGATACTTCAGTTATTCAATATGAAATCATTAAGCCTTTGGTTGAAGAAATAGTGGCTGGAATTGGCATAGATGATAAGCAAAAAAGCTTTTTTTATGTAGGAGATAAAAAGCAATCAATTTATTCATTTAGGGGTGCTAAGCAAGAAGTATTTGATTTATTTCATAAAAATAAAACCTATAATATAACCTTGCAAAATCTTGATACTAATTATCGCAGTAAAAAAGCCATAGTAGAGTTTGTAAATAATAATTTTAAAAATCTTTATGATGATTATTACGAGCAATTAGTTGCAAGTAAAGAAAACGGAGCTGTAAGCAAAATAATTACTGAAAATTACTTAAATGATGTTTATAAAAAAATTGCAAGTTTGCTACAAAATGGAGCAAAATTAGATGATATTTGCATACTTACAAGAGATAATGCAAATGCAAATGAAATAGCTAATTTTTTAAATGAATTTGGCTTAAAAACTAATGTAAATAATAATTCTTTGTTAGTTTCAAAAATGAGCGTTAGGGTTTTAATAGAATTTGCTAAATACTCTCTTTTAGAAGATGAGATTTATGGCTATTTTGTAAAATCTGTGCTAGGCAAGGATTATTCAAAGCTTAAAATTGATATTACAAAAAGCGCTTATGAGATTTATAATGAGATAATCACTCATCTTGATTTATGTAAAGATGAATATGTTTTAGAGTTTTTAGATGATATTAGCTCTAAAGATTTTTTAGATACTATTTTTAATCTTAGCACTAAACTTGCATCAAGCAATGAAGCAAAAGGCATAAATATCATGACAATTCATAAAAGCAAGGGCTTACAATTTGAGCATTTAATCTGCGTTCATTTAAGTAAAAATGCCCCACATGATACAGGGCTTAAAATTGAATATGATTTTTCTAGCCATAAATGGTATGGCTTTAAAAAAGACGCTAGTGCTATTAGAAATCTTAGATGTGTATATGATAAAGATTATGCAAAAAAGCTTGAAATTTATGAAAACACGAAAAAAAATGATGAGATAAATACCTATTATGTAGCTTATACAAGAGCGATTAGCTCACTTTGTATCGTTATGAATGAAGGAGCTGGGCTTAGCGGGATTAATTATGCTGAAATTACTAATGAGAGTTTAGATGATGATTTGCTTAATTTTAGATATAAAGAAAATGAAGCAAGTGTTGTAAATATTAGCTATGAGTTTAATCCTTGCGTGCCACTTCAAAATGTAAAGACTAAAGAGTTTAGCACTGATGCGATTATGTTAGGAAACGCATTTCACTATTTTTGTGAATTAAGCGATTTTAATGATGAGAGTTTAAATGAGTGCTTAAGACTTGCGTATAATAAGTTTAATCAGGTAGATTTTGATAAATTAAAAAAACTTTGCGAAGATTTGCTTAAATGTGTGGAGTTTAAAGAACTAATCAAAAATCATCATTTGGTTAAAGAATATAACTTTTTGTATGAGAATAAAGTGAATAGAATAGATTTATTAGCTATTAGCAATGATGAGGTTAAGATAATTGATTATAAAAGCTCATTTTTTAATAAATCTTATGAAAAACAGCTAAAAACTTATGAAAACTTTATAAAAACTAATTTTTCTAATCACAAAATTAGCTCTTATGTAGTGTTTTATGAAAATGAAAGTTTTAATATAAAAAGAATTTGAAATTCCTATTTCAAATTCTTTGAAAGTTCTTTAATCGCAAGAGAAGAAAGCATTAGCCTAATTTAGCTTGTTATATTCATATGAGTTGCGTTTTAGTAGTGTTATAATGCTAACTAGTTTTTATGTTAAGTTTGCTCTTATAGACAAATTAAAAATGAATTTTTAATTAAATAAAATCATGAACAATCTTACTAGACTTAGCAACCTTGCTAAATCTAATAAATATCAATCATTTTAGTAAAATAAATATTTATATCTATATAAGCCTTAAAAAAGAATTTCATAACGTATGGGATAAAGATGGTTTTGGTGGATACACTTCAATAATAAAGCCAAATATTGGCAAAAGATAACAGCTAAATTTACCACGCCCAAGCAAAATAAAATAAAGTTAATTCCGAATTCAAATTCCAGATGATTAAATTTTTAAGTTTAATTTAAGGGGGGGGGTTATCATTCTTTTTGAATTTTTTAAAAGGAGATTTTATGAATATTTTTTTAGGCGATAGGTCACGTGAATTATTAAAAGATGAAAATGCTTTAAGACAAAAAGTAGCTGGGTTTTTAGCTGAGCCAGAACAAACTCAAAATGTTATGACAATGACAAATTTATTATTATCAGGGCATAAGCAAGATAAGGTTTTGATTTATGATTTTATGCAATTGCCGTTTTTTTGGATTTCTGGATTTTTTATTGAATTTTCTTTTGTATATAGAAGGCTTTGGACAGCCTTTTTTATATCATTTACGGTTGATTTTATAAGCTTGATTGTTGAGACAATAATTATATCTTTTTTGGTATATGTTGCTTGTATATTTGTTTTTGGTAAATTGCATTATTATTTTTTAATTAAAAAATTTATTGAAAGTACGGATTTAGGATTAGAAACTAATAATAAATGCGCTCCTAATATGGCAGGAGTTATTATATTAGGAATTTGCGTATTTCTTTTATTGTTACTTTTTATTAAAGCTAATGTTTTGTAATTTTTGTATTGCTAAGCTTGAAAGCATTAACCCCATTGAGCCTGTCATTCCCATAAACGAGCCTAAACCTTGACACATAGGCTCTTCTTCACTATAAGTCATTTTAAACTTACCTTTAAACTTGCGTTTTTTAAGCTCAAGTCTAACAGCTTTTGCTAAAGCACACATTTTGGTTTTATCCCAATTAGCAATTTTTATTTTTGTAGGATCAATTCTTTTTGCAGCTCCACCAGAGCTAATAAATTTAATTCCTTTTTCATAGCAAATTTCAGCTAAATCACACTTAGCCTTAACATCATCAATACAATCAATCACTAAATCAAATTCTTTATCCTTTAAAAACTCTAAAAAGCTTTCTTTAGTAATTAGTAGCTCATAACAATTTGCATTATAAAACTTAGCAAAAACACTAGCTTTACTAAGTCCTGTATTTTCAGAATGTAGTTGGCGGTTGCAATTTGTTATATCAAAATAATCCTTATCAATTCCGCTTACATTAATCCCAACTCTTGCAAGCGAGCTAAAACACATTCCACCAACGCCACCAAGCCCACAAATTAAGACCTTTTTATTTGTTAATTCTTCGTAATTTTCGGCAAATAAAAGCCTTGACCTTGTATATTTATCATTCATTTTCTAGCCACTTTTTAACTTTTTTTATTTCTTTTTTTGCTGTTAGATTTAGCTTTATTGGGGTTATACTTGCATAGCCACGTCTTACAAAATCAATATCATCATTATTTGCTTTTACCTTGCTTAAATCATACAAGCTATCTAGCCAATAATACTCTAAGCCCCTAGGATTTTTTTGCATTTTGCTTGAGAATACATATCTCATTTTACCCATTTTACAAACTTTATAACCTTTATAATCACTCTCGCAACTTGGATAATTTACATTTAAAAATCTTCTTTTTTTAAGTGGATTTGTCTTAAGTAATTTTAAGATTAATTTAACGGCAAGTTTGCTTGAGCGTTTAAAATCTACTTCTTTTTCATAAAGTTGTGAAAAAGCAATGGCATTTACTCCACATAAAACGCTTTCCATACAAGCAGCTGCCGTGCCTGAATAAGTAATATCTTCGGCTAGATTTGCTCCATTATTAATCCCACTTACTACTAAATCAGGTAATTTATCCTTAAAAATAGTGCAAAATGCAAGATTTACGCAATCACTCGGAGTGCCATCTTTTAAAGCATAATAATTTTTCTTTATTTTTACAAAGCTTAGTGGGTGATTTAGGGTTAGTGAGTGTGCGCATGCACTTTTATTAGACCAAGGAGCTACTACAAAAACTTCTAAATCTTTAATTTTTTTAAGTCTTTTTCTAAGAGCAATAAGACCTGCTGCGTCGTATCCATCATCGTTTGTAAGAAGTATTCTCATATTTTACCTTTTCATATCAAAATCTATAAATAAACCTATTTTTTTATTATTATTTAATAATTCTAATCTATATCTCATAGTGCTTAATAAGCATGAGCTTACTACAAAAACGCTTTCATAATCGCCATTTTCTAAGCGCTCAAATTCAGCTTTTATTACTCCCATATCCATATTAAGCCCGTATAAATTAAGGCTTAGATTATCGTATTTAGGTAAGCCTTTAATTATTAATTTAGATTCTTCCATAAAACGAATAGGGCGGTTTAGTATCTCAAAGCTAATTTGCTTTCCTTTAAAGCTAACTTCGCAAATATCTTTATTTATAGAGCATTTAAGCGGAGTATTTAAGTAATTTTCATCAATTTTTTCATCATTACAAGCAATAAAAAAAAGTGCTATTAATATTAAAAAAGCTTTCATTTTTTACTCCTAAAAACTGCAACTAAACTAAAGATTAGCAATACTAAAACGCTAATTATTAGCCAAGAAGGTGAATTGAAATTACTTTGTTCTCCTGCATAAGAATGCTTGCCAACTAGATAATAATTAACCCCAAAATAAGTCATTAAAATTGAGCCAAAACTCCATAAACTAAGCAAACTTTTAATAAGTTCTGATTTTAATTTTAAATGAACTAATATTGCATAAATTAAAATACTAATTAAAGACCAAGTTTCTTTAGAATCCCAGCCCCAGTATCTTCCCCACGATTCATTCGCCCAAATAGCACCTAAGAAATTGCCACAAATTAATAATAATAAGCCTAAAAGATTTGCTAAATGCATTTGAATTAGTGCTTTTTCGTAAGGTCGTTTTATGATAATACAAACTAATTTTACAAATGCAATTAAAGCACTTAAAGCAAAAAAGCCATAAGAAGCAGTAATTAAGCTAACATGAATGCTAAGATAAGGAGAATTTAAAACAGGAATTAGGTTTGTAATTTGTGGATTTATATCGTTTAAATGAGCAGTCATTAAGACAGCAACGCTAAGTAATAAACATAAGCTTAGCAAGAGATTTTTTCTAAATACAAGTCCAGCAAAAACAGAGCTTAAAGCAATATAAATTAAACTCTCATAAGTATTGCTAAGCGGAGCAAATCCAGCCACAAAGCCCCTTGTAATGATTAAGGCTAGATGAATTACAAAAAGAATTGAGCTTAAATAAAATATGATTTTGCTTCTTTTATTTATAAAAAATAAAGATATAAAAAATAATATTAAATAAGCTAAGCATAGATTATAAAAAACATCGTATTTATTAAGAAATATTTCAGCTTTTATTTGATTTTCACTAGGTAAAAAATCTTGCATTTTTTGAAGATTTTTAATTTTTTCTAAAGCAATGTTAGCTTCATCATAATTGTTTGTTTTTTTAGCAATTAATAATGCGCTTAAATAATCATTTACAAGCTTTTGATTTTCTAAGCTTACATTATTTGCAAATGGGCTTTGCAAGTGATTTTCGTTTGGCAATATTTTGAATAATTCTCCTGTGAAAATTAAATAAAGAATATTTACGCTTTCATCAACTCTAATTAAGTCTTTATCATAATCATTAAAATTTGCTTCGCCTTTTGCGTAAGTTTTTTTAAGTTCATCTTTTAATTTATAGCTTGAACCTTCGTAAAAATCGCTAAATTTTGCTTGTTTTTCGCAGTTTAAAAACTCTCTTAATTTAGGATTTTTTACCTTTATTAATCTTGCTTCATTTACATAATTAACATCACTAATTAGCCTAAAAATCTCGCTACTTGCATTAGATATATCAGGACAGCCTATTTTATTGCATAAATTTTTTGAATATGAATAAAATGGCAAAAATCTATCATTGTAATCTTGAATAATTAAAGTGTTTAAATTATCTATATGATTTGCCCTTAAATTAGTGCTAAAAAATACTAAAAATACTAAGCTTAAAGCCTTAAAATAGCTTATGGTTTTTTTGCTAAATAGATTTAAAAAGCAGCCTAAAAATAATAAAAAATATCCTATATAAGTAGGGGTTTTGCCTAAATCTTTATTCGCACTTAAAATTGAGCCCTTTAAATCTTCATCGTATGAATGCTGAAAATACCTAATGCCTTTATAATCAAGCACTTTATTCATAGCGATTTTTGTATGAATATTTTTATCTTTATCAATTATTACGATTTCGCTTTCATAATCTTTTGGGCTATTGCTGTTTGCATAAGTTATTAGATTAAATCTTTTTAGATAAACATCAAAATCAAGCTTTAAGCTTTCTTGACTCCACAATATTTCATAATCATTTATTTTAATACTATCATTTAGAGCTAGGATTAGATTTTCTTTTGATGATCCTATTTTAAATTCCACTTTAATTGCTTGTAAATTACCCCCACTCATACTAAGAGCGTCTTTTGAATGAACTAAATAATTTAAAGCAGAAAATGAAAAATCATCTAAAGTATATATTCCATCTTTTAGCTTAAAATCAAAATCAAGAATTTGATTTAGGAATTTGATTTTTTCATTTGTAGCTACATAAAACTCATTATCTTTAATATAAAAATTTACATAATTATTTAAGCTTGTTTTATTAAAGCAAAAATTAGTTTTGCCAACTAAAAGGCAATCATTATAATTAATCTCAACATCGCTATAACCACTTGCGAAGTTAAATCTTAATTTTAAATAACTTGGGTCGTTTAAATTATCGCTTTTTACTTTAGTAAGACCTGCTTCGTTGCTAAAATCTAAAAACTTTAAACTAGCATTATTTAGCTTTAGACTTTCGTTTAAATTATCCGTGCTAATTATTTCATCATTATGTTTTAAGATTAATTTGGTTTTAGTGCTTTTAATCTCGTTAGCTTTATTATCAACTCTTAAATGAATTACTCCTTCAAAGCCAAAAAAATGCGTAAGCACTGCACCTATAAAAATAAAAATAAAAGAACTATGTATTAAAAATAATGAAAGATTTTTATAAAGTTTATATTTAAATATACAAAAAATTGTGCTTAAAAATAGCAAAATCATAATTAAATAAAAATACCAAGCGTTATAAATCAAACTATTTGCATAAGCTGTGCCGTTTTTACTCTCAATAAAAGTTGCAATCATACATAAAAATGCGAATATAAACATATAAAATAAACTAAATTTTAAAGAAAAAATCTTATTAATAATTTTCATAAATTACAAACCTTATTCTTAAAATCTTTATTAGTTGATAAAATTTATTATCTAAACTTAAATTAATATTTTATAATAAAAGCCTTAAAAAATAGAAAAATTATAAAATTTTATTTCATACTATTTATATCTTATTTTAAATTTTTAAATTATATTTATTTTTTTAAGTTTTTTTAAGAAAGCTTTAAATGAAAATGGACTAAACTTAAGAACCAAAATATTTTTTAAGGAGAATGTTATGAAACGATTATTGGTGCTTAGTGCCTGTATTAGCTCAATGCTATTTGGTGTTACGCCGCAAGCTGATGGTATAGAACCTAGAACTCTTCATGATTATGTTAATCAAGAAACTGATTTTATAGAGTTTTTAAAAGATCGCCACCCTATGTTTAAATACGAAAAAGAAGGCAGATTAGTAGGAAAATATTCTATTTCAAATCGCCAAGAAGAATTCGTAGAATTTGGTGGTGCAGCAAACTATGAAAAAGACAAAGGACATGGTGCTTCAATTACATATCGCTTAGGTATGGAAAGTATTTTAGATTATCCAAACAAATTCGTTGGTCCTAAAAAATGTGGAGAGTGCCACCCTGCACAATATGAAGCTTGGCAACGCTCACGCCACTCAAAAGTTATTCGCTTCCCTGATGAGCTAGAAGAAGCAGGAGGAGATCCTAAAAAGCCTATGTATGGAAGCAGCGAAGCTACAATTTTACCTAAAGGTGTTGAAGCTGATGATGTATTCGTTATCGTAGGAACTCCTAGAACAAAATATGGTTTTATTGATAAGTGGTTGGTTCGTGGAACTTATCACATTGAAGATGGAAAATTAGCTGATGGAACAGGTAAAATGGTTGCTGGTGGTAATCAATTCTCACGCCTTTGGGTTGAATCACTTACACCTGAAGTAGCGAAAAAAATAGCTGAATTTTCTCCAAATTTCCCTACAAAATTAGAAGATTTTGGCAAACAAACTTCAAGCGTTTGGGGAATTAACTCTTATGGTTCTACTTATAAAGAAAAGATGATGTTTCAACCTGCATCTGCATATTGTGAAGTTTGCCATAGCTTTAAATTTGACTTTAAATCTAAAGAAGAATTTTTAGCAGCAATCGGTAATAAAGATGAACTTAGAAAACACGCAATTTCTAAAGGAATTAGCTGTGAAGAATGCCACGGAGCAGGAGCTCACCTTTATGGAGCAAGGGGTGCTGGTATGCCAAGTAACTGCGAAAGATGTCATCAAAGATTTGCTTATGATAGTGAAGACGCTAAGATTGATCCAAGAAAGCCATTTAATAGCTACTTTAAATCAGCATGTCCATCTTGTGGAACAGAAGGCTCACAAATGTATAACACAATGCACTATGATAAAGGTATGAGATGTTCAACTTGCCATGATCCACACGAAGTTACTGCAAACGATTGGAAAGATCCATATACAAAAGTAGGGCTTAAGAAAACTTGTAGTGATTGCCACGAAACTCAAGCTGATATGTTTAAATACGGCGGAGCACACTCAAAAGATAATTGTACAGGTTGTCATATGCCAAATATGATGAGTTGTGAAAACTTTGCAAGCGTTCAAAACCCTGATAAAGGTGGATTTGATAACGTTCGTGCAAGTCATATTTGGAAGATTTATGTAGATAAAGACGCAAAAACTCTAAATCCACCAGCAGGCAAGCCAAGAGATCCACAAAATACTAAGGGTTGGACAATTGCTAGAAAAGATGGAAAATTCTTCGTTGATTTAATGTGGAGTTGTGGAAGAACTAGCTGGAGTGATGTAAATCTTGTTGGGCCTGGGGCTAGTGGATGCCATAGTGCAGTTCAATCAACTTTACCAAAAGAATTACACTTTACAGACCAAGAGCAAATCTATGATAAGGTTATGGAGTGGCAATTACCTGTTAAAGAAGGATTTAAAAAACTTGAGCTTGCAATTCGCAAAATTGATAGAGAACAAGCAAAAATGGATAATTTAAGCACAAAAGTTAAAGCTGAAATTATTCTACTTACAAAAGAAGCAAGAACAATTTATGAAAAAATTGAAAAAGACGGCAGCTGGGGTGTGCATGGTCCAAAATATGCTCTAAAATTAATAAATGAAGCATTAGTTTATGCACAACAAGCTCAAGAGTTATTAGATGGTAAGAAATAAAAGGCTAGGGATTTTCCTAGCCTTCGTGAAAGGATAAAATATGTTGTTAAGACTTATTTTTGCCATCTTTTTAAGCTTTAACCTTTTTGCATCAGAAGGCGATTTTGCAGTAGTTGATGGGGTAATTCCCATATCTATGGCTGATGTAGAAAAAGAATTAGGTAAAAAAGATGTTTATATATTTGATGCAAACACAAAAGAAGAAAGAATAAAATACGGCTATTTAAAGGGCTCTATTTTTATTAATACTCCTGAATGGGTAAGTTTATTACCTAGCAATAAAGATGCTAAGATTATTTTTTATTGTTTAAATAGAATGTGTTATGCAAGCTCTGATGCAGCTTTAAAAGCACAAAAATTAGGCTATACAAATGTTCGTGTAATGCTTGATGGAATTGAAAGCTGGATTCTTAGTGCAAGACCTATTGAAAAAGGCGGAATTAAACCACTTGTAAAAAGCTATGATATAAATAGCTGGCATGAAGGTAGTGAAGTTAGTAGCTTTAAAGATGAGTTACATAAAAATCTAAGATTTGGTAATCTTCCTGCTTGTAGAGATTGTCATGGTGATAGTGGAAAAATCAATGAATTAGCAAATGATAAAGATAATGTAAATAATAACTGCTCAAGCTGTCATAAAGAAGTTAAATCTGAGTTTAGCGGAAGCGTTCATGATAAAAGGACAAATCCAAGAGAAAAATCTCCATCATGTTCGGATTGTCATAACGTGCATGATAAACAACAATTAACTTCTTTAGCTGTTAAAAAATTAAGTGATGTTAAATGTGGAAGTTGCCACGAAAAAGAACAAAAGCATTATCATGAAACATTCCATGGTAAAGCTATGCTTTTAGCACAAGATGGTGAGAGTAAAAAAATAGCAGCTTGTTTTGACTGCCATGGAGCACACAATATTCATAAACCTGAAGATAAAAAATCAACACTTTATGATGAAGCAAAAATCAAAACTTGTGAAAAGTGCCATGAAGGTGCTAATGCTAACTTTAGTGATTTTATAGCTCATGCTGACCATACAGATAAAGAGAATTTCCCATTGCTTTATTGGGCTTATGTGTTTATGACAGGGCTTGTTATATCTGTATTTGCATTCTTTGGCTTACACACGTTCTTGTGGAGTATGAAACTAATTTATATGAGTATTAAATATAAAGATGAGTGGCGTGCAGCAAAAGAAAAAATGCATAAAGATAAGGTAAATATTAAACGCTTTAGTACATTGCATAGAATTCAACATTTCTTCGTAGCTTCAAGCTTCTTAGGGCTTAGCTTTAGTGGTTTACCACAAAAGTTCTATACAGCTCCTTGGGCGCAAACTATGATTGATATGATGGGTGGAATTGTAATGGCTACTAAGATACACCATTTTAGTGCATTTATTATGATAGCAGTGTTCTTAAGCCATATTGCTGAAGTAATTTATAATTCTTGGATTAAGCGTGACGCTATTCGTGATGCTAATGGAAAACTAAGCTTTAAATTATTCTTAGCAAAATTATTTGGACCTGATAGTTTAATGCCTAGAATGCAAGACTTAAGAGACGTTGTAGCTCACTTTAAATGGTTTATTGGTAAAGGTGAAAGACCTAAGTTTGATAGATTTACTTACTGGGAGAAGTTTGATTATATAGCAGTATTTTGGGGTATGTTTATTATAGGATTTAGTGGGCTTGTATTGTGGTTTCCGGTTGAATTTACAAAGATTTTACCTGGCTTTATGCTAAATCTTGCAACACTTGTGCATTCTGATGAAGCACTTTTAGCTACTGGATTTATTTTTGCAGTTCACTTCTTTAATACTCACTTTAGAGCTGATAGATTCCCAATGGATATGGTTATATTTAGTGGAGAATTAACAGAAGAAGAATTAAAGCACGATAGACCTGAATGGTATGCAAGGCTTAAGGCTAGTGGAAAATTAGAGAGCCTTAAAAATGAAAGCAATTCTTTTGCTAAGTATTTTTATTTTGCAAGAGTTGTTGGATTTTTAATGCTATTTACTGGACTAATTTTTCTGTTCTTGATAATTTATGCATTTGCAGATATGTTGATAGGTTGAGTTGATGAAAAATAAAGATGCTAATATAATTTTAAGTTTTATGGCTTCTTCTTTAGTTACTGCAGCACTTATTTTAAGTGCTTGCGGTAACGAGAAAAAAGAGCCTGAAATGGTGGTTAAGGATTTTGTGCTTTTATGTGAAGCTGGAAAAATGAATGAAGCTTCAAAACTTCTTGCAAAAAAGAATAATGTAGATTATTTTAAGAAGTTTCAAGATAAAGGTAAGGATATGATTTTTATAGATTATGATTACAAGGGTAATGATGATACTATTGAAATGAGCTTTACTAAGAAGAATAAAAGTAGCGAAATAGCTGTGGTACAAGTTGATACAAACTATAAAATACAGCAGCATAAATTCAGTAAAGATGTAATTTTACACAACGAAAACGGCGAGTGGAAAATCTACGAATACCCTTCGCTATATCCTGTAAAGGTTAAATAGGAATTTCAAATTCCTATTTCAAATTCTTGAAAAAATCTTGGAATTTGAAATAGGAATTAGGATTTTTGTGGTAGCTCATTAAACTTCATAAAAATGTTATAGTAAATAGTTTATTTTAGCTTGATTGTTTTAGACTATTTGTTAAACTCATAACATTATAAAATTAAAATATTTTAGCTTTATAGCTTGTAAAATAATTTTTATAATAAATTTGAATTATTATAGGAGTAAGTATGGCAAAAATAAAAATTCAATCAGTAGAACCAAATATCGCTGATATGGTTAATAATTGGCTTAAAAACTATGGGCTTGATTATAAGCTAGAGCAAGAAAGTTTAAATACTCAAGTAGATTATGCTTTAAATGAATACTATTCAAAAAGTGGAATGGGCGGGGGGAATAGACCTGATGCAAAATTATTATTAAAAGATAAATTTGGAAACTTCTATCCAATCCTTATAGAGTATAAGGGTTATAAAGACAAATTAGTAAAATTAGATAAACAAAATAATGTTTTTAATAAAGATGAAAATGGTGTTTTTCAATTTAATAACATAAAAAATTATGCAGTAAATGGTGCTATTCATTATGCAAATGCCTTGCTAGAACACACAAATTATGAAAAAATCATAGCAATCGGAGTTACAGGTTATAAATATTTAGATAAGTTGAGTCATGAAATAGGAGTATATTTGGTATCAAAAGATAATTTTGGTATAGGACAAGAGATTGGAAAATACACTGATTTATCATTTTTACAAAAAACTCATTTTGATGATTTTATAAAAGATTGTGATAATCTCAATCTAAACGATGACGAAATAGAGGCTTTAAGGATTAAGCGAGAGCAAGAGTTAAATAGTATTATTAAAAACTTAAATAAGCATATATATTCAAATGAAAAGGGTATATCAGAAAAAGATAGAGTTTATTTAGTAGTAGCTACCATTATGGCTACTTTAGGAGCTAGTGGGGTTGCTCCACTTGATAAAAAAGATTTAAAATCTTTGTCAGAATTAGGTAATCAAGACGGCGATATAATACTAAGAAAAATCAAAGCTTTTTTAGATAAAAGAAGCATTCCGCAAGATAAAAAAGACTTTATTTTAAGAGCTTTTGAAAATCTTTTAACTAATGAAAATTTAAACAAAGTAAAAGATGGAGAAAGTCAAATAAGAAGAATATTTGTTAAGATTGTAGATGAATTAGGTTTTTATTATAAAGTTAATCTAAGCACTGATTTTACGGGCAAGTTATTTAATGAAATGTATAATTGGCTTGGTTTCACACAAGATAAATTAAATGATGTTGTTTTAACACCACCATACGTTGCAACGCTTTTAGCAAAATTAGCAAGAGTTGATATGAATTCTTATGTTTGGGATTTTGCTACTGGTTCAGCTGGGCTTTTAGTCGCTGCTATGAATGAAATGATAAATAATGCAAAAGAAAACATAAAATCCCCTGATGAATTAGCTAAAAAAATAGCCCAGATTAAAGCTGAACAACTTTTAGGTTTAGAAGTTTTACCTGAAATTTATATGCTTGCTATTTTAAATATGATTTTGATGGGAGATGGAAGTTCTAATATATTAAATAAGGATTCTTTATATGATTTTAATGGAGAGTATGAATTTAATAAACAAGGAGAAAAATTCCCTGCAACAGCTTTCGTTTTAAACCCACCATATTCAGCAGATGGATGTGGAATGATATTTGTAAAACAAGCATTATCTATGATGAGCAAAGGTTATGCGTCGGTTATAATTCAAGGTTCTGCAGGTAGTGGAAAAGCAATAGAATATAACAAAGAGATATTAAAAAATAATACTCTAATAGCAAGCATTAAAATGCCAAATGATTTATTTGTAGGAAAATCAAGCGTGCAAACATATGTTTATGTATTTAGAGTAGGCGAAAAACATGAAAAAGATGAAGTTGTAAAGTTTATTGACTTTTCAAACGATGGATATTCAAGAAATGCTCGTAAAAAATCAAATTCAAATTTAATTGATATTGATAATGCAAAAGTTAGATACCAAGAATTGGTAGATTTAGTTAGGTTTGGCAAAACAAAGCTTAAAATTTTTAGTGCAAATGAGTACTATGAAAGTACAATAGATCCAGAAAATGGAGCTGATTGGAATCAAGTAGCCCCAGTTGACACTATACCAAAATTAGAAGATTTTGTAAAAACAATTGGCGATTTTTTATCGTGGGAGATAATAAATATTATTAAAGATGAAGAATTGTTAAAAAAGCTCTAAGCCCACTTAATGATGGTTTAAAAAGCGTTAAGTGGGCTGAATATAAATTAGGTGATTTATTTAGTATAAATGCGACAAAAAGTTTTAATAAAGACAAGCTTGTTAGCGGCAACGAATACGATTACATCACTAGAACATCACAAAACCAAGGAATTTTGCAAAGTACTGGATTTGTAAATGATTCTAATTTAAACAATGCCAAAAGTTGGAGTTTAGGTTTATTACAAATGGACTTTTTTTATAGAAAAAGAAAGTGGTATGCAGGTCAATTTGTTAGAAAAATTGATTGTAAATTTCAAATTAATGAAAATATGGCACATTTTTTTACCACAATACTTAATCATCAAAAATCAAAATTATTATCTGTTTTGGTTAGAGATGTAGATAAAATATTTAATGAAAGCATTGTAAAGCTACCAATAGATAATAGTGGAATTAATTTAAGTTTTATTGGTGATTTTATGAGTGAAATTAGGCGATTAGGTCTATCACAAGTAAAAAAATACTTAGCTGACAAAAAATTAGATATGAACTTAACGAGCGATGAAGCAAAAGCTTTAAAAGATTTTAAGAGCGGTTGTATTGTTTGGAATGATTATAGGCTAGGTAGTTTATTTGAAAAAATAAAAACAAATAAGTTGAGCTATAAAGGCTCCTATTTACCGAAATATAAGCAAGGTGAGTTCGTGTTACCTGCACTTACTTCAACAACTCAAAATCAAGGACTAAGTGTTTATGTGCCAATGGTAGATACTACAATTTTGAAAAATGTTATATCTATTGCTTCTAATGGAGAATGTCCAGTTTTTTATCAAAGCAAAGATTTTACAATATTTCAAGATGCTTATGCTATAAAATATCAAGTTAGGGTATTAAATGAAAATGAAAGTTTGTTTTTTGTAAGTTCTATTTCTAAAGTTATGAGAAAATACAATTGGGACAATAAGGGTAGTTGGGAAAAAGTAAAAAACGAATATATCGTATTACCTTCAAAAAATAAACAAATAGACTTTAAATTTATAAATGATTTTGCTAGTGCGATACTAAAAACAATATCAAAAGAAATTTTAAAGTTTATATGATTTAATTTATTACTTTTGATACTAAATTTCGTTTGTTTATGGTAACTTTTAAACTATAAACAAATGAAAAATTATTTTTTTGTTTAAAAAGCTAATATCGATATTGATAAGAAACTATATTGTTTGTTAGTATATAGTGAAGATACAATATAAATTATTATAAAAGTAAAGTAATTTAGATTCCTATTTGAAATTCTCAAATAGGAATTGTGATTATTAGCCGTCTGCGTTGATTTTTGCTATTAGTTCGTTTAAAACTTTTTCGGCATCTTCGTGAGATACTTGGCAAGTGCCTGCTGCTTCGTGTCCGCCTCCGCCGTATTTTAGCATTAGCTCTCCGATGTTTGTTTTGCTAGTTCTATTGAATATGCTCTTACCTGTTGCATAAACCATATTTTGACCTCTAAAGCCTAAGATTTTATGAATAGAGATATTGCATTCTGGATAAAGCGCATAAATCATAAAGCGATTGCCTGGATAAATAATCTCTTCTTTGCTTAAGTCTAATACAACTAGATTTTTATAAACTTTAGAACATCTTTTTAATTGTTCTTTAAATTCATTTTCGTATTTTTTATACAAATCACTTCTTTCAACAACATCAGGTAATTTCATAATATCTTCAATTTTGTGATTTTTGCAATAATCAATTAAATCCATCATAAGGTTATAGTTGCTTATTCTAAAGTCGTGAAATCTTCCAAGACCAGTTCTACTATCCATTAAAAAGCTTAAAAATTCCCAACCTTTAGGCTCAAGCACATCTTCCATTAAAAATTGTGCGCTATCAGCTTTATCAACTGCAACCATCATATCATCCCATTCTTTAGGGAATTCTACGCCTTGTTTAGTGTAATAATCATACACAACTCTAGCAGCACTTGGTGCATCAGGTATTATAATATGATTATCAGCTTTACCATTTCTAATACTTTCGCTTTCATGATGATCAAATACTAAATGTGCATTAGGGCAATACGGCAAGTTTGTTACTATATCATTGCTTGTAATTTCTATTGTGCCATCTTGCATATCTTTAGGATGAACGAATTTAATATCGCTAATTAAATCCATGTGCTTTAATAATACAGCACATACAAGTCCATCCATATCACTTCTAGTTATTAATCTATATTTATTCATTATTTTTCCTTTGCTTTTTGATTATTTTTAAATATTTTATGCTATTTGATTGCATTTGTTTTACTTCATAATAGCAATGTTCGTCTTCACAACGCTCTTTTTCACTAGGAACATGCCCTAAGCGATTGAATATATATCCACCTATGGTTAGCTCTTCTAATTCATCATCATATTTTATATCAAGCAATTCTTCAACGCTTTCAATATCAAGCCTTCCATTTACGATATAAATATCATCATTTATTTTTCTATAATCTTGCTCTTTTTTATCGTGCTCATCATTAATATCACCTACTAATTCTTCAATAATATCTTCCATAGTAAGCAATCCTGCGGTTCCGCCGTATTCATCCATTACTATTGCTGTATGGATTTGCTCTTTATTCATTTGAACTAGAACCTTTGAAATACTGATATTTTCAGGAACAAAAAGAACTTTTCTAACACATTCATTTAGGTCTTTATTTTGATTATCTAATAAATCTCTAATATGAATCATACCTAATACATTATCTTTACTAGCATCTATGAAAGGAAATCTAGTGTGTTTATAATCATGAACTATTTTTATATTTTCTTCATAAGTATTGCTTTTGTTTAAGCATATCATATCGCGTCTTGGAGTCATAATCTCTTTAGCTACAATGTCGCTAAAATCAACTGCATTTTGGATAAGTTCAGTTTCAAATTCATCTAAAACTCCACTTTTTTGGCTTTCACTTGCTATAAATTTAATTTCTTCTTCAGAGTGAGCTGCATGCTCGTTTGTTTTTATTCTTAACATTTTTAAAATTGATAAAGATAAAAAATCAAATGTAGCAATAAAAGGTGCAAAAATTATTCTAAATAAATAAAGTGGTCTTGCTATCCATAATACAACGGTTTCAGTTTTTGCTATTGCTATACTTTTTGGAACAATTTCGCCTAAGACAACATGTAAAAGCGTAATTAATATAAAAGAAATAACAACAGAAACACTATGAATTGCGATAGGATTTACATTAAAATTAGATAAAAGTTTGTTTAATAAAACCGCAACAGAACTCTCGCCCAACCAACCAAGAGCAAGTGAGCTTAAAGTAATTCCTAGCTGAGTAGCTGATAAATAAGTATCTAAGTTTTTATACATTTCTAAGGCTAATTTAGCGTTAGTTCTTCCTTGATTTACAAATTCTTCTAGCTTACTTTTTCTAATTTTTACAATGCTAAATTCAGATAACACGAAAAATCCATTTAAAAAAACACAAAATAATGCTAAAAACAGCATTAAAGCTGTATAACTGGGGTCCAAAAAATCTCCTTTTTTCAAAATAAAAACAAAAATTATAAACTCACAAGCTTAAAAATAAGTAAGTAAGATAAATAAAGCTATTTTTTAGATAATTTGCTTAGGAATTTCATTTAGGAATTTGAAATTCCTAAATGAAATTCTATAAATCAAACATATGATTTAAAGGGCCTCTTCCAGCACCTAATTTTGGTGCGTTTTCCATTGCATTTTGAGTATAAATTTTTGCATTTGCAACTGCACTTAATTTATCTAAGCCATTTGCTAGGTTTGCAGCAATTGCAGCGCTTAGAGTACAACCTGCTCCGTGGTCGTTTGAAGTTTGCAAGTTTTTACCACAAAGTTCGTGAAAATCTTTTCCATCATAAAAATAATCCACTGCTAAATCAAAATATTTTCCACCTTTAGCCAAAACGCTTTTAGCTCCTAAATCAATTAGTTTTTTAGCTGAATCTTTTAATTTTTCTTTTGAATCAATGCTAAATCCACAAAGAAGTTCAGCTTCAAGTTTGTTAGGTGTTAAAACATCGGCAAATTGTATGAATTCTTCTACATATAATTTAAAATCTTCATCGCCAATTAGTCTAAAACCACTTTTTGAAAACATAACAGGGTCAATTACTATATTTTCTGGCTTAAATTCTTTAAATTTTGCAGTGATTAATCTAATTAAATCAGCATCTCCCATTAAACCTGTTTTAAGAGCTTTTGGTCTTATATCATTAAAAACTGCATCAAATTGAGATGCAACAATTTCTTTATCCATAACACAAGCACCATAAACACCTTGAGTATTTACAGAATAAACACCTAAAACCACTGCCATTCCAAAAGTTTTATGCATTGTAAAAGTTTTTAAATCAGCCTCAAGTCCGCTACCCCCACTGCAATCACTACCTGCAATCGTTAGAACTGGATTTAACATATAAGCTCCTTAATATGAATTAGAAGCGAAATAATACTTAAAAATTTATAATTTTATTATAATATTTGCCTTTTTTATTTAATTTTTTAGGAACAAATATGTTTAACATTGATATAAACTTATTTTCATACATTAGCGTTAGGGCGTTTTTAGCTTTTTTATTGTCTTTTTTTATGACTTTAATTATTATGCCACTTTTTATTTCTTGGGCAAAAAATATAGGTGCAAATCAACCTATTTTAAGTGATGCTCCAAAAACTCATCAAAAAAAGTGCAATACCCCTACAATGGGCGGAGTGATATTTTTAGGCTCAACACTTCTTTCAAGCCTTATTTTTGCTACTTTTAATGTTTATAGTATTTCTGCGTTTTTGTGCTTAGTGTGCTTTGGAGCGATTGGAATTATTGATGATTTAGGTAAGGTTTTAAAAAAGGCTAATAAAGCAGGTCTTAAACCACGCTCAAAAATGCTTTTAATGATAATTGCTTCATTAATTACCTTACTTCCTATTATGATTTTTAGTGATTTTAGCACGGAGCTTTTCGTTCCTTTTTATAAATATCCAATAATAGATATGAAATATTTTGCTTTAATTTTTTGGATTTTGGTATTAATTTCAAGCTCAAATGCTATTAATTTAACCGATGGTCTTGATGGCCTTGCTTGTGTTCCTAGTGTATTTTCTTTATTTACATTATCTGTGTTTTTATATCTTAGTTCTAATGCTGTATATGCTAATTATTTATTATTACCTAAGGTTAGCGGTGCTGAAGAATGCGTTGTAATTGCACTTGCATTAATTGGCTCTTTACTAGGCTTTTTATGGTATAACTGCCATCCTGCGCAAGTATTTATGGGAGATAGTGGTTCGCTTACATTAGGAGCTATTGTTGGGTATTTAGCGATTATTTCAAAGAATGAAATTTTGCTTATATTAATAGGTTTTGTTTTTGTTCTTGAGACAATTAGCGTTATTTTACAAGTTGGAAGCTTTAAGATTTTTCATAAAAGAATTTTCAAAATGGCACCAATTCATCATCATTTTGAGCAAATCGGTTGGAGTGAAAATAAAATAATCGTTAGATTTTGGCTAATTGCGTTTTTATGCAATGTGTTTGCATTAATTACTATTAAATTAAGGTGAGATTATGTTATCAATGTTTGGATATGGAAATGTTGCTAAAGCAATTACTAGCACTTACAAAAAAGGCGAGTGGAATATATATGATGATAAATTTAGCGCAGCTAGTGAAGATGAGTTTGGCAATAAACTTTTGCCTGTAAATGAGTTTAATCCTGAGCTAAGTAGCATTGAAGTTGTAAGCCCTGGAATTGCTCCTAATCATATTTTATGCAAAAAGGCAAGAAATCTTACAAGCGAGATTGATTTTTACAATGAAGCTTTAGGGCTTAGTATTTGGGTAAGTGGAACAAATGGCAAAACTACAACAACTGAGATGATAGCTCATTTATTAGATATTGAAGCTGGAGCAAATATAGGAAAACCTTTGGCTTTAATGAATCTTAAAGCACCTTTAGTAGTGCTTGAGATGAGCTCTTTTGCTCTTCATTATACTAAGGTTGCAAGACCTGAGCTTTATGTATTACTCCCTATTTGTGATGATCATATAAGTTGGCATGGAAGCTTTAGTAATTACGAAAAAGCAAAGCTTGATTTGGTTTTTAGAATGAATAAAACTGCTAGCGTAATAGTTCCTAAAAAATATAAACAATATTTAGAGAATGCAAAATGTATTAAATATTTTTATGAAAACTCAAGCGATTTAGCAAAAACTTTTGATATTGATTTGTCTAAATTAAACTATAAAGAGCCGTTTTTATTAGATGCGTGTTTAGCATTAGCAGCCACAAAAATAATTAGTGGTGAGATTAAATATGATAAATTAAGTTTATTTAAAATCGGTCGTCATAGGGTTGAAGTATTTAAAGATAGTAAAAATAGAACTTGGATTGATGATAGCAAGGCTACAAATATTTCTGCAGCACTTGCAGCGATTAATAGCTTTAAAGAACCCTTACATTTAATTGCAGGTGGAGATGCTAAAGGTCAAGATTTAAATGAGTTTTTTAAATATTTACCTAAAAATACAAAGCTTTATTTGATAGGAAAGATAGATTTTAGCGACATTGCAAAGGCAAATGGATTTAATCCTATTAGAACGAATTTAAAAGAAGCTGTTGCTTTAATATATAAAGATTTAAAAATAGATGAAATCGCTTTATTAAGTCCTGCGTGTGCAAGCTTAGATGAGTTTAGCTCTTATGCTGAGCGTGGGGATTTGTTTATAAAATATACGAAAGAGCTTGATGTTTAGTTTTTTAAGACTTGCAAAAAGTGCTTTAATAAATAGCGATTATGAAATAAAAGAAAATAAATTAATTTATAAAAATAAAGAATTTTTACTGCAAGATGAATTAAAAAATCCTAATAATACTTATTTCGTAGTTGCTATTGATAGAGTAATTTTATTTAAGAATAAAGAAGAAGATAATTTTAAAAATGCAAAAGCAAGGCAAAAAAGAGCAATTTTTATTACATTTATAATATGCCTTGCACTTTTTATAGCATTATTTTTCACGGAATTTGAAATAGGAATTTCGTTTTTAACAATTGCAAGTATTGTGGTTTTTATACTTTCTATTTTAAATTATTCATTTTTAAAACAACAAATTTTTGCTTTAGAAAATATTTTAAGCAAAGTTTAAGAATTTTTGCATATAATTCAAGCTTTTACTTCAGGTGGTTGGATAGCTCAGTCGGTAGAGCAGCAGACTGAAAATCTGCGTGTCGGCAGTTCGATTCTGCCTCTAACCACCATTTTTATTTTTCCCATTTTTTTATTTTTAATCTTTTTTATTTTTTTCTAAGTATTAAATATTTTTCTTTATACTCCTGCAATGATTAAGGCAAAAAAGAAATTCGGACAAAATTTTTTAAAAGATGAATTAGTAAAACAGCAGATCATCCAAGCGATACCCAAAGATTTAAAGTCAATTTTAATTGAGATTGGGCCTGGCTTAGGTGATTTAACTGCTCCTATACTTAAAAGTGGTTTTAAGCTCACTAGTATTGAAATAGATGATAGTTTGATACCTATTTTAAATGAGCGTTTTAATAAAGAGATTTTAAGTGGAGATTTTACATTAATTAATGCTGATGTTATGAGCGTGAAAATTAGTGATGAGCCTTATTTTATATGTGCTAATTTGCCGTATTATATTAGTTCGCAAATTATCCTAAATGCTTTGTTTGATGATAACTGCACAGGTATGCTTGTTATGATTCAAAAAGAGCTTGCTGATAGATTTTTTGGCGATGATTATTGTGCTTTAAGCGTAATTACTGAATTACTTTGTGAAAAATCACTAGTTTGTGAAGTGCCACCTAGTGCTTTTGTACCTATGCCGAAAGTAAATTCAAGCGTAATTAAGCTTATTAAAAAGCCAAGTTTAATGGATAAAAAGGATATAAAAGGCTTTAATGCTTTTATAAAAACAGCCTTTAATCAACCTAGAAAAAAAATGCTAAGCTCATTTTCAAATAAAGAAAAAGTAAAAAAAGCATTAGATTTATTAGGAATAAACGAAAATGTAAGAGCTCATGAGGTATCGGTTAAATCATTCTTAGAAATTTTTAAATTACTAAAGGATGACAATGAGTATAGATGAATTAAATAAGACAAAAATAGCTAGAAGTTATGAAAACGCAGAAAATGAAGATGAACTTTTAGAAGAATTAGAAGAAGAAATTGACGAAAAAAAATCAAAAAAGAAGAAAAAACGCAAGAAAAAAATCTTACCAGCTTCTTTAAAAGGTGATTTAGATTGGCAAAAAGCTTTAGCTGAATCAATGAAAGCAAACGAAAAAGCTCAAGAAAAAAGATTAAGCCCGTGGATTAATTATAAAGGTAATGCTAGCGTGAAATTCACTCCACTTGGTGGTTTAGGTGCAATCGGTGGAAATATGAGCGTAATTGAATATGAAGATGAGGCAATTATCATTGATGTTGGAATGAGCTTTCCTGATGCTGATACTTTAGGTGTTGATATTGTAGTTCCTGATTTTTCATATATTAGAAAGATAAAAGATAAGGTTAAAGCTGTATTAATTACTCACGCTCATGAAGATCATATCGGAGCGATGCCTTATTTTTATAAAGAATTTGATTTTCCTATTTATGCAACTCCGCTTCCATTAGGAATGATTTCAAATAAATTTAGCGAACACGGACTTAAAGATAAGTGCAAACTATTTAGACCTATAACAAAGCGTGAAATATATGAAATTGGCTCATTTAAGGTTGAGTTTATTCATATAACACATAGTATTATTGATAGCTGTGCATTAGCTATAAATACACCTGCAGGAACTATCATTCATACAGGAGATTTTAAAATAGACCATACTCCAATAGATGGTTATGCGAGTGATTTACATCGTTTAGCTTATTATGGCGAAAAGGGAGTTTTATGTCTGTTTAGTGATAGCACTAATAGTTACCGTGAAGGTGTAACTAAGAGTGAAAGCACTGTGGGGGCTACATTTGATTTAATTTATTCACGCTGTAAGGGTCGTGTGATAATGAGTACATTTAGCTCAAATATTCATAGAATTCATCAAGCAATTACTCACGCACTAAACTATAATAGAAAAGTTTGTATTATAGGCCGTTCAATGGAAAGAAACTTATTTACAGCAATTGAGCTAGGTTATTTAAAATTTGATAAAAAGATTTTCATAAGTGCTGATGAGCTTGATAAATTCCCTGATGAAGAGATTTTAATCATTACTACTGGCTCACAAGGTGAGAGTATGAGTGCATTATATAGAATGGCAACAAGCGAGCATAAGCATGTAAAGATTAAACCAAGCGATCAAGTAATAATAAGTGCAAAAGCAATTCCAGGTAATGAAGCAAGTGTTTCAGGTGTAATTGATTTATTAATGCGTCATGGAGCAAGTGTTGCTTATCAAGAATTTAGCGAAATTCATGTAAGCGGACACGCAGCTGCTGAAGAGCAAAAATTGATATTAAGATTAGTAAAACCTAAGTATTTTCTACCTGTTCATGGAGAATATTCTCATATTAGCAAACACAAAGCTAGTGCGATTGCTTGTGGTGTAAATGAAAGAAATATTTATTTATTAGATAACGGCGATCAAATGGAAATAAGCTGGAATAAATTAAGAAAATTAAAGAGCGTTAAAACAGGAAAGACTTATATAGATAATCAAGTGGATAGAGAAGTTCATGATGATTTATTAAATACTAGAAAAAATCTAGCAGAGCATGGAATAGTTCAGCTAAATCTTCATATAAATATGGGTGCAAAAACTCTAAATCACGCACATATTATAAATTTTGGTCTTGTATCAAATAAACTAGCTCAAGATTTTGGAACTGATGTGAGTAATTACATTAAATTATTCATTGCAGATGCAAAAGAAGGCATTATGAAAGACAAAAAAGCTTTTGAGCCAGCACTAAGAAACGCACTTAAAAAGTATTTCTTTAAAAAGTATAAGAAATATCCATATTTATTATTAAATATACATTAAGGATAAATTATGCTAGAAATTGCAAAAAACATTCTAAAGCGAGAAGCTTTCGCTTTAGAAGAAGCAGCTTTAAGTTTAGATGAGAGTTTTATTAAAATTGCTAATTTAGTTAATGATTGCAAAGGCAATTTAATAGTGGTTGGAGTTGGTAAAAGTGGCATAGTTGGACGCAAAATTGCTGCTTCATTTGCTAGTTGTGGGGTAAAGTCGTTTTTTATTCATGCAAGTGAGTTAATGCATGGAGATTTAGGAAATATCTCTAAAGAAGATTTAGTGATTTTAATTTCATTTAGTGGAAAAAGCGAAGAAGTTTTAAAAATTATTCCTTTTTTAAAAGATAGAGCTTGCACTTTAATTAGCATTTCGCAAAGTAATTCTCCACTAGCTAATTCATGCTTATTTAATATCGCAACAAATTGTAATGAAGCAATCACAAATCTACCTGCACCAACTAGCTCAACAACCCTAACACTAGCTTTAGCAGACGCATTACTAGCTTGTGTAATTGCTTTAAGAGATTTTAGTGTAAGTGATTTTGGTATAAATCATCCTGGTGGAGCTTTAGGTAAGAGATATTATGTAAAAGTAAGTGATTTAATGCATAAAAATAATCTTCCTATTATTAATAAAGACGCTAATTTAAAAGAAGCAATTTTATGTATGAGTAAGGCTAGTTTTGGTTGTGCTTTAATAGTTGATAATGAAAAATTACTTGGATTTTTAAGCGATGGAGACTTAAGAAGAGCAATGGCAAAAGAAGATTTTTCTTTAGAGCAATTAGCTTTAACATACGCAAGTAAAAATCCTAAAACAATAATAAAAACAGAGCTAGCTCACAAGGCGTTTTCTTATATGAAAGAGAACAAAATATCTATTTTAGTAGTTGTTGAAGATGAAAAAATAATAGGTTTATTACAATTATTGGATGAGTGATGAGACTTAATAAATTTATTGCACACAATAGCAAATATTCAAGAAAAGAAGCTGATAAGCTAATTAAAGAAGGTTTAGTAAAAATCAATAATAAAGTCGTTTTAGAAGACTGGAGCGAAGTTGGAGTTGATGATAAAGTTTTTGTAAAAGGTAAAAGAATTTATAAAAAAAGCGAATTTAGCGTAATCGTATATCACAAAGATAAAGGCGAATTAGTAAGTCATAAAGATGAGCGTGGAAGAGCTTTGATATTTGATAATTTACCAAGAGATTTTAGACATTTTAATCCTGTTGGAAGACTAGATTACGCATCTACCGGGATACTTTTATTAGTTGATAGTCCTGTGATAGCGGATTTTTTAATGCAAAGTAACCTAGAGCGTGAATATTATTTAAAAATTAAAGGAACTATCACAAAAGAAGTAATCAATGCTATGGAAAATGGGCTTGAAATCGTAAATAGCTTAAAAGGAGCACACCCAAAAAGTAAAATCACAAATCTTAGCTTAAAGCCATTTTTAGAATACGAAATATTTGGAAGTAGTGGCGGATATACAAAGCTAAGAGTTATAATTGATGAGGGTAAAAATAGAGAGTTAAGACGCTTTTTTGCTGAGTTTGATTTAGAAGTTGTTGAGCTTAAAAGAGTAGCTTTTGGTAGGGTTGATTTAGGTGTTTTAAAACCTAAAAAATATAGATTTTTAACAAATAGCGAGTATGAAGACTTAAGAAGCTTTTTAAAAGAAAATAAGGTATATTACTAATGAAAAATTTAGAGAATTTGTATCAGGAATTTAAAGAATTAAGACATTTTATTCATCAAAATCCAGAACTAGGATTTAATGAGCTAAATACAGCAAAATTAGTTGCAAATAAGCTAAAAGAATTTGGATACGAAGTTTATGAAGGCATTGGAAAAACCGGCGTTGTAGGAGTGCTTAAAAAGGGTAATTCAGCTAAAAGCATAGGACTTAGAGCAGATATGGACGCACTTAGTATTAATGAATGCAATAATTTTTCATATGCAAGTAAAAACGGCTGTATGCACGCATGCGGACATGATGGACATACTGCAGGGCTTTTAATGGCTGCAAAGTATTTAGCAAGTGCTGAATTTAACGGAACACTTAATTTATTCTTCCAACCTGCTGAAGAATGCTGTGATGAAGAATTATTAAGTGGTGCAATGAGAATGATAAAAGATAAAGCATTAGAACGCTTTAGGGTTGATTATATTTATGGAATTCACAATATGCCAAGCTCTCAAATGAAAGGCTATGAAAACAAAAAGTTTTTTATGAAGCGCGGCGTTATGATGGCTGGAGTTAGTGCTTATAGGGTTGATTTTATAGGTTTAGGCGGACATGCGTCAGCTCCACATTTATGTAAAGACCCAATAAGTGTTGCAAATAATTTCGTAAATGCTTTATATACTTTTAAATCTCTTGAATTAAAAGATAGTGTTTTAAATGTTACAGGCTTTTTAGCAGGAACAACAAAAGCGTTTAATATTATTCCAAATGAAGCAAGTGTTATGATAAACGTAAGAGGGCTTAGCAATGATGAGCTTAGCTTTATTCATAAAAGAATTAACGAAATTGCAAAAGGCATTGCAGCAGCATTTAATGTAGAAGTAAATGTTAAAAGAGCAGAAAATATAAAAGCAACAATAAATAATGATGAAGCTTACGACATTGCAAAAAATGCAGCTATAAAAGCATTTGGTGAAAATGATTGCGAGTTTAATCATCCGCATTTAATGGGTAGCGAAGATTTTTCAGCATTCTTAGATGAGGTAAAAGGAACTTATGCTTTCATAAACAATGGCGATAGTGCGAACCTTCATCATCCTGAATATGATTTTAATGATGAAGTTTTATTGCTTGCTAGCAAGTATTTTTCTACTTTAGTTTTAGACTATTTAAAAGATTAAATTCCGAATTCAAATTCTTGTTTTTAAAATAAGAATTTGAAATAGGTTTTATAAAAGTTAAATTAAATAAAAAATTAAATAATTTTTTAAAAAAGTATTAATCGTTTTTTTTTTTTTTTTTTTTTATTATAATAAAACTTTAAATTATTTTTAAGGGGAGAAGATGTTTAAAAAATTATTTTTTATTTTTGTTTTACTCTTTAGTTGTTTAAATGCTAAAGATGTTTTAGTTGTAGGGGTAGAAAACGAAACCGAAAGGCTAAATCCACTTTATGATGAAGATCATAACGTAATGCTAGGTTTAGTTTTTAATGGCTTATTTTCTTATAGAAATGACACATTAGAAAAAGATTTAGTAAAAGATGTAAAAAAAGATGGCTTGGTTTATACTTTTACTTTAAGAGATGATGTTTATTTTCATGATGGTGCAAAACTTAGCAGTGATGATGTAATTTATACTCTTAATCTTGCTCGTGATGAAAAACTTAATTCAGAAGTTTTAGGCAATTTCTTAGATATTAAAGAAATTAGCAAAATTGATGATTTAAGCTTTAAAGTAACTTTAAAACACCCATATCCTAGTTTTTATGAAGTTCTTAGCTTAGGAATTATGCCAAAGCATATTGTAGAAAAAATCGGTCTTGATGAGTTTGACAAGCACCCAGTAGGAACTGGTCCTTATAAATTCGTAGAAAGAAAATCAGGCGAATATATTAAATTAGTTGCAAATGATAAATTTTATAAGCATAAAGCTCATATAAAAGAAGTAATTTTAAAGTTTATTCAAGATCCAAATCTAGTAGCACTTGAATTAGAAAATAATAAATTAGATATTTCTATCGTTGCTCCTATATTTTTAGATAAATTAGCTAAAAATAATAAGGTTAATTATCAAATTATGCCTTCAAATGATTATAGAGCTTTAATGTTTAATATGAAAAAATTCCCAAACAAAGACTTTAGAAAAGCTATTGATTTAGCTATTTGTAAAGAAGATTTAGTGAAAGGTATTTTAAATAACTTAGGTAGTGTTGCAAATAATCCTATTGAAAAACAAGTAAAAACTGATATTACTTATAGCACTTGCAATAAAGATTTAGCAAAACAAAAGCTAATTGATTTAGGTTATACATTAAAAAATAATAAGTTTTATGATAAAGATGGTAAGGCTTTAAGTTTTGATATTTACACATTTAACTTTGACTTATTACGCACTCAAATGGCTTATTATATTAAGCAAGAATTAGACAAAGTTGGAATTAGTGCAAATGTTTATGCTAAAGAGCATGGAAGTTTTGAGATTGACAAGGTTGATAGCTTTTTAATAGGTTGGGGTAGTGTTTATGGTGCTGATTTTTATACTTACAGAGTATTTTCTAAAGAATATGATGTAGAAACTAATGAAAACGGCTTAAATTATAATCATTACGATGATGCAGAAGTTTCAAAATATTTAAATCTTGCAAGAATTACCGATAATGAAAAAGAAAAAAATGAATATTACACAAAAGCTATGCTTGCATTAAAGGACAATCCTCCTTATGTTTTCTTAGCTTATATAGATTATGTAATTGCTTTCAATAAAAATCTAAAAGGTGTTAAAAACCACGCATTAGGACACCATGGAAACGGATATTTATACGGAATAGAAGATTTTTATTACGAAGATAAATAATGATTTATTTTATTAAAAAAGCACTTAGTTTTGTATTACTTAGTTTAATACTTAGCTTTGTGCTATTTTGTTTGATTTATTACACAAATGGTAGTGCAGTTTATGCAAACAAATCCATATTATTATCAAAATCTTTCATAGATAATGAGCTTAAAAGACTTGGTTTAAATGAAGGGTTGTTTTATCAATATTTTCAGTTTTTAAAAGGTTTAATAAGTCTTGATTTAAAGTCTTTAACAAGCGATAAAAATATATTTTTATTAATTAAAGAAAGATTGTTTAATTCTATTGTTTTAATCTTTGGCGGCGGATTTTTAATGCTAGTTTTTGGGATTTTATTAGGATTAATTTCTGCATTAATGAATAAAAGTTTAATTGATAAAAGCATTAATTTTGTTTTAATGCTTTGCTTTTGTTTGCCTAGTTTTTATATGGGAATTCTTTTGATTTTAACTTTTAGCATTTGGTTTGAGCTTTTTCCTAGTTCTTTATCAAATGATATTCAAAATCCAACTTTTTTAAACTATTTGCATCATTTAATCTTACCACTTAGTGCGCTTATTTTAAGTGGTCTTGGAATTTTGGTAAGTTTTTGCAAAAATACTTTTATACAAACTTTAAATAAGCCTTACATAAACGCTGCTTTTTTAATGGGATTTAAAAGAAGAAGAGTTTATTTTTTTATAATCTATGATGCTTTTAGCTCTATTTTTGGATATTTTAGTGCTAATTTCATAGGGCTTTTAGGAAGTTCATATATTATTGAAAAAGTTTTTTCTTATTCTGGAATAGGAAGTTTGTTTATTGATTCTTTGATTTTTAAAGATTATCCATTAAGCTTGGTTTTGATAATTGTTAGCTTTTTTATTGTTAGTTTTTTTAATTTTCTAGCTTTATTTTTAGAAAAAATAATTTTTGCAAAGAAAGAGGCTTTATGAAAATACTTAATATTTTGATTTTAGTCTTTTGTATTTGTTTTTCAATGCTTAGTTTTTTTATACAAAGACCTGAAATAAATCTTGCAAATATGTTCGCAAATCCTAGCTTAGAGCATATTTTTGGGACGGATTTTTTAGGAAAAGATGTTGTGGTTGAATTAATACATGCAAGCAATTCATCACTTCAAATAGGAATATTTTCATCATTACTTGCTTGCGTAATAGGAGTTATTGTTGCTATTTTTATGCAGTTTTTCTTCAAAAATGCAATTTTAAAAATCCTTGATTTATTAATAGCAACCCCATCTTTAATCTTAATTATGTTTATACAAAGCTTATTTGATGGCGGAAAATTAACAATAATATTATTATTTGGTTTTACACATTTTGCGATTACTTCTAAAACTTTAAATGTATTTTTTAGCACATATTTAAAACAAGATTATATTTTAAACTTAATTATTTTTAGAGCTAGTAAATTTGATATTTTTAAGCAAATTAGCTTTGTTTTATTTAATATAATTTTAGTTTTATTTATACAAAATGTAGCTCATATCATACTTAGCGAATCAACTCTTAGCTTTTTTGGACTTGGTCTTAAACCTTATGAAGCAAGCATAGGAAATATGCTAAATGATAATGCAAAATGTATTTATTTAGGACATTATCATTTGATTTTAGCTCCAGGGATATATTTGTTCTTGCTTATATATTCTTTAAATAATTTAAGCTCAATAATTAGGAAATAAAGTGATTGATATTAAAAACGCAAGTTGCATTAAAGATAACAAAGTAATTTTTAGCAATATAGACCTTACAACAAATGCAAAAACAATAGGCATAATCGGAGAAAATGGCATAGGAAAAAGCACTTTTTTATTTCAGTTTATGGGAGTAAATACAAAGGCTAATAAATTTATGGTATTAAATCACGATTTATTAAAAGAAAAAAATATAGATGATTTTAGCATAGTGTTTCAAGATGCAAAAAGCACTTTAAATCCTTTGTTTGATATAGGAAGATTAATGCTGTTTTTAGCAAAAGATAGAAAAATAAGTAATGTAAAAGAAAAAACCTTAAGTTTTTGCGAAAAGTTTAATTTAAAAGATGTTTGGCATAGCAATCCTTATGAATTAAGCATAGGAGAGTCTAAAAAGATTAGTTTAATAATGGCATTAGTAAAACAGCCAAAATTACTAATTTTAGATGAATTAAGCGCTGGTCTTGATGAAAAAAGCCTTATAAATATAATGGCATATTTAAAAGAGCTTGATATAAATATAATCTTAACTAGCCATGATAAAAGATTTTTAAGCCTTTGTGATGAGATTTATGAATTTAAAGGAGACTCTCTTGCTAGAAATTAAAAACTTATCAAAAAGATTTGAAATAAAAGAGCATTTTTATTCAAAAACTACGATTTTTGAAGTTTTTAAAGATATTAATTTTAAGCTTGATTTAGGCGATAAGTTAAACTTAAAAGGTGCAAATGGCTGTGGAAAAACTACTTTAGTAAAAATCATTGCAATGCTTGATAATTTTAATGATGGAGATATTATTTTTAATCAAAAATCTTTAAAAAACCTAACATATAATGAAAAAAGAGAGATAAGAAAAGATTTGATTTTAATAATGCAAAATCAAAAATCAGCCCTAAATCCATTCAAAAATATTAAATGGCATTTTGATATGGTTTGTAAAAATTATAATGTTAGATTTAATGATGAATTATTTTATGATTTTTTTAGCGATGATAAGATTTTGTATCAATATCCAAGTGAATTAAGTGGTGGAGAAGCTCAAATAATAGGACTTTTAAGAGCATTTTTTGTAAAACCAAAATTACTAATCTTAGATGAAGTAGAAGCTGGACTTGATAAAAATGCTATAAAGAAATTTATAAAACACTGCCAAGCTTATGAAAATTCTATGATTTTAATAAGCCATGTTAAAGAAATCGCAGAAGGAATTTGTAATAGGAATTACGAAATCATAAAAAAGGTTTAAAATGTATAAAAAAGCTTTTTTATCAAACTATGAATTAGATAAATTTAAGGTTTATACAAGTAGTGCAAATAGTAGATTTGAAGTAAGCAAAAGATTTAAAATCAAAAAACTTAAAAATGTGGATTTTTTATTTAATTTAAGTAAGGTTGTAAATGATACAAAAGAATTAAAATTAAGCGTAATAAATGGTGAAATAATAGAATTTAATGTGTTAAATCCTGCGTATGTTTTAGAAAAAAACCAAGAGATTGTAAATACCTTTACAAATTATTCTAGTAATTATGAAGAATTTGTAAGAAATTATGAAAAAGATTATGAATTATTTTTGCAATCACCTTTAGCTTTTAGCTTAAAACAAAGTGATATTAATTGTTTTTATGTATCAAGTTTTAAGGGTTATTTTGATTCTTTTTCTTTGTATTTAAAAAATGGCTTTGAGTTTTATCAACCTATATTTACAAGTTTAAAAGATAGTGAAGAATTAGTAATTTACGCTAATTTTCATCATGCTTTTTTTGACCTTGCAAAGGCTAAAAAATTTTATGATTATCTTGCTGAATTATTAAAATGAAAATAATTATTAATAATAAAATGCTTTAATGCTTGCTTTTATTATTAATTAAGGAGAACTTATGTTTCGTTTTAGTATCGCAGCAATTTTGCTAATGGGGGGGGGTGCTTATGCTAATGTTGAACTTGATTTAATAAATGTAAAATCAAATTCCATTGATGAGTTTAGCATTCAAAACAAAAACACAACAAGCACAAGAGATATTTTAAGAAACCTTCCTAGCATTTATTTAGGTGGGACAAATAATTTAAATCAAAAAATATTTATGCGTGGAATGAGTGATAGGGCAGTAAATATTAGCATAGATGGTGCAAGACAAGTTGGAAATAATTGGCATCACTCAGCTGATTTAGTCGTTGATACTGATATTTTAAAAGCAATTGAGATAAATACTGATAATTTAAATATTATTTCTTCATCTTTAGCAGGTAGCGTTAAGTTTAATACCTTAAATGCGCTTGATTTACTTGAAGCTAATGAGCATTTAGGAGCAAAGATTAAAACAAGCTTTGCAAGTAATAATAAAGAATGGCAAAAAAGTTTGCAAACTTATGGCAAAAGCGACAATGGCTTGCATTTATTAGCTTATATAAATCATAAAAACCATAGCTTTTCAAAAGACGCTTTAAAGCACGAAAGCGGTGGAAAAGGCAATAATTTAAGCTATCTTTTAAAGGGTGGATATACTAAAGATGAACATAATTTGAATATAAGTTATGAAAATGTTGAATATAAAGGCGATTATCCATTAGTGCCTGAATGGGCTGGAAGTGTTGCTTATGATTATTATCAAGGAGCTAACTTAATTAGTGCAGGAACAAGGGCGTTTGATTTGATTAATCAAGAAATGAGAAGAAATACCTTTGTGCTTGATTATAATTATGATTTAGATGAATATATAAATTTTAATTTTAAGACTTATTATACAAATAGAGTGCTTGAGCTTGATAATTGGAAGCAAAAAAACCTTTTAAAAGAAGATGTTTTAGAATATTTAAAAGGTGGAGTTAAAACTTATGGATTATATCTTGATAATAAAAGTGAATTAAAAACATTTGATATTTCTCATCTTTTTACTTATGGGCTTGAATATTTTAATACCCAAAGCTATGTTAAGAATAATTATTATAAATATAATTTAAGTAAAGATATAGCAATTTATGAAAAATTCACACCAGCTTCAAATGATATTTCCCAAACTCTTTCAGTGTTTTTACAAGATAAGATGAGTTTAGGAGATTTTGATTTGATTTTAGGAACTAAGTTTAATAATTATAAAATCAATACAATTGCTAATTTAAATCAAGATAGAATAAAGCATAATTTTAATTCAATTGATTACGCTGCAAGACTTAAATATAATTTTTCTAAAGATTTTTCAATTTATGCAGGATATTCTAAGATTTCTAAAGGAATTGACCCGCTTGAAATGATTGTTTTGCGTGAAAATAGAGCAAAGCTAAAAACAAATGAAGATTTAAAATTTGAGAGTGGTTATGGATATGAGTTTGGGCTTGACTATCTTAAAGAAATAAATGATTTTACTATGGGTGCAAGTGCAAAATACTATAATAGATTTTACAAAAACCTAATTAGAGAAGAGACTAAAAGAATTGGCGAAGCAGGTGGATATTATACAAGGCTAAATGGTGGAAAATATAATATTTATGGAGTTGATTTAGAAGCAATTTTTAGCTATAAGCAGTTTAAATCAAGGCTTGGTTATTCAAGAGCTAGAACTTATGATGAAAAAGATAGTTTAGTAAGAGCTGGATATGCTTTAGCTTATAGTGATGCAGGAGATAAATATACTTTAAATCTTGAATATTTATATCAAAATTTTATTTTCGGATATGATTTAATTTATTTTAGCTCTATTTTAGTAGATGATTATATTAAACCAGCTTATGCAAAGCATGATTTTTATGTAAATTACGAAGTTAATAAAAATCTTGATTTAGGTTTTAGTATTAATAATATTTTTAATAAACTATATTTTTCACACTACAAAAGAAGCTATAAAAGTGCTAAAAGCGCTGATTGGGAAGCTGGAAGAGACTTTAGATTTAGCATAAGTTATAGATTTTAAAAGGCATTTATTTGCCTTTTATTTTTCAAGAATTTGAAATAGGAATTTCAAAAATAAAAATATTAGCTATTTTTAAAATATAATAAGCTTTATTTTCTTTGAAGGTGCAAATTGTTTAAAAAATATTTAATTTTATTACTAAGCTTATCTTATATTTTTGCTTTAGATATTAATGAATTTGACGAAATTACAACCACTATTAAAACCAGCGAAGAAGTTAATAATAACGGCACTATAAGTAGCGATAATAATGAGTTTTTAGGAACTTTTAATAATAATTATGGAGCTAGTTTGCGTGGCAGTGGCTCTATGTTTAATATTGTAAATAATGATGGCTTTTTTGAAGGTTCAGGTCATATTGTAAATGAATTTATAAATAATGGATATTTTTTAAGCTCGGATACTAATATTAACAATACTTTTACAAATACATATGATGGTATTATTGAGGGTAGTGGTAATTATTTTGCAAATACACATAATTTTGGCTTAATTTACGGAGATTTTAATACTTTTAATAATTTTATAAATTATTATGATGGTTGGATTTTTGGAGATTATCTAACCTTTGAAGGCGAAGTTTTAAATGAATCTAATAGTTTAATATCAGGTAGCAATCTTAACTTTAATGGTAAGGTTACAAATAGTGATAATTCTTATATTTTTATAGGTAGTGGTGCAGAATTTAACGAAGTGGTTAATGATTCAGTAATTGATGGAAACAACCTTACTTTTAATGGCGAAGTGCATAATAACGATACTATTAATGGTGAAAATTTAGTCTTTAATGCGACTTTAAATAATAATTTAGAAAGCACTATTTCAGGCGAAACTATGGAGTTTCAAAAAGTTTTTAACAATTCAATGATATTAGGAGATTATGTTAATTTTAAAGACGAAGTTGAAAACTATGAAGAAGGTTGGATAATAGGAAATGAAATAACCTTTGCTAGCCCAACTATCAATAAAGGCGATATTATAGGAGCAAGGCTACATTTTCAAAATAGTCTAGAAAATCATTTAAATCTTGATTGTATGTATTCAGATTTTCAAGAAATAAAAAATTATGATAATTTAAGTGCTTATAAAAGTTATTTCGCGGGTAAGATTACTCAATTTAATAATGCTTATTTATATGCAAATGCTTCATTTTTTAGTAATGATTTAGATGGTGGAGATTATGAGATTGCTTATAGTAAGGTAGTAAATAATTCTATAAATGCTAGAAATTTCTTAGCAAGTCATACTTTGCTTAATTCAACTAATATGAATTTTGATAGCTTAAATGTAGTGGATAATTCTCAAGTTTATGGTGGTTTTAGAACTAAAAAACTATACGCTAAAGATAGTGAGTTTGTAGTGTATTTTAACGATGGTTTTAGTGGTTCTATCGTAGTTACCGAAGAAATAAATGGAGAAAATAACTCAATTAAGATTATAAATTACGACCCAAGCACAGGTTTTTATCCTATATTGTTAGCTAAAACTAATAAAGATATTATGAATGATTTTTCGCTTTATACTATAAAAGGCTTTAGTGTTTTTGGTTTTGATAAAGAGCTTGTAGCTAAGATTAATCAAAACGGAGCGTTTTTATTAGGTATAGGAGATTTTAATTCTTTAGGAATTAGCGATATAAACGAATTATTTAAAGATGAATATAAAAATATTTTTGAAAATGTTAGTAAAGATAGAATTTATGCTTTTGATTCAGCCTTAAATAAAGTTGGCGTAGATAGAAAAATAATAGCAAATATTAAGGACAAATTTTATAAAAACGAATTATTAAATTACGCTATTTTAAGACTTAATTTTGATGATATTAATAAAGATTCTTTTAATTACGAATATCATAGTGGTGATATAAACGATGATAATTATCAAATGACTTTATTAAAGTTTAATAAATTTAATGATTATTTTAATGTTAATAATAATTTAGGATTTTTCTTATATAAACTTGATACGCAAAACACTTATCACAAAATCAAAGGTGGTGGAATATATGCTAATTTTGATTTTAAAGATTATTATATAAACACAGATTTTAAGTATAGCGAACACACAAATAAAGTAAATCTTGATGATTTAGGGATTTTAGATAGTAAATATTTTCACGCTAATACAAAGCTAGAATTTGGTTTAATATACGATAATCTTGTTATGTTTAAGCCAAATATTGCAATGATTTTTGAGTATTTTCCTAAGACAAAGTTTAAAAATGAAGATATAAGGGTTAAATTATTAAAACAAAATAATTTATATTATAAATTAGGCTTTGATTTGATTTATCAAACTTACGATTTTGATTTAGCTTTTAGCTCAAATTATTATCAAAAACTCTCAAAACAAAGAGAAATGATTTTAAGAGATGGATATTCTAAAGAAATCTTAGAGCTTAATAAACATAAATCTTTAGAATTAGGTATCAAAACTCACTTTTTATTAAAAGATAATTTGCATATTTATTTTGATTTATCAAAAACTTTATTAAATAAAGATTTTGATTCTTATTCATTCAGAGCTTCGCTTGGATATAGCTTTTAATTTTAAGAATTATGAAATAAGAATTTGATTTGAAATTCCTATTTCAAATTCTTTTTTAAATAATCCTTAATTTATTAATTTTTTGTATAATGTAAGTTTTTTCAAAAAGGAGCAAAAATGGCAGATTTAGATAAAGAATTAGAGGTTTTGTTTAAGGACAATACAGATGATTATTTAACCTATGAAATGATAGTTAAGTTATTTAAAAAAGCTCCAACAGCAGCAAATATAAAAACTATTAAAAATCTAGTAAAAGAATATAATGTAAATCTTCTAAGCTCAGCAGAAATTGCTAAAATGAGAAATCTAAAAGAAGCAAAAGAGCGAGCAAAGCAAAGAGAATTATTAAGAGAAAACGAGCTTGAGGGTGATTTAAGCAAGGATTATGATTTAAGCGAAATCAGTAGAAGTGAAAGCCCTGTTAGAATGTATCTTCGTGAAATGGGTCAAATTGATTTATTAAGCAAAGAAGAAGAAGTAGAAATTAGTAAAAGAATTGAGCTAGGAGAAGATATAATCATTGATGCTTTTTGTAGCGTTCCTTATTTGATTGATTTCATACTTGATTATAAAGATGCTTTAATTAATCGTGAGCGTCGTGTAAAAGAGCTATTTAAAAACTTTGATAATGACGAAGAAGAAAACGAAGAAGAATTAGAAGAAGATGAGCTTGAAGATGGCGATGAAGAAAGAAAGCCAGCAAAATCTTTAAAAGAAGATAAAAGAGCAATCAAAGTAATAGAAAGCTTTAAAGCTTTAGAAAAAGCTAAAAAAGAATGGCTAAAAAGCTCACATAAAGAACAACTTAGCAAAGATGAATTACAAAATCATATAAATATTGCGTTTAAGAAAAATATTTTAAAAGAAAAATTATTAGCACTAGGACCAACTTCTAAGCTAATTAATGAAATTGTAAAATCTATGGAAACTGTTTTAAAAAGCGATGTAGATTTTGATAAAGAATTAAAACGCTTAGAATACCGCTTGCCTATGTTTAGCGATGAACTAAAAGAAAGACATAAAAAAATCTTAGATAATATCACAAATCTAAGCAAAGAAGAAATCGCTGAACTTGCACTTGAAAATACAATGGTAAGCACATATATGGAAATTAAGAAATTATTCCAGACAAAGGAAGCTAGCGAAAATTGCTTTGATATGGATAAAGAAAGATTAAAAGAGATTTTAGAGCAAATTAAGCGTGGTAAAAATATTAGCGATACTGCAAAAGGTAAAATGGCAAGATCAAACTTAAGATTGGTTGTAAGTATTGCAAAACGCTATACTAATCGTGGTTTAGCATTCTTAGATCTTATTCAAGAAGGAAATATCGGTCTTATGAAGGCTGTTGATAAGTTTGAATACAAGCGTGGATATAAATTCTCAACCTATGCAACTTGGTGGATTAGACAAGCAATTAGCCGTGCAGTAGCTGATCAGGCTAGAACTATTAGAATTCCAATACATATGATTGATACTATTAATAAGATTAATAAATTTAGCAAAAAGCGTGTTCAAGAATGTGGAAAAGAGCCAACAATAGATGAAATTGCTAAAGAAATCGGAATGAGTGAAGATAAGGTTAAGCAAGTTATGAAGATTGCAAAAGAGCCTGTTAGCCTTGATGCTCCTGTTGGAAGTGATGATGATGGAAGATTTGGCGATAGCGTAGAAGATAGAAGTAGCATTAGCCCACTTGAGCATATCTTAAAAGAAGATTTAAAAGAGCAAATTAACGGAGTTTTAGAGCAATTAAACGAGCGTGAGAAAACCGTTATTAAATTACGCTTTGGCTTAACAGAAGACGAAAGTGATAGAACGCTTGAAGAAATAGGAACAGAACTTAAAATTACTCGTGAGCGTGTAAGACAGATTGAAAGCACAGCGATTAAGAAATTAAAATTCCCTAAATACGGAAAACAATTAAAAGGAGCTAGCACATGAGTAAATATGAAATATTTAATGTAAATTGCTCTCATTGTGTAAATAAAATTAAAAATGAATTAGACAATGTTAGCTTTAGTGATGATTTAAAAACAATCATAACCGATCATGATGAAGATGAATTAAGAGAAATCTTAGAAGATTTAGGCTTTAAACTAGGAAAGAAATTAGATTAAAATTAGGCTTTTTATAAGCGCTTGCTTATAAAAAGCTATTTAATAAATATTTATAATATTTTTATAATATTTAATTTTTATTTAAAAAATAAGGAGATATTATGAAAAAATTATTTTTATTAAGCTTATTTGGTGTTTTTGTAATGGCAAATGAAGGAGAAGCTATTGCGAAAATTATAAAACAATATCAAGTAGAGTGTGCAAGTGGAAATGGTGCTTCTTGTGATAAATTAAGCAAAATTCATAATTTTCTTATGAATAATCAAGATTTTTTTACAAATAATCAAAACAATTTAGCAAGCCTTGAGAAAGATTGCAATAATAAAAATTATAAAGTTTGTGAAGAATTAGGCGATAAATACTATATGGGAGATGGTGTTAATACCGATCTTGACAAAGCGCTTTTATATTATAATAAAGCTTGCAAAGGTTCAGTGGCTTGCAATAAAGTAAATGCTACAAAAAATGCAAAGCAAAGAATAGAAAATATCGTAAATAATTATTATCAAAATCAAGCAAATACTAATAATCAAAACTCTTATAATCCAAACGATATAAGCTCAAAAAACACTTATGACCCATATAATACTTATTATGTTAGAAATGGCAAAAGATATATGCTCCCATCAACTTGCCCTATGGGAGCTGATAAAGATAAAGCTTATATGTATGCGATAGAGTATTTAAAAGTAGGAAATGGCAAAGAAGCTAAAAGATGCCTTTTAAAAGGTTGTGATAGAAAATATTCTCCTTTAGCAAAATCTTGCACGAAGTTAGGAGATATGCATTTTAGTGGGAATGGGGCTGAGTTTAGCTATGATTTGGCTTTAAAATATTATAAAAAAGGTTGCGAATTAGGCGATAGCTATGCTTGTTTAGGAACTAAAAAAGTTGCAGACGCACTAAAAGAAGAAAAAGAAAAAAATAAATATGAAGTAATAATTAAAAAATAAAACCTAAGAATTTGAATTATGATTTATAATTCAAATTCCTATTTCAAATTCTTATAATTTTTATTTCTTATAAACTAGGAATTAAAACGCAGATTAAATTAGCTAAAATTAATAAACTTTACTTTAGGCAAAAAACTTACAAATAGCTAAAATAATTTTATTTAAATTTATTTGAAGATTTATTCAAAATAAAAGCAAGTAATAATAATAAAATAAATTAGCAAAAAGCCTTAAAAAATCATATACTAAAAATACCTATAAATATCCTTGAAAAACAAAGATATTTTAATATTTTTAGTTTTAAATTCCTAATTCAAATTCTTTTTGTTTTAGCACTCAATTTTCTTTAACATAGGTAGCTTAATGTTTTTATTTTTTAATAATTCTAATGTTAGTTTTGTATGAAAATTATCATAATTTATCTCGTAAAAAATATACGCCCCCTCTCTACTTGCAATTAATAATTCCGCATCTTTTAAAATCTTTAAATGCCTTGAAATACGAGATTGTATCATATCAAAACTCTCACATATCTCACAAACGCAAAGCTTTTTATGAATGTCTAAAAAAGCTATTATTTTAAGTCTTGTTTCATCGTTTATCGCCGCTGTGTAATTTAACAAATCTTTCATCTTAGTCCTTAAATCTATTTTTATTTATATTAACAATTTTTACCAAAAACAACATTAATGGCACTTCAACAAGCACGCCAACAACACAAACTAAGGTAGCAAAAGAGCCAAGTCCAAACAAAGCAATGCTAACTCCAACAGCAAGTTCAAAGAAATTTGAAGCACCTATTAAAATACTTGCTGAAGCTATTTCAAATGGTAGTTTTAACTTTAGTGATAAATAAAATCCTACTAAAAAAACAATAAAAGTTTGAATGATTAAAACTATTGAAATAAGAACTATCAAAATAGGATTATTTATGATATTTTGCCCTTGAAAAATAAAAATAGTTATCAAAGTTAGCAAAAGCCCAAGCATTGTAAATCTATCAAAACTAGGCAAAAATGATTTTTCGTAATACTCTAAACCTTTTTTCTTAATTACTTTATGCCTTATAAAAACGCTTATAAAAAGTGGTAAAAATACATATAAAATTGTAGATAAAATTAGCGTTGTAAATGAAATGCTAATATCACTCCTATTAAGTAAAAATGAAGATATAGGCACAAAGGCAAACAAAATTATCAAATCATTACTAGCAACTTGTATCAAAGTATAATTAGCATTTGCACGAGTTAGCTTAGCCCATACAAATACCATAGCGGTGCAAGGTGCAACCCCAAGCAAGACAGCACCAGCTAAAAATTCATAATAATTTTCAAAATTATAAATATACTTAAAAAATAAAATCGCTACTAAATACATCAAAAATGGTTTAAAAAGCCAATTTATAAACCAAGTTAAATATAAACCTTTTGGATTTTGAAGGCTATGTTTTAGACTTGTAAAATCAATTTTTAAAAACATAGGTATTATCATAACCCAAAGCAAAATTAGCATTATAAAAGATATATTTGCGTATTCTAATGATTTTAAAACATTAGCAAAATTAGGCATAAGATAGCCAAGCAAAGTGCCAATTATCATACATATAATCACCCAAAAACTTAAGTTTTTTTCAAAAAAACTAATATCATTTTTCATCTAAAACTCCTATGTTTTTTAAAAATTCATTGATTTTTTTGTCTATTTCATAAATTGTTTTAATAAATTCTTTTTCATCATATTCACTAGGGTCAGCTACTCCAAAATCAAGCCTTGCGATATTATGCTTTAAGCTAGGGCATTTTACATTACACCCCATAGTTATCACATAATCAATATCAGTAAGGCTATCAATTAGCTTTGATTTTTCTTTGCTTATATCTATATCAAACTCGCTTTTTAGATATTTAATAGCCTTAGGATTAATAGGCTTTAAAGATGTTCCTGCTGAATAAAACTCAATTCCTTTTAAGCCTTTTGATTTTGCTAAAGCTTCAGCGATTTGGCTTCTGCAAGAATTATGCACGCAAATAAAAGCTACTTTCATAAAAATTCCTTAGTAAAATAAATAAAGCAATATCCCAAAAACATTTGCCATAGCAAGAACACTAAGTATAAATATAATCATCATGCGAGTTTTAAACATTGATTTTAAGAGTATAAGTTCTGGTAAAGAGCAGCCGCCACCAGCAATCAAAAAGCTAAAAAATATACCGATAGGAAACCCAACATTTATTAAAGTTACTCCTAGTGGAATAATCAAGCAAGTTTGTATATAAAGTAATAAACCAACAAAACTAGCTAAAAATATACCATAAATTCCAAAACTAGATAAATAATCTTTAATAAACTCAACAGGCATAAAATTATGCAAAAAAGCACCTATTAACATACCAAATAATACATAATAAAAAATATCCTTATATGATTTTAAAGACTTGTATAGACATTCATATAAATTAAGCTTGACATTTTGATTGAACTGAAATTCTTTAGTTATAATATCTTTTAATAGCAATCTTGCAGGTATTAAACCTATTAAATAGCTTATAATAAATACAAATATAACTATATAAATAATGTAATAAAAAGTTATGCTAAAACCAAATGCACTAAGTAGCATAGTAATTAGCATAGGATTAATTAATGGCGAAGTTAGTAAAAAAGCACTAGCTACTCCGTGATTAATATTGTTTTTAATTAAAGAATTAAAAACAGGTATAGTTGAACAAGAACAAAAAGTAGTAATTGAGCCTAAAAATATTGCTATAAAATATGAAAAAACATTATTTTTTAAATATTTATTAAAGCTATACCTTGAATTAATATAAAACATAATCATATTGATAAAAATAAATAAAAAGCTTATTTCAGCAGTTAAAAACAAAAACTCATAAAAAAATGAGAGTAATTTTTCGCTTGTAAATTCCATAAAAATCCTTATATAATTTATGATTTTAGAATAACTTTTTTGATAATTTAGACTTGAGAGTATGCTTTTTTTGGATTTTGTTTTAAGCTAATTTTGTTTTAAATGATTTTTTGTGATATTTAAAACACATGTTTAGCTCTACTATGAAAACCCAATTTAAAAGCTTATCATAAAATCTATATATCAAGTTATCTTGATATATTATAAATGATAATTGTAAATATGTAAATAATTCATTATTAAGTTTTTTTTAATTTGTATTTTAAGCTAAATAAGCACTAGTTTTATTTATATTATTTTGATTGTCAAATTTCGTTTGTTTTAACCAAACTCCAAACAAACGGAATTCCTATTTTAAATCCCTTTTTTTTGTAAAGCAAATTTCGTATGTTTGTAGCTTTAATTTTATGGCAAAAATACACGAAATAAATTCCATAAAGCTCCAAATGTCACTTGTTTGGCGTGGAATTTATTTTCGTATTTGGAATTTGAATTCGGAATTTCGTTTGTTTATAAATGTCTTTAATAGCCATGCAAAGCAATTAACAAATGAAATTCCTATTTTAAATTCTTTGTGATTTTGATACTTTTTAATAAGTTTCGATTGTTTGGCTAAAAGCCATAAAATTCCATATAAAATTACCAAACAAACGAAATTTACAGCTTGGAATTTATTTTATGTATTTTTTAAACTTATCCATAATTTTCGTATGTTTTGACTAAATTCAAACAACCAATATATAATTATTCTTGATTTATAGACTTATTAAATACATAAACAATATCAGGATAACAGCAAGTGCCTTTTGGGTTATTTACAACACAATTGCTATTTTTCATAGCTTGAGTTATTTTTATAACTTCTTGTATGGTTTTTGCACCTTTTTTAATCACTGATTTAATATCATCTTCCGTTACTTTATTACAATAACACACGTATTCACCGATTATGCTTTCGTCTTTAGGATTTACCTTACAACAAAAGCATTTTTCTTGATTTTCCATTTAATTCCTTTATTAACACATTGGTTTTTTTAACATAGGAAGGCTTAAATTCTTATCTTGTAAAAGCTCTAGAATAATTTTTGTATAAAAACTATCATAATTTATCTCGTAAAAAATATACGCCCTCTCTCTACTTGCAATTAATAATTCAGCGTCTTTTAAAATCTTTAAATGCCTTGAAATACGAGATTGTATCATATCAAAACCACAAACGCAAAGTTTTTTATGAATGTCTAAAAAAGCTATTATTTTAAGTCTTGTTTCATCGTTTATCGCTGCTGTGTAATTTAACAAATCTTTCATCTTAATCCTTAGTAAAATAAATATAATAATACTCCAAAAACATTTGCCATAGCAAGAACACTAAGTATAAATATAATCATCATACGAGTTTTAAACATTGATTTTAAAAGTATAAGTTCTGGCAAAGAACACCCGCCACCAGCAATCAAAAAGCTAAAAAGCACTCCTAAAGGAAACCCAGCATTCATAAGGCTAACCCCAAGCGGGATAATCAAATCCGTCCTAACATAGAGCAAAATTCCAAGCAAGCTAGCTAGAAATATCCCAAAAATGCCAAAATTAGCAAGGTAATTTGAAAGCAAATCTTGCGGGATAAAGTTATGAAAAAATGCACCTACAAGCATTCCCAAAAATATATATTTAAAAACTTTTATATATCCAAAAACAGCCTTTACAAAACTATCTTTTAGGGTTAGTTTTTGTTGCGTGGTGCATTTGCAAGGGGTGTTTTGGTTTAAAATACTTGTTTTTTGGCTGTGATTTTTTGTAAAAAATACATTTTTAGGTTTTATAAACTCATCTTTTAAAAGTGATTTTGGATTCATTTGCCCTAAAATTAGGCTAATAATTAACACAAAAACCACTATAAAAATTACATAAAATATAGCTATTTTTAGCCCAAAAGCAGCCAAAAGCATAGTAAAAATCATAGGATTGATAAGCGGCGATGTAAGCAAATACGCAAAGCTTATCCCGTGATTTATGCCATTTTTTAAAAGCGAGTTAAAAAGCGGTATCGTTGAGCATGAGCAAAACGGAGTTAGTGAGCCTATAAAAATAGCTTTTAGGTATGAAAAAACATTGTTTTTAAGGTATTTGCCTAAATCAAACCTAGCGTTAATATAAGCCATAATCATATTTATAATAATAAAAAGCAAGGTAATCTCGCACATCAAAAACAAAAACTCATAAAAAAATGAGAGTAATTTTTCGCTTGAAAATTCCATAATAAACCTTTAAAATAATTTAATTTTGAAAATATATTATAAAATTCTAAATATCAAGATAACTTGATATTTAGAATAATCAAAGAATTACGAATTATGAATTTATATTTTAAAATATTTTAAGATTTAGTGTGAATTATAAAATCTAATTTTAGCTTAAACAAAAGTCTAATTCCTATTTCAAATTCCTTGATTTATTTGCTTGAAATTCTAAAGAATTTGAATTCAGCTTAATTTAAGGTGTTTAATGTTTCATAATATTTTTAAGTTTTTAATAAAAGAGCTCTAGTCGTGAGCTCTTTTGTAGCGGTTTAATACATTTCTTTTGCTTTTATTTCTCTAAGGTTTTTTTCAGCATTTTTTACCATGACTTCAATATATATTATATTCTTTCTTATATCTTCTGCTAAGTTATAGTATATATAATAAGCTTCTTTATTGTCTTTATACTTTTCAACACGTTTATTTATTTCTTTTTGTAATGGTGTTATATCAGTAATAAATTTATTAGCGTGTTTGCACAGTATATCATAATCAGCGTCTGTTTTTACATTCTTACGTAGTACTATCATTTTTTTTATAAAATCGTTTTTAGTTCCTGCGATTCCTACGATTTTGTGATATTCTTCTTTTAATTGATTATAGTTCATCTTTGAATAATCAATTACTTTTTTACTTACTTTAGTTGTAGTGTTTGTTTTTACACCATCAGTAGTTGCTGCTGTTGCAGTAAGTGTTGTAGCTGTTAAAAGCACCATTGTTAATGTTTTAAAGTTTAATAATTTTTTCATTTTTTCTCCTTTTAATTTTTACGCTTTTTTATAATATTCATTATCACAAATGTTATTACAAATGTTATTGCAAAGGCGATTATGTAAGATATATAGTATTTATCCGTAGCTCCAAAAAATCTAGCTACGTCAAACATATCTAAACGATAATCTCTTGTTATATTACCTCCTGCCCAACTTATAAATATAATTGGTGCAATAAAAAAACCTCCTATAATGCTTGTTACAATACTAATAATAAAAGTTTTAATCGTGTATTTTTTCATTTTTTTTCCTTTTAAATTGATTTTTTAGATTTTTGTTTTTAAATAAATTAGTTTGATTTCATTGTAATTTTTTATTCATAGCAACTCCTTTGATTTAATAGAAGGCTATTGTAATGCCCCCCACCCATTAATGAAAAGTTAATAAAGCTAAATAAATAATTTTAAGGTTAAAAATAATTTGGATTTGAAATTCCTATTTCAAATTCCTTTGTTTTTGTGTAAAAGTAGGACATAAAATAATATTTTTTAAAAGAATGTGATTTTGGCGTAATAGTCTTAAGAGTTGTTAAAACAAATAAAAAGAATTGCTAGGTAGGAATTTAGCTTAATAAATCGTTTGATTAGCAAAATTATTAAGCTAATTATATTTATTCGCTTAATAAATCACAAGAATACTTATCTCCTAGCTTACAAGCTTTTTTAAGATATTCTTGCCTTTTATTATTGTTATTTGTCATTTGAGCTAGGTTATAGCAAGATATTGCTAAATTATTTTCACAAGCTTTTGTAAAGATTTGTAATGCCTTATTACTATCCTTTGCAAAACCTATGCTATTTGTATATAAATAGCCTAAATTATTGCAATATATCAAATCACCATCATGGCATTTTGTCATTATATTCATTTTATCTTTTTGTGATTTTGGATAGTATTTGCCTAATCTTAAAGCTTCGGCTTGATTATTTTTATTCATTGTATAAACAAGCATCAAAATATCGCTTTCGTTTGCTAAGCTTGAGCCTAAAAAGGCTAAAGCTAAGATAATTTTTTTCATCAACTTACTCCTAAAAGTTAATAATTATTCCTTGTTTGTTTTTTGCTTACATTCTAAGCATTCTAAAAATGTTCCTTTTTTAAGCTCTTTAATAATCATAGTTCCACCACATTCACATTTTTCTTTAGCTAATGGATATGAGCTTATAAAATTACATTTTGGATAGTTGCTACATCCATAAAATGCTCCACGCTTAGAAAATCTTTGCACTAAATCCCCACCACATTTAGGGCAAGGAACTTCAAGCTTTACTACTTCTTTTTTTGGTTTTTCTTCTTTCGTTTCGTTTGCTGTTTCGTTTAAATTCCTTGAATATTTGCATTTAGGATAGCCACTACAAGCTATGAATTTGCCAAATCTTCCTTCACGAATTAATAATTCTTTGCCACAATCAGGACAATTTTCGCCTAATTTTTCAACTTGTTTTTGACTTTGAATGCTTGTTTTTCCATCATTTATTTTTGTAATAAATGGCTCATAAAATTCGTTTAAAACTTCATCTAAATCACGCCCATGGGTTGCAATCTCATCTAAACGCTCTTCCATAGTACTAGTAAATTTAGCATCTACAATTTGCATAAAATGCTCTTCTAAAAATTCTATAATTTTCTCGCCTTTTTCACTAGGAATTAGCTGTTTTTTCTCAACATTTACATAATCTCTATCTATTAAAAGGCTTGTTGTAGGAGCGTATGTAGAAGGTCTTCCTATGCCTAATTCTTCAAGCTGTTTAATAAGACTTGCTTCATTGTATCTTGCAGGTGGTTCTGTATGAAGTGTCTTTACTTTAGCACTTTGTAAAGTCATTTCATCACCTTTATTTAAATTAGGCAATATTTTATCTCCACTAGCATCATCATTAAGTTTTAAATGCCCATCAAATAGCACTCTTCTTCCACTTAATTTAAACTTAGCCTTATCGCTTGTGATATAAATCGTATTATTTTCTATCCTTGCATCAGCCATTTGAGTCATCAAAAATCTATCATAAATTAGCTTATATAATTTATATTCATCTGGTTTTAAATACTCTTTAGCAATTGCTGGAGTAAAGGCTGTATTAGTTACACGAATTGCTTCGTGAGCTTCTTGAGCGCCTTTATTTTTTGTCTCATAAATTCTTGCTTTGCTTGGAACATATTCTTTTCCATAATCTTTGTTAATTTGCTCTCTTGCAGCCTTAATTGCTTCTTCGCTTAAGTTTAAGCTATCTGTTCTCATATAAGTAATAGCACCCATAAAACCTGCATGAGTTTGAACGCCTTCATATAAAGTCTGTGCTAACATCATTGTTTTTTTCGGAGAAAAGCCTAATTTTGAGCTAGCAGCTTGTTGAAGTGTTGAGGTCATAAAAGGTGGTTTTGGGCTATCTTTACGCTCTTTTATATTTACTTCATCTACGCTAAATCTAGCACCTTTAATGTGTTTTAAAATCTCATCAGCTAAGGCTTTATCAGTTAGGCTTGTTTTTGCTATTTTTTTGCCTTCATATTCTATTAATTCTACTTCTAAATCTTGTTTAAATTTAGTATCAAGTTCATAATATTCAATGCTTACGAAATTTCTAATTTCACGCTCTTTTAATACGATTAATCTTAAGGCTGCACTTTGAACTCTTCCAGCACTTAGCTTACTAGCAACTTTGCTTGATAGCAAGCCACTTAGTTTAAAGCCCACAATTCTATCTAACATGCGTCTTGCTTGTTGGGCATTTACGCTGTTTAAATCTATTTTTCTAGGGTGTTTTATAGCGTTTAATATAGCATCTTTTGTAATTTCGTGAAATACAATTCTATCATAGCTTAAAACATCGCCGCCTAAGATATTTGCAAGATGATAAGCAATCGCTTCTCCTTCACGATCCTCATCCGTTGCAAGTAAAACTTTTGTACCTTTGCTAAGGCTTTTTAGCTCTTTTACTATACCTGCATGAGTTTTGCTTATTTCATAATCAGGCTCAAAATGTCCATTGTCTATACTAATTCCAAGCCTATTTTTAGGTAAATCCCTAATATGACCTTTACTAGCGATTACTGAGTAATCACTGCTTACAAATTTTGAAATTGTTTTTGCTTTGCTAGGTGATTCTACTATTATTAGGGTATTACTCATTTATTCTCCTTTTATTAAAACATTAGCGTATTCATCATAAAGTCTTCTATATTCATCGCCAAGTTTTACAATATTTTCGTTTTTGCTAATGTATTCTAAATCTTTTAACACTACATAATTTTTTAAAAAATTATTCGCATTTTCTTTATTTAAATATGTTTTAGCAAGATTTAAATAAACTTTTAAAAACTCATTAGCAAATCCACTAAATCTATTTAAATCAACTTCTACTAAAGTATTTTCGCCTAATTTTAAAACTTCGCTTTTAAATAAAATCTCTAAAAATATAAGCCCTTCACAATAATACGGCTCTATTTCTTTAGTGCTTTTATAAGCCATTAAAGATATTGCACGGCTTGTAATATTTGCTAAAAGTGGCTTTTTATATTTTTCATCTAAGTTATTTAAAAAATCATACACCCCACCAGCACTAGCTTTAAATTCTTCAATATTTTTAAATACTCCATCTTTATTCATAAGGCTTTCAGTATCGCTATCTATAAAGAAAATATGTCCTGCTTCATGTCCTATTGTGCTAATTTCATAAATCTTTTTCCATAAAAACTCATCATCTAAAACGCTTTGTGTATAGTCGTTGTAGTCTTTGCTAAATACTTTTTGATTTAGCATAGTTTTTGGTTTTGATTTTGCTTTTTTATAGACAAAATCTAAAAATGCGAAGATTTTTTTGCCATAATTTGCCGATACAAATTCATCATTTGGCACAACTTGAGCTGAAAATAAACCATTTAGCTCAGCTCCGTAATAAATCGCAGGTTTGCTTATATGAAGTTCTATTTTATTTAGATTTGCAAGGCTAAGATTTAATGCACTTATACAATTTATATTGCTATCTTTATAGATTTTATTTAGGCTTGTCTTCATTTTATTTACAAAGTTTTCATTATTAAAATTATATGAATCATCAATTCTAATATCCCATTCAATAGCAACCGAGTGAGTGAAAGCATCTTCATAGTATTCTAAGAAATGTCCTACTTGAATAAAGTCTTTTACCCCCATCCAAGCAATCTCAGCATCTTGAAAAGGCTTAAGGCTTAATTCTTTACTCATTAAAGCATTTTGCAAGGCTTTAAGATATTTTATATAAGGCTCATTTTTGTGATTTTTAGCAAAAAATTCATTAAAATATTCATCAATTTTTCTAAACTCATCGCTAAAATACTCAGAGTATGGTTTTAGTTCTGGTTTAGTGTCTAAATTAATAGCAAGTGCGTAAATCCTAGTTGCGATTTCGCCTTTTTCATCAAGATAATAAAGTTTATTATTTTTAATAAAGTCATAAGGATTTTCTAAGCTTTTAAAAAACTCATTATTTTTATTAATTACTTCATCCCATTTTGGCTGAATACTATTAAAAATAAGCCCGATTTTATGCACTAAATGTAATAAATCTATATAAAACTCATCTAAATAAGGGCTTAGATTTGTGATTAATTCTAAATGTCTTTTTTCATAAAATTCTTTTGCTATTTTATAAGCTAAGTTTTTTGCCTTAGTTAAATTAATATTATTTTTCTTGCAAGTATTTTCATAATTTGTAGTGTTTAATTCAATAATTCTTAATAAGAAAGAATTAAAGTTTAAATCATTATTTTCTAAGCCTAATTCATCTAAGGCATTATTTATTATTTTGCTTAATTCGTGTTCGCTTGTATTTTTTAGATTATATAAATTAAATAAGTTTAATTCGTGATTTTTTATAATTTCACTTAACATTTATTCTCCTTTTTTCGCATTTTGCCAAAAATCTTTAAATGTGGAACACACTTTGCTATATGTTATAAATTATTTTGAACAAGGATAAGAAAATGGCAATTTCACCTATGAATAATACAATGAGTAGTGTAAGAACTGACATATCAAAACAAAATGTAGATAATTTAACTAAAAAGCAAAGAGATGCAGGATTTAGCTTAGATAATACAACTCATACAAGTGATATTAAAAAGCAAGAAGCAGAAGCTAAAGCTTTAAAAGAAGCTGATGGAACAAACCCTAATGCTAAGATTTCTCAAGAAGCTTTTATGAGATTATTGCTTGAAGAGTTAAAACATCAAGACCCAACAAGCCCTATGGATAGTGATAAAATGCTAACCCAAACAAGCCAATTAGCAGCACTTGAAACCCAAGAAAAAACTAATAAAACAATGGATGAGCTTGCAAAAAGAATGGAATTACTTAGCAATAGCGTTGGAATTGGAATGATTAATTCAGTTGGTAAAATGGCAATACTTAAAAAAGATGGCTTTACTCATGATGGTAAGGCAGTGGATTTACCATTTAACTTATACTTTCCAAATGGTGCTCCAAACGATGTAAGAATTGGAGTATTTAATGATAAATACGAACAAATTGATGGTTTTACTATAAGTAAAGACCATATTATAAAAGGAAATAACAATTTCTTGTGGGATACAAGATATGAAGATGGAACTATTAGAGAAAAGGGCGAATTCAAATTCCTTGCAGAATACGAAGATGAAAATGGAAATATAGTAAAAATTCCTAGTGGATATTTTAAAATAGACGGAGTTACCTTTGAAGATGGCAAGGCTTATTTAAACGCTGGAGATTTACAAATAAGCTTTGATGAAGTTAAACAATTTCAGGATGAAAAACTATGATGCGTTCACTTTATAACGGAGTTAGTGGGGTAAAAACCCATAGCTTCGGAATGGATTTATTAGCAAATAATATTGCTAATATTAACACAGTAGGCTACAAGGCTGCTATTCCTGAGTTTAAAGATATTTTTTATCAAACAGGAGTTGATGTTGGTGGGCTTAATAATTTTGGAGCAAATCAAGTAGGACTTGCTGCAAGTGGTCTAAGCTCAACTTTTTCTCAAAAGCAAGGATTTTTAGTAGCAAGTCAAAATACCTTTGATGTTGCTATTGAAGGAAAAGGCTTTTATGGCATAAAAGATTATGACGGCAATACTTATTACACTAGAAATGGTGCTTTTAACATTGATGCTGATTATAATTTGGTTGATAGTTTTGGAAGATTTGTGCTTGGCACTATGAATGCAGGTTTTAATGCAAGTACCATGAATGATAATATTAAACAAATGTATGGAAATATTAGCTCAAACGCTGGTTATACAATATCAAATAATGATTTAAATATTAAACTAAATGAGCCAAATGCACAAAGCCCTATAAAATTGCCAAAAACACTTTTTATGAATGCAATTGCAACTACAAATGTAGATGTTAAGGCAAATCTTAGCAATGAATTTAAAGAAGTAGATGAATATACAGAAATTAAAAATATTGAGCTTTTTGCAGAAGATAATAAAAGCACTTTTAAAGCAAGTAATTTAGAACCAAATGCAAGAATATTTTTAGAAGTTGATAGAGGTAGCGGAAGCGAAACTATTGAAGCTTATGCAAATGAGTTTGGGGAATTAGAAAAGCAAATTAGTGGAAATGTAAAAAGCTTTAGTGCAAAACAAGTAAAGAGTGTAAAGGTAGGAGCTATTAATAAATTTGACATAGCAACTTATGATGCAAATGGAAATATAAGAAAGATTGATTTGCAAATTCAAGCGATAAAAGATTTAGATTTTAAGGCTACTGCTGTGTTAAAAGATGCTAAAGGAAATGTTTTAGAAGAAGTAAGTGGAAATATTATTTTTAATCCTGATGGCTCTTTAAAAATCAATGAGCTAACAAATATAGGTGGAATTAATCTAAATCTAGGAACAGCAGGTGGGGATAATAAAGGCGGTTATGATGGATTAACCTGCATTGATAATGCAAAAATAGAGCGTTATGTATCGGCTGATGGCTATCCTGCAGGTATTTTAAGAGATTACAATATTGATGATAGGGGAAATATATTAGCTAATTTTACAAATGGCAAATCTCAAGCTGTTGCTAAGTTTGCAATATTTAATTTTATAAATGAGCAAGGTCTTCATAAAAATGGCGAAAATGAATTTAGCACCACTCCTGATAGTGGAAATGCAATATTTTTTAAAGACGCAAATAATGATGTAATTAATTCATATAAGATTAAATCAAATTATTTAGAGCAAAGTAACGTTGATTTAGGCACAGAGCTTACTCAAGTTATTGTATTTCAAAAAGCCTATGAAGCAAATGCTAAAAGCATTACGACAGCTGATCAAATGCTAAAGCGTGCAATTGAGATGAAGAAATAATTAAATTTAATGCTCATAATTAATAATAATTGTTAAAATATTAAAGTTTTTATAAATTAATCCGATATTAATTTAAATTTAACAAAGGAGAAATTATGAGTATTAGTTCAGTTGGCTCAAGCGGCTTTACAATGCCAAAAAGCGTAAAAACTCAAGATGATGCAAGAAATGCAATAAAAGACAATTTAAAAAATATAGGAATTGACTTAGGAGATAGGGACTTAAGTAGTGTTAGTGGTAAGGATATTACTAATGCTTATATAGCACAAAGCATGCAATTAAGTTCTACTCAATTCAGCGTTCAAGGAAATATCGCAAGTTTTTCAAAAAACGAAATGCAGCTTAGCACTTTCTTAGGGACTTTAGGCAAATTAGGAAGTGGTTTTGAAAATTTACAAGACTTAACACCTGCAAAAGCAAAAGAATTAATTAGCGAAGATGGCTACTGGGGAAGTAAGCAAACAGGCGATAGAATAGCTGGTTTTGTTCTAGCTGGTGCTGGAGATGATATAGAAAAACTAAAAGCTGGTCGTGAAGGTATCATGCGTGGGTTTAAACAAGCTGATAAAATGCTAGGTGGATTTAGCAAAGGTTATGATGATATTGCAAATGCTACAATAGAAAGAGCTGTAAAAGCAATAGATGACAAAATTGCTGAATTAGGCGGAAATCTAGTAGATATTAAAGCATAATTTATTTTTCCTACTTCTAGTTTAGAAGTAGGAGTTAGGTTTTAAATGTTTAAAAATATCTTCTTAAAAACTTTTTTAAATGTGTTCTTATTAAACTTCAATGCTAATTTAAGCAAAAATGACTTTTTTAAGTTTTGGGGTGTTATTTCTTTAGTATCGCTTTTTATACATGGTTTATTATTAATTGATTATAGTATTTATATAAAATTTACTGAATTCTACCGATGTTTAGCAGAAATATTAGTTTTTACACTTATTTTTACTCTTATTTATAGGGCGAAAAAGTATAAAAAATTTGTATTTATTTTAATTATATTTTTTCCTTTTATTTTGTTTGCTTCAAGCTATTTTACAGATTATAATATATACATATTTTTTACTTTTTTATTCTTGATATTGTTTTTGAGCTTGTGTAATAATGAAACAAATCTTAATATTAATTTAGGCAAAAAAGAATTAATCATAAGACTTATATTTATTGCTTTAATAAATATATTTTTATTTAAACAAAGCTTGATATTAGCATTTTTTATTATTAGCTTCATTGCAACTCTTATATATCTAATAAAAAATTATAAGAATTTGAAATAGGAATTAAATTATTGTCTATTATCAACACCCCATTTACACATTAAATCAAGTATAGGAATCAAGCTTTCTCCCCTTTTACTCAAACTATATTCAACCTTTGGTGGGATTTGTGGGTATTCGGTGCGAATTATCAAATCATCATTTTCAAGCTCTTTTAAAGCTTTTGTTAAACTCTTAAAAGAAACTCCATCTATCATTCTTTTAAGCTCGTTGTATCTTATAATTTTATGTTTTGACAAAAGGTATAATATGCTCATTTTATACTTACTTGAAATTAGACTTAAAGTATAATAAAACCCACATTTACCGATATATTTTTCATCTTGATGACATTTTTCCATACACTCTCCTTTTGGTTAGTATCTAACAAAATTATTCGTATTGACTAAAAATTAGGTGTAAATTATAATGTTTTTTCATTTTTTACACAAGGAGATTTTATGAAAAATGTTTTACTGATTAATGGTGCTAAAGCCTTTGGGTTTTCAGAAGCAAAATTAAGTGCAAGTCTTTGTCAAGTTGCATTTAATACTTTGAATGAAAATGGTTTTAAAGTAGAGCAAACCATTATTGATGAAGGGTATGAGCCAAAAACTGAAGTAGAAAAAATATTAAGAGCAGATATTATTATCTTTCAAGTGCAAGGATTTTGGATGAATGCACCTTGGATAGTATGGGAATATTTTGCAAAAGTTTTTAAAGAAGGCGCTGGAAAATTATGGGAAAATGATGGCAGAAGTAGAAACGATGCAAGTAAAAAATACGGCTCAGGTGGGCTTTGTCAAGATAAAAAATTTATGATTTCTTGGACTTGGAATGCACCTGAGGAAGCATTTACTGATAAAAATCAGTTTTTTGGTGGTGTTGGTATTGATGGAGTTGGTATAAGCATTATGAAAACTCATGAGTTTTTGGGTATGAAGGCACTTAAAACCTTTGCTTGCTATGACGTGCATAAAGAAAATCAAGGCGAAAAATATCTAAAAGAATATAAAGAACATATTTTAAAGGAAATTGTAAAGAAGTATTAAATTAAAATTATTAAGCCATATTACTTAATGTTAAATATGGCTTAGTAAGAAAGTTTTAATTCCTATTTTAAGAATTTGAAACAGGAATTTCATTAAACTATAAAGTATTTTTTAGCGTCGTTTTTACTGAGTGCTTTTGCAAAATATTTTTGCCCTTTAAACTCGCATTCTTTATCATCTGGACTTTTAGCATAAGCAAGTGCAAGTGAGCAAGCAAGATTAATATCATCTAAACTAGCATTATTATCTAGTAAAGAAATCGCACCGATTAAGCCTGTTTTAATCTCGCTCATTTTTATTTTTTCATTTGCTAATAATTCTAAGATTTTTATGCCTTCTGCTTCATCTCTTGAAATTATCATCTTAGCATTATTTGGCAGTCTTAAATGTCTTCCGTATCTTAATAATTTTGCATTTTGGCTATCTAAAGTATCGTATTTTAAATAATCTTGTATTTTGTTTTTGTAAGCTTGCAAGGTTAATAAGCATCCACCAGCTGGGCTTTCATAATCGCTGTATCCATAAATATTTGCAAGTTCCATTTGTCTAGTTCTTCCCCTGCCACTAAAATCAAGCAGTTTTTCTCTATCAACCCAGCCATTAATCTCAGGTAAAGTTGGTGCAAGTAATTTAGCACTTAAAGGGCGTAAAATCTTATTATCCTTATCTTCGCTAAGTTTTGCAACGCTATTTAATGCTTGTGCTCTTTGGCTCATAGGACGCTGACCTAAAACCTCTCCACTAATTACAAAAGAAGCTCCTAAATCTTCACACATAGAAAGTGCAGTCTTAAACATATAACCATGACAATCAATACAAGGATTTATAGCTTTTCCATAGCCATATTTTGGATTTAATAAAACATCTTGCAAATACGCACTACTAATATCAACTACTCTAAAGCTAGCTCCTGCCATATTTGCACGGCGTTTTAATAATTCAAAATTGCTTCCACCAAATCCCGTATCAATATGAATGGCTTCAACTTCTATTCCTTGTTTTGCAATGGTAGTGATTGCTAACATACTATCAAGACCACCGCTAAATAAAGCTAATGCTTTCATTTATTCTCCTAATTTTCTTATATAGTCTTTTAATTTTTCTTTTTCTTCTTCATCTAAGGCTTTGTTATGAACTAAGATTAATTCAACTAAACAATGATAAGCCTTTTTTAAACCTTCTTTGCTGTGAATTAATTTTAAGTTTTTTATAATCTCTGCTGCATAGTTTTTAAATAAAGAAGCGTTTAGAATATTAAAACTTGCGTAATAATTAGCTAAATTATTAAAAAAAACTAAAATATTATCAATTTTTTGTGCGTTGCTAAAATTGTTTAAAAACTCAATTAGTCCTGCACTTGCATAGTTCATATCTAAAACATCATCAATTAGTGGATTTTGAAAATATTCTCTTAAAATCAAAACATTAAAATTTGCCTTAGAAATAGCTAGAAAATAAATTATTCTATCTTCTTGAATATTGCTTGTTTTTTTAATTTGTGGTTTTTTTTCTATAACTTTTGCTTTTATTCCATTTAATAGATTAAAGTCAAGCCCATAATTTTCGCAAAATATCTTAAGATGAGTATTTGCTAAAAAACTATCAATTGTATTTGTATATTCTAAGACTTTTAAATAAGCTTGTTTTATCAAAAATGGCTCAATTTTACTTATGCTTAATTTGTCTAAATATTCAAGCTCTAATTCTTTTTTGAATATATATTCAATACAAAATGTAATGATATTTATTGCGTTGTTTAATTCTGATTTTAGCTTTAATTCTTCGTTGTTTTCAATATATTCGCCTGGGTCTTTGTATGTTTTTAGCCTTATTACTTCGGCGTTATAGCCGTTTGCACTAAGCAATACACCTGCTTTAAATGCAGCATTTAATCCTGCACCATCTTTATCAAAACAAAGCGATACAAAGCAATCTTTTTTAATTAGTCTTAAATGCTGTTTAGTAAGTGCAGTTCCTAACACTGCTACTGCATAGGTTAAACCTGCTTTATGTAGGCTAATTGTATCCATATAGCCTTCACAAATTATCATTCTTTTGTGCTTATTAATATCGTTTTTTGCTAAGTGATAAGCATAAAAAATAGTGCTTTTATCAAAAAGAGCCGAAGCAGGGGAATTTACATATTTCGCAGGATTTTGCGGATTTAGTGTGCGTCCTCCAAAACCTACTAAAAAGCCTGTATTATCATAAATAGGAAAGGTAATTCTTTCTATAAAAGAAGCATAAACTCCATTTTCGTTTTTTTTAAGAACTCCTTCGTTTAGAGCATTTTCTAAAGGAATATTTGCTTTTTGCAATACTCTTAAAGTATCGTTTGCACTAGGTGCGTAGCCAAGATTAAATTTAATTCTTAAATCTCTTGTGATTTTTCTTTTTTCAAGATACGAAATCAAATTCCCACGAATATTTAATTCGCTTATATAATAATCATTTAATACCACTAAAGCATCGTTTTTTTGATAGACCTTTGTTTTTTTATCATCTTCTAAAACGAAGTTATACATATTTGCTAATTCTTTTACAGCGTCTATAAAATCTAAATTATTATATTTTTGTAAAAAACTTATAGCATCGCCATTAGCCCCACATCCAAAGCAATGAAAAAAACCTTCGTTTTCACGAATAGCCATACTAGGGTTTTTATCAGCATGAAAAGGGCAAACGCACATATAATTCGCACCATTTTTATGCACTGGAATATAATTTGAAATTAAATCAACAATATTAACACTTTCTTTTAATCTTTGAATGCTCTCGTTTGTAATCATAAAAGTATTATATGTATAATTAATTAATTTTTTTTAAAGGATATTTGTGGATTTAATACTTAGCTATTATAGAAATCCTATTTTTGGTATTTTAGTATTAATTAGCCTTGTTTTAATCATTGCACTATCTCAAATCATCTTTGCAAGTTTAAAAGAAAGTCAAACTAATAAAAATATTAAAAAATATCTTGCTAATTTTAACGCACTTGAGCCTAAATATTTAAGCAATTTAAGTTTTGATGAAAGGCTTAATTTAGCAAATGGATTTTTTAAAGCATCAATGTTTTTAGAATGTAAGCAAGTTTTAATCAATTTATTAAATGAATTTAGTAATGATAAAGACTTATTATATCTATTAGCACAATGTGATTTAAGGCTAGGTTTGTTAAATGACGCTAAGCAAGATTTATTAAAAATTTTAAAAAATCGTGCTAGAGATGAAGCAGCGTTGTTAAGTCTTGCTTATATTCACTTTAAATTAAATGAAATAAATGATTGCATAGAAGTTTATAAATGCTTATGTGTTTTAAATGATTATGAAAAGGATTTAGAATTTATAAAAAATTATAAAAACTCTCCTAATTTTTCATATAAGCAAGTAAAAGTAGATGATAAAATAATAGATGCTAGTTCTATCAATCAATTTTATTTATGCAAATATTGTTCATCGCATTCTTTATTTTACACTCCGTTTTGTTCGCAGTGCTTTAGATGTGATTGCTTACAAGCTAATTTAAGGATAAAAATATGAAAAAAATAACTATATATACAGACGGAAGTTGCCTAAACAATCCAGGAGCAGGTGGTTGGGCTTGGATAAAATTAGATGATGGCAAAATTACAAAAGATAGTGGTGGAGAAAGCTCTACAACAAATAATATTATGGAACTAAGTGCCTGTATTAATGCACTTTCAAGTCTTAATGAAGCTTGTGAAATTGATTTATATAGCGATAGTCAATATGTAGTAAAAGGAATTAATGAGTGGCTTAGCGGTTGGGTTAAAACCAACTTTAAGGGTAAAAAAAATGTTGAATTATGGAAAAATTATTTAGAAGTTTCAAAATCACATAAAATCAATGCAATTTGGGTAAAGGCTCATAATGGCGATACTTATAATGAAATGTGTGATGAATTAGCAAGGACAAAAGCACTTGAGTATGAAAAAGGCGTAATAGTAGAAAAAAAACATTCAAAATATAAAGAGATAGAAGATAAATTAAATTATAAATTTAAAAACGAAGCTCTATTAAATCAAGCACTAACACATAAAAGTTTTGGCAAAACTCATAATGAAAGGCTTGAGTTTTTGGGTGATGCGGTTCTTGATTTAATAGTGGCAAATATTTTATTTAAAGATTTCGGACATTTTAGTGAAGGAGATTTAAGTAAATTAAGAGCTGCACTTGTAAATGAAAAATCATTTGCAAAAATTGCAAAATACCTAAATATAGGAGATTTTTTACAATTATCAACTTCAGAAGAAAATAACGGCGGAAGAGCAAAGCCAAGCTTACTTTCAGATGCTTACGAAGCAATAATAGGTGCAATTTACTTAGAAAGTGGTTATGAAAAAGCAAGAGAAGTTGGCGAAAAGATTTTAAATGAAGTTTTTCCTAAGATTGATATAGAACTTATAAAAGATTATAAAACAAAGCTTCAAGAAAAAACTCAAGCAATAATGGCGCAAACACCAGAATATAAAATCCTTAGCACAAAAGGACCTGATCATAAAAAAGAATTTGAAATAGGACTTTTCTTAAACGATGAATTATTTACAAAAGCTATAGGAAATAGTAAAAAAGAAGCAGAGCAAAGTGCCGCAAAATTAGCACTAGAAAGATTAGAAGATGAATAGTTTTGGAAGTTTTTTAAAATTTAGTAGCTTTGGAGAAAGTCACGGAAAAGCAATAGGCGTTGTAATAGACAATTATCCAGCAGGAATTAAGATTGATATTGATTATATAAACTCACAACTAAAGCTAAGACAAGGTGGTGGAGCATTTAGCACTCCTAGAAAAGAAGCTGATGAGATAAATATAATTAGCGGAGTATTTAATGATATTAGCACAGGTGCTCCAATTTGCGTACTTGTAGAAAATAACAACACTAGAAGTAAAGATTATAAAGAGCATTTACGCCCTGCTCATGCTGATTTTAGCTATTATGCAAAATACGAGCATTTTGATTATCGTGGTGGTGGTAGAAGTAGTGCTAGAGAAAGCCTTGCAAGGGTTATTGCAGGAAGTTTTGCAGATTTAATACTAAAAGAATTTAATATAAGAACTTATGCAAGTATTTGCGGGGTAGGTGGAGTTAGTTTAGATGAGTTTAAATTTAGCGAAAATGATTATAAAAACGCTTTAGCTAAAGACTTTAACGCTTTAGGCGATGATTTAATAAAAGAATTATTTAAAGATGAAATCATAAAAGCAAAAAACAATAATGATAGTGTAGGTGCTAGTGTAAGTGTTGCTGCATTTGGCGTAATGGCAGGGCTAGGAAATGGGCTTTATGATAAGCTAGATGCTAGAATTGCAAGTGCATTTATGGGGCTTAATGCTGTAAAATGCGTTGAAATTGGAGCAGGAAGAAAACTAAGCTCAATGAATGGCTCATTTGCAAATGATGAGATTTTAGGCGTTAGCAATAGCGAAAATCACACAAACACTACAAGTAATATAGTGAAAAAATCAAGTAATTTTGTATCATTTAAAGAAGCAAAGGCTAATATAAACAAGCCTTTATTTTTGCATACTAGACATAATTTTAGTGGCGGAGTTGTTGGCGGAATTAGCACTGGAGAAAATATTTATATCAAGGCTCATTTTAAGCCAACTCCTTCAATTTTTAAAGAACAAACTATGCTAAATAAAGATTTAAAACTTATTAAAGATAGCATTCATGGAAGACATGATCCTTGCGTTGGAGTGCGTGGGGCTGTTGTTTTAAAATCAATGTTAAGCTTTATAATAGCTGATTTTTTAATGTTAAATTCGTGTGCTAAAATAAGCAACCTTAAAAAAATCTACAAAGGAGAATAAATGCCAGTAATTAATATAAAACTAGCAGCGCCAATGCCAAATAAAGAAAAATGCGAAGAAATCATAAAAGATTTAACCGAATATTTTGAAACAAAATTAGGCAAAAAGCGTGAAAGAATAGTAATAATGCTAGAAGAAATCCCACAATCTCACATAGGTTTTGGTGGAAGAAGCGTTGAGAATATCAATAATGCTGATTTTGTGAATAATTACAAATTAGAAGATAGATAAAATCCCCTATTTTAGGGGAATTGCTATGCAAATTTTACTTTCTTTAGTATTTGGATTTTTTATTTTTATCGGTGTTTTTTTAGAATTTTTTTATTTTGCATGGAGAGCTTTTAAGCTTTTTGATGCTGCTTATCCTTTAATATCTTTAGCAATTTTTACGATTTTAATTTTATTAATTATTAAAATAATTAGAAAAATTAGCTTTAAAAAATTTTTACTCATTAGTATTGTAATCATTAGTTTTGAAGCGCTTTTTGTTAGAACTGTCGTTGATTATTCTAATTTTAATGATTTTAGCTATGTTTTAAAAAGTAGTTATGAAAAAGATTTGCTTGGATATTGTGTAAAAGATAATGAGATTTTAAGTAAAGATGAGCTTGTAAAAAGAGCTACGAATGATTTTTTAGACAAAACTAGAGCTTATTATAAAAATATTGCTTATGAATATATAAAAGAACGTATATATTTTTATACCCTTGATGAGATAAAGGATTTTGATGATTTAAAATCATTTGATATAGAAAGTCTTCAAAAACGTAAAATAAATAGCAAAAACTATTCAGAAAAACTATTAGAAAGGCCTTTGTTTTTATCAACTAGCAGAGGATATGATATTGTATTTTTTAAAGGTGGATTTGATGTAAAAGATGGATTTTTAGAGTATTCATATACGACAACTGATAATAATTTAGGTTCAAAATTTAAGTTTAGAGTAGAAATTGATCGTTGTGGTAATACAAATAGAGCTTATGATGAAAAACCTTGCTTTGATGTGTTTGAGTGTAGGCTAAATCATCTTTTATAAAACTTAAATTTCTTTAAACTAGCGTAAAACTTAGTTAATTGTTTATTTAAATTCCTATTTCAAATTCCTTTGTTTTTAAAGGGTAGGGCAGCAGAATTTAAAATAGGAATTTGGTTTGATAATTCGTGCAAGGTTTAAAAATTGTTAAGTATTTAATTCATAAAATATTCATAACTTAGCTTAGAAAGGGTTAAAAATACTATTATTAAAAAGATTTTTTTAATCGATGTGCTTTTATATTTTAGAACAAACTTAGCTCCTAAAAATGCTCCAAATATCCCGCAAGCTGCCATTTTAAAACCAAGCGAATAATAAATATTAAAATCTATTATAAATACAAGAAGAGAAATCATTCCGCTTGCCATACATAAAGCTTTTGCATTAATGCTAGCTTGTTTTATATCTTGTCCTATTAAGCTAATGCTAGCAAATATCCAAAACGAACCCGTAGCAGGCCCTAAAAAGCCATCATAAAAACCGATTAATAAGCCAAATAATGGATAAAATAATTTTTCGCTCATTATTTGCTTTGCTTTAATTGAGCCTAGTTTTGAATTAAATATAGAATAGATAAATATGGCTAAAAGTGTAAATAAAATAATCGGTTTTAATGGTTCAGGATTTATTATGATTAAAACTCTAGCACCAATTATTCCACCTATTAGGCTAAAAATTATGCCTAAAAATAGCTTTTTAAACTCAATATATTTAAAAAGTGTAGAAAAAGAACAAAGCATTGCAAACATTGCTTGAAATTTATGCGTGCTTATTGCAAGTTGCTCTCCTAATCCAAAGGCTATTAGCATAGGAATTATAATAAGACCGCCACCACCACAAATAGCGTCAATAAATCCTGCAAAAGTAGCTGAGATTAATACGATTATTTCTTGAATTAGGCTAAGATCTGGCATTTTTAATAAGCTCGTTTAAGGCTTTTTCATCATTAGTTTGCGATATTCTATAAAGTGCAAAATCATATTTTAAAGGATCATTTGGGCAAAATTCTCTTAAAGCCTTGCTTAGCTCAAGCATACATTTTTGATCGGCTTGTTTTCTTGTAATTAGTCCTAATTTTAAGCCCATTTTATGTGTATGCGTATCAAGTGGCATTAATAAATCAGCTGGGTTTATCTCATCAAATAAACCTAAATCTAAATTATCATTTCTTACCATCCAACGATAATACATACAATATCTTTTATAAGCACTTGTTTTATTTACCTTGCTAAAGAAAAACTCATAACCAGAACTTCTATAATCATTTAAAGAATAAATTTCATTAATAAAGGCATAAATTACATTTAGTAATTTATTTTCTTTGCTAGATTTGTATATTTTATGGCTAAAGTCTTTTATGCTTGTTTTTTCTTTAAATCTTTTTAAGCTTATAAAAATCTGTGCTACATCTTGTGAGCTTTGAAATCTATATAAATTATTAAGTTCTTTAATTTCATTATCACTTTTATCAAGTAATGAAAAATCAAGTTTTTTTAAAAATTTAACAATAGCTCCTGCATTACCATAAGCAAATAAAGCACAAATAAGTGCAATAAATTCTATATCTTTACGATTTATATTATCATAAACAACTTGTAATGGGTCAGGATGAGAATAAAGGTTATCTAAAGTATTTTTAACACTTGCTGCTTCATCTAATAATTGTTTTATCATAATTTTTCTTTTAGGCTAGTTATTTTTAAATACGATTCTTCAAGTCTTTTTCTAGTGATTTTACCATCATTTACAGCTTTTGTGATTATATCTACTACATAGCTTGCTGTATCTCCGTATTTGATTTTTGATAATCCAAAATATAATATATCAACACCTGCATTTATACTATTTATTATTCTTTCGCTAAAGTCAATATTATCTAAATCTCCACCTAAAATATCATCACTTATAATAACGCCTTTATAAGCTAAATCATTTTTTAAAATATTTATGATTTTTTCTGACATTACTGCTGGATTTGTATCTAGCATAGGATAAATTTTATTTGAGACCATGATCATATCTACTTTATTTGTTTGTGAAAAATCATAAAATGGCTTTAAAAAGCTTATTTTATAGTCTTTTACTTCTTTTTCTAAGTAATTCATATCGCCAGGAAATGTTTTTGCTGATACTAAAATATTGCTTTGTTTAAAGGCATCTGAATACTCTCTTGCATAAATACTGAGTTTATCTAATAAATCATTTGTAATTTGAGTATTTACTCCAAGGCTTAGATTTAGATTTAATCCTAATTCTTTTAGATTTAGTGCTGTTTTTAAATAGCTAAGTCTTGCATCGTTTATATTAAGTGTTTGATTTACAAAATCAGGCTCTTTAAAATACATAAAATCATAATTTTTATCTAAATCTTTATAATCAATTGCTAAAAATAATGGATTTACTATTGCTATATTTTTAAATCTTTTTACTAGTTTTTTTGCTTGTTCTGTATCGGTAAAATTATTCGCTCTAAATACAATACCGCCTAATTTTCCTAAGCTTGCTTCTTGACCTAGCTTTCTTATTGTGTATTCTTTAATGTCTTTTCCATTAAAGCCTATCATAATCATTTGTCCTGCTAGTCTTTGCGTGCTTATGTTTGATAAATTTGAAGAATAGCCTATGCTTATAGTAAATATTAATATTAATAACTTTTTCATCTTTTAAGTAAATCTTGTAAGCTTATTTTTACGTCTTTTCCATCTAAAATTAATGATATTTCATTTGCAATAGGGCAATAAATATTATTAGTTTTAGCGATTTTACACACTGATTTTGTAGTGGCAATTCCTTCGGCAACTTCTTGTAATTCCTTATATATTTGCTCTTTTGAATATCCTTTTGCAAGCATTAAACCAACTCTATAATTTCTAGAAAGTGTTGAGCTTGCAGTTAAAAATAAATCCCCAGCCCCACTAAGTCCTAAAAATGTATTATCTCTTGCTCCAAAAAATTTACCAAATCTAGTAATTTCAATAAGACCACGAGATATTAAAGCTGCTCTTGCATTATTGCCTAATTCTAATCCATCACAAATCCCACTTGCAATTGCAATTATGTTTTTATAAGCACCACAAATCTCTGCACCGATTACATCAGTATCTGTGTATGTTTTAATAAAGTTTGGAAAAAAGGCTGCAAATTCCTGATTTAAATTCTCATTAATTCCACTAATTACTAAAGCTGTAGGTAAATTTTTGCTAACTTCAGCCGCAAATGATGGACCTGTTAAAACACATATATTTTCTTTATGAAAAAATTTTGAAAATATATCGTGCAAGAACATATCTTCATAAATACCTTTTGATGCGATTAAAACTTTATTGTTATTTATACTTGCGAAATTAGTTTTAAGATAATCATAAGTTCCTTGAGCGCTTAAAGCAAATACTAAATATTCGCTTTTTTTAGCTTCATCTATACTTATATAATCTCCATCTTTTTTATTAAAAGGACAAATATTTACTTTATTATTAAGTGAGATAGCATGAGCTATTGCGCTACCCCACTTACCTGAGCCTATTACGCTAATCATCCAAGCTTAGCCTTTAAAAGCTCATTTACTTTTGCAGGGTTAAAGGCACCTTTTCCTTCTTTCATTACTTGACCTACAAAGAAACCAAATAATTTATCTTTACCTGATTTATATTCTTCTACTTTATCTGTGTTTTTAGCTAGAATTTCATCAATGATTGCATTTATCGCACCATCATCGCTAACTTGTTTTAAGCCAAGTTTTTCAATACATTCACTTACACTAATGTCGTTTTCAAATAAATATGCTAAAACATCTTTTCCTGCTTTATTTGAAATTTCTCCGCTATCAATTGCTTTGATTAAATCTGCTAATTTTTCTTTACTTACAGGAGAATTTGTGATATTTAATTCACCTTTTAAAAGTCCCATAAGTTCTACACTAAGCCAAGTAGTGCTAAGTTTAGCTGAACAGCCACTTTCTATTAAATATTCAAAGAATTTAGCCATTTCAAGAGAACTTACTAAAACCTTTGCATCATCTTCTTTTATTCCATATTCACTCATATAACGAGCTATTTTTTCATCTGCTAATTCTGGAATTTTTACATCAATCATTTCTTTAGTAGCTAATACAGGTAATAAATCAGGGTCAGCAAAATATCTATATTCAGCTGCTTCTTCTTTACTTCTCATAGATTTTGTTACAAGTCTTGTTGTATCGAATAATCTTGTTTCTTGAACTATTTCGCTTTCGTATTTACCATCCATCCAAGCTGCTATTTGTCTTTCTTTTTCGTATTCAATAGCTTTTTGAATAAATCTAAAACTATTTAGGTTTTTAATTTCTACTCTTGTATAAAATTTCTCATCACCTTTAGGGCGAATTGAGATATTTACATCACATCTAAATGAACCTTCTTGCATATTTGCATCGCTAATATCTAAAAATCTTATAATAGAATGGAGTTTTTTAAGATATGCAACTGCTTCATCTGCACTTCTAATTTCTGGTTCGCTTACTATTTCTAAAAGCGGAGTTCCTGCACGATTTAAATCTACTAAAGAATTATCATTTTCGTGAATATTTTTACCTGCATCTTCTTCTAAGTGTGCTCTTGTAATTCCTATTGTTTTTTTACCAAAATCGCCTTCAATTTCAAGTTTTCCACCTTCTACAATTGCTACATCAAATTGAGATATTTGATAAGCTTTAGGTAAGTCAGGATAAAAATAATTTTTTCTATTAAAAATACTTACTTCATTTATTTTTGCATTGATAGCTTTACCAAAATATATTGCCTTTTGTAAAGCTTCTTTATTTAATACTGGTAAAGCACCTGGTAAAGCTAAACATACGGGGCAAACATTAGTGTTAGCAACTTCTCCAAAACTTGTTGCGCATGAGCAAAAGATTTTAGTTTTTGTGTTTAGTTGTGTATGAACTTCAAGACCGATTACTACTTCAAATTCCATTAATGCTCCTCATCAAGTGCAATAGCACCTGCAATATATACATAAGTAAGTATCATAAATACGAATGTTTGTAAGCAAGCCATAAAAGTTAATAGAAAATATGGTGGAAGTGGTGCAACGAATGGAACTAGAGTTAAGATAACTCCTAAGAATAAATCATCACCTTTTATATTTCCAAATAAACGGAATGATAATGAAACAATACGAGAAAAGTGTGAAATCACTTCTACAACAAACATAAGTGGAGAAATAAGTTTAACAGGTCCTAAGAAATGTTTAAAATATTTACAAACTCCTTGAGTTTTTATACCTTCATAATGATAGTAAAAAAATACAATAACAGCTAAAGGAAGTGTTAAATTTAAACTAGCACTTGGAGCTTCAAAACCTGGGATAATTCCTATCATATTACTAACAAAAACAACAAGACCTAAAGTAGCAATTAAAGGAACATATTTTAAAGAAGCTTCTTTTGAACCTATTGTATCTTTACCCATATTTAATACGCCTTCTAAGAACATTTCCATGATATTTTGAACACCTTTTGGAACTAATTGCATTTTAGAAGTGGCAGCTTTTGCTAGAACTAAAATTATTGCAAGAACTAAAACTAGATGAATTAAATAAGCCATTTTAATATCATCAGTAATAAATTCGCTAAACAAAAATAAACTATCGTGCATTTATTATCCTTAAAATTGAAAGTAATTCCTTGATTTTACAAAAGCTCCTTTAGTAATTGGTTAATGTTTTTGTAAAAAATATGGAATATGATTTGCTTTATTAAACATATTTATAATAAGGAAAATTTATGCGTTTTATAGTTTTTATTTTTGTGTTTTGTGGCTATCTTTTTTCAACTTCTATAAAAGATGTTGCAAATATTGTTGGGGTAAGAGATAATGAATTAATAGGATATGGTCTAGTTGTAGGTCTTAATGGTAGCGGAGATGGTTCTAGTAGTGAATTTACTATTCAATCAATTGCTAATATGCTAGGCTCAATGAATATAAAAATAAGTCCTGATGATATCAAAAGTAAAAACACAGCAGCAGTTATGATAAGTGCAAAGTTACCTGCATTTGCTAAAGCAGGGGATAAAATAGATGTGAATGTGGCTTCTTTAGGAGATGCGAAAAGTCTTAAAGGTGGCACACTTTTACTGAGTGCTTTAAAGGGTGTTGATGGCAATATTTATGCTTTAGCGCAAGGAGCTTTAAGTATTGATAGTAGTGGAAAAGGTGCTAGTATGACTAATGCAAAGATTACTAATGGAGCTAGTATTGAGCGTGAAGTTGGCTTTGACTTTAGTAATCAAAATATGATAACTCTTAGCTTAAAACAAAATGATTTTGCATTAGCTAGTAAGATTAAAAACTCAATTAATAAAGCATTTGATTTAGATATTGCAAGAGCAACCGATGGTAAAACAATAATAATAGAGCGTCCTGAAGAAGAAAGTGCAGTTGATTTTATAGCTAAGGTTTTAAGTCTTGATGCAGGCGAAGTGAATGCAAATAGTAAAATTATAATAAATGAAAAAACAGGAACCATTATTAGTGGAATTGATGTTGAAGTTAGCCCTGTTTTGATTTCTCATGGAAATATTACAATTAAAATTGAGCCAAAAAGACCTTATGAATTAAAAGATAATGAAGTTGATTTAAAAGATGGAAGTGTAATTGATACGAGTGCAAATATTTTAAGAATTGCAAACGATAAAATAACTCTTGCAAATATTACAAGAGCTTTAAATAAATTAGGAGCAAGTCCTGCTGATGTTATTACTATTATTAAAAATCTAAAACAAGCAGGTGCTATTAATGCTGAATTGGAGATTTTATAATGGATTTGTCAAAAATATATGAAAGTACTTATAAAAACACTTTACCTAATACAAATACTTTAATAAAACTAAGTGAGAATGAAAAAAGCGATTTTGCTAATATTTTAGAGAAAAAAACAAATGAATTAGAGAAGAAAAAGCATTTTGATATAGCAAATAATTTAGAGTTTAAGACTCAAAATATTGATGAAAAATTATTAAGAGAGCAAACCGATGCTTTTGAAGCTTTTATGATAAAAAATGTTTTAGATATTAGCTTAAAGATTGAAAATCCTTTGTTTGGCAAAGATGCAGCCGATGATATTTATGGCTCTATGTATAATGATGCTATGAGTAAGGCTTTAAGCGGGGGGCTTGGCTTTTCAGAAATTTTATTTAATTTTTTAAAAGAAAGACTATAAAGATTTTTAAACTTTGTCCGATATAGTAGAAAATATTATTAAAAAAGGTTGAAAGATGTTAAACTCAGTTAGTTCATCTATGGCTTATTCAAGTCAAGATATTTTAAAACCTAAGTTAAGTAAAAGCGAGAATGTTGATAGCAAAAGCGATGTAAAACAAAGCTCTCTTAGTCCAAAAGCAGCTGCAATTGCAGAGCAAATTGCTAATGGAACTTATAAAATAGATTTAAAAGCTACTGCAAACGCTATTTTAAATGAGTTAAGCTGATGATAGAAAAAAGATTAAGCACTGCAAATAATTTATTACTAACTATCATCAAGCTTACAGAACAAGGAATTGCAGATATAAGGGAAGCTAGAAAAGATAGATTAGATAGCCAAAATAAAGAAAAATTAGATGCTTTAAATGCTTTTTTAAAAGAAAAAAAAGCTTTAGATATGGCATTATTAGATTTAGCAAATAAAAATAACGGCAACTTAACTGATGTTTTAAGCGAAAAAACTAATGATTTATTACAGCAATTAAGATTTAATTTAAATTATTTATTAGCAAAAAATAAAGAATATGCAAGATACGTATTATCAGTAAAAGAATTTTATGATTCTATGCTAGAAGAAATGTTAAAAGACAGCATAGAAGTAAATGGCTATAAGCAAGAATACAAAAATACTTCAACTCTAAATCAAACTTTATAATATAGGAATTTCAAATTCCTATTTCAAATTCTTTAAAGAAAATATCATTAATTTAAAATCAATTTCTTAATTTAACTACTTGTTATTTTAATTGCTTTTTATACTGATTAAAATATAAGGTTTATTTTTAAAATTCTATGTGAATTTAAAAAATCAAATTCTATTAAAACTATTTGAAATAATCTATTTTAAGTAAGTAAAAGCAAAATATTAGAATTAAATAAAAGATTAAAATATTTGGGTTTTATATATCAAAAATAAAGAGAATTTGAATTAGGAATTTGGTTTTTAAAATTTTTAAAAAGTTACAATTATTATTGAGTTTTAAATTTAATTTTTATTCAAACATTTGTAAGGTCAATATTTTAACAAATATATTATTGTAATAATATAATTTCCTAATTCAAATTCTAAAAGAATTTGAATTAGGATTTTGCTTAATGACAAGCTGGGGTATTTGAAGTTGGTTGAATGCTAGAATTATCAGCCTTTGCAGTGTTTAAAAACTCAATTAATTTAAACGCAGCTTCTTCGTATCTTTTAGCTACAACTGAGTTTGGCTCGCACATTGATACAGGCTTGCCACTATCTCCACCACTTCTAATAGATAAATCAATAGGAATACAGCCTAAAATAGAGCAATCATATTCATGAGCTAAATTAAGTGCTCCACCTTTGCCAAAAATCTCATGCTCAATCTCGCAATTAGGACATATAAAACCACTCATATTTTCAATTATTCCTGCAACAGGTATGTTTAATTTAGCAAACATATCCATAGCTCTTCTGCTATCATCAAGGCTTACAGCTTGTGGAGTGCTAACGCAAACTCCTGCACTAACAGGCACGCTTTGAGCTAAAGTAATTTGCGCATCACCAGTTCCAGGAGGCATATCAAGCAATAACACATCAAGCTCACTCCAAAGAACATCGCTTAATAATTGCTCAATTGCTTTCATAACCATAGAGCCTCTCCACATTAGTCCTTGTCCTGCTTCAATTAGATTTCCCATGCTCATAAGCTCAATTCCATAAGCTTTAATAGGGCGAAGTTTATTGCCTACTACTACTGGTTTTTCATCTTCAGCCCCAAGCATTCTAGGCATATTAGGTCCATAAATATCAGCATCTAATACTCCAACTTTTTTGCCTAGTTTTGCTAAGCTTAGTGCTAGATTTAGAGTTGTTGTGCTTTTACCAACACCGCCTTTTCCACTACTAATCATTACAAAATGCTTAATTTGTGGGGCTAGATTTTTGATTTTTGGTCTTTTTATTTCTGGCTCTTCTAGTTTTGGTTGAATGATTTTAAGCTCTAGCTTATAGTTATTATTTCTTGCTATTGCTTCACATTCGTTTCTTATAGCGTTTGCAACTTCAATGCTAGTAGCTGGAATTTCAATATCCATTAAAATAATATCGCCTGCTAATTCGCATTTTTTAACAAAGCCAAAACTTACAATATCCTTTTGAAAATTAGGATATTTTACATTTTTGAATAATTCAATTATTTGCATTATTTCTCCTTTTTTACTTTTATGCTAACAAAAAAAGTAAAATAATAAGATGAGATTTGTATTTTTATTGATTTTAAGTATTTTTGTAAAAGCTAGTGAAATTAGTGTTTGTTACGTGAGCGAAGATTATAAGCGACTTGATACTATGTTTGGACATTTATTTTTAGCATATAACAATAAAGCTGCTAGTTTTAATTTAAATAGCGATTTAAATGTTAAAGATAATTTATTAGCGCTTTTTGGTGTAGAAGGAATTTTACAAATTTTGCCTAAAGATAAATTAGTAAAGTTTTATGAAGATGATAAAAGATTTGTTGAGTGCTATCCACTAAATTTAAATGATAGCGAAGAAGCTAATTTATCGGCTTTATTTTATGAAAGCGACACTCTTGATACTTATACATTTTTAGGCAAAAACTGCTCATCAGCCTTAAGTGAATATGCAAACAAATATGATGTTAGTTTAAAAAAAAGTTTAATTCCTTTAAGATTTGTATCACTTAATACTAATAAAAAAATTAATTTTTATAAAGCAGCTTTATTTTATGAGTATGATGGTTTTAATAGTTCTAATTTTTTAATTACTTTGCTAAGCCTAAATGATAAATTATCTCATAGTTTAAATTTGTTTTCTTTTAATAAAAGATATTTTTCTCCTATAAGTATAAGTGAATTTAATAATTTTAGCTACGAATTTGAATTAGGAATTAGATACAAAAAGGCTAGAACTTTTGCTAATTTTTTCTTAGGATATTCTTATAATGGTTTGTTTGTTGGGGCTAATAATTATGGTTTAGCTCTTGGTTTTGTGAAGGATTTTAATAATTTTGGAATAAAGCTTAGTTTTGATAAATCTCATATAAATTTTAATTCATATTATGATTATAAAAATTATCGTTTAAGCTTAATTGCTAATCAAAATTACGCTAAAATCGGGCTTATATATTCATTTTAAGGAAATTAATGAAAAGCGTTGCAGAAAATAAAAAAGCTAGATTTGAATACAGCATTATAGATACTTATGAATGTGGGTTTGTATTACAAGGCAGTGAAGTTGTAGCTATTAGACACGGCAAAATAAACTTAAAAGATTCTTTTGTAAGAATTATTAAAGGCGAAGCTTGGCTGCTTGATTCGCATGTAGGACATATGAATACTGATAATAAGTATTTTTCGCACGAAGATAGACGTGCTAGAAAACTACTTTTAAAAAGAGCAGAAATTGATAAATTAATAGGCAAAATCAGCACCGATGGTTATACTTTAGTGATATTAAATTGCTATTTTAAGCGTGGAATTTTAAAAGGAACTCTAGCTTTAGCAAAAGGTAAAAATCTTCACGATAAACGTCAAAGTATTAAAGAAAGAGATTTAAAGCGAGAAGCTAGAGAGTATTATTAATTAACTCTTAAATATTAAACTAAAAAACATTTATATTATAAGGGAAACGATGAGAATTTATTTTGCAAACGACCATGCAGCAACTAAACTAAAGTTTGATTTAATTGATTATTTTTCTAAAGATTATGAATGTATAAATCTAGGTTGCGATAGCGATGAGAGCGTTGATTATCCTGATTATGCGAATAAGTTAGCAAATGAGCTTAAAAATAATCCTAATTCAATCGGAGTTATAATTTGTGGCACAGGAATAGGAATTAGCATAGCAGCAAATCGCCATTCGCACATCCGTGCAGCACTTTGCCACTCTAAAGAATACGCACAATTAGCAAGAGAACATAATGATGCTAATGTTATTTCACTTGGAGCTAGATTTATTGATTTTGACTTAGCAAAAGAGCTAATACTTACTTTTATTAATACGCCTTTTCTAGGTGGAAGGCATGAAATTAGAGTGCGTAAGCTAGGAAATTAAATGCTATTTATATGGATGGTAATTACTGCTTTAGTTTGTATTTGCATATATTTTATTGTAATGACTTATTATTATAGGTCTTTGTTAAATAAAGAAAGAGCTTCAAAAGAGTTTTTAAAGACAAATTTTGATGATACTGAAGTGGTTATGAGAAAGCTACAAACCCAACTCCAACGATCACTTGGAAATATTGATGTATTAAACGAAGAATTAGACAAGGTAAAAGGCGAATTAACAAGCTTAAGAACAAGAAATTCTCAATATCGTTTAGAAAACAATAAACTAAACGCAAAAATCAAAGAATTAGAAGCAAAAATTGAAAGCTTACTATAAGGAAAAACTATGGAAATAGAAAAATTATTAAATCAAAAGATTAAAAGATATGCAAACTACCCAAAAGAAGGCATAATCTTTGCTGATATTACTACACTTTTAGCAGATAATGATGGTTGGAATATGCTAATTTCTCATTTAAAAGAAAAATATAAAAATGAAAGCTTTGATTTCATTGTAGGAGCTGAGAGTCGTGGCTTTATATTTGCAGCTGCTTTAGGTGCTGTTTTAAATATTCCTTTTGTTCCTATTAGAAAGAAAAATAAGCTTCCTGGAGATGTAATTAGCGTTGAATATGATTTAGAGTATGGAAGCGATAAAGTAGAGATGAAAAAGGACGCATTTTTAGGCAAAAAAGATGTAAAAGTTCTTTTTATGGATGATTTATTAGCAACTGGAGGCACTAGTATTGCCTGTATGAAATTATTAAAATTAGCTGGTGCAAGTGAAATAAAAAGTTGCTTTTTAATAGATATAAATATAGGTGGCTTAAAGGTTCTTAAAGAATATTGCAATGATATTTATTGTGTTATAAAGGATTAGCTATGGATATGATTTTAGAATTTTTTTCTTCGTTTTTTGCTGATCCTGAAGGGGTTTTAACGGCTTTATTTAGAGATAAAATCGTTCTTGCTAGTATTATTATATTTTTATGGTGCACGCTTGAAGGAGAAACTGCACTAATCTTAGCAGGCCTTGCAGCTCATGGAGAACATATTCATATAGGGCTTATTACTTTTATTGCAGGTTGTGGTGGTTTTGTTGGAGATCAAGTGTATTTTTATATAGGAAGATATTCAAAAAATTATATTAGAAAAAAACTAAAAGCTCAGAGAAGAAAATTCGCAGTAGCTCAAATATTACTTCAAAAATATGGCTGGCCTATAATATTTATTCAACGCTATATGTATGGTTTTAGAACCGTTATTCCTATGAGTATAGGGCTTACTAATTATAGTGCTAAGAAATTTGCAATAATTAATTTTATTTCAGCTCAAGTTTGGGCGGCTATTACTATTTTTACGGTTTATATTTTTGGAGAGCAAATTTGGGCTATTATAAATTGGGCTAAAAATCATTGGTATTTAGCAGCTATTTTAATAGTTGGATTTTTATGCTTGATTTTATATGCGTTTAAAAGTTTAGAAAATAAATTATTAAGTAAGAAAGGTAAAAAAAATGCAAATAGTATTTAATGATACAAATACTGATTTTAAAGTTTGTTTTATACAAAACAAAGATTTAAGTAAATTTGATGATGATGAATTTTTTAAGATAAATGATTATAAAGGCGTTGGAAGTATTTGCAATTTAGCCAAAAGAACACTTTATATAGGGCTAAGCGAAGAGCTAACTTATGCAAGTTTAATAGCTAGTGTTGGAAGTGCAATTAAAACTATTAAAAACTTAAATATAAAAAGCCTTAGTATTGAATACTTAAATATAGGTTGTGAGTTTTATAGTGCTTATGCGATTATTTATGGGGTTTTAGCAGCTTTATATGAGTTTAATAAATATCAAAAAGAGCCAAAAAATAGCAAAATTGAGCTTATTAGTCTTTTAGTAAATGCAAGTGATGATATTAAAGAAGGCGTTAGATTAGCTGAAGTTTTAGCAAATGCTTGTGAAGATGTAAAGAATATCGTAAATGAAATTCCAAGCACATACAATCAATTAAGCTTTGAGCAAGACGCTTTAAAACTTGCTAAAGAATTTGATTTAGAATGCAATATTTATAGCGATGATTATATGCAAAAAGAAGGAATGAATGCGTTTTTGGCAGTAAATCGTGCAAGTGCTTATCCAGCAAAGCTAATTCATCTAGCATATAAACCTAAAAATGCAAAAAAAAGAATTGTTTATGTAGGAAAAGGACTTGTATATGATACAGGTGGGCTAAGCCTTAAACCGGCTGATTATATGCTAACAATGAAAGCTGATAAGAGCGGAGCTGCTGCTGTTTTAGGTATTTTAAAAGCTGCAAAATTACTTAATTTAGATTATGAAATTCACGGAATAATAGGTGCAGCACAAAACTGCATAAGTGAAAAATCATATATGCCTGATGATGTAGTAATTTCAAAAGAAGGTGTAAGTATTGAAGTAAGAAACACAGATGCTGAAGGAAGATTAGTTTTAGCAGATTGTTTAAGTTTTGCACAAGATTTAAAACCTGATTTATTGATAGATTTAGCTACTTTAACAGGTGCTTGTGTAGTAGGGCTTAGCGAATATACAAGTGGCATTATGGGCTATAATGAAGAGCTTCAAAATGAATTTTATGAAAACTCAAAAAGAAGTGGCGAATATACTTGCGTTCTTCATTTTAATCCACATATTAAAGAATTAATTAAAAGCAAGATAGCAGATGTTAGCAATACAGGTAGCTCAAGATATGGTGGAGCTATTAGTGCTGGAATGTTCTTAGGCGAGTTTATTAGAAAAGAATATAAAGATAAATGGCTGCACTTAGATATAGCTGGACCAGCTTATTTAGAAAAAGCTTGGGGAGAGAATAGTTATGGTGCAAGTGCAGCAGGAGTTAGAATGAATATTATTAATTTACTTAGAATGGCAAGGAGAAAATAATGGGTCTTAGTGTAGGTATTGTTGGACTTCCAAACGTTGGTAAAAGCACAACTTTTAACGCTTTAACAAAAGCAGCAAACGCTCAAGCAGCAAACTATCCATTCTGCACAATTGAGCCAAATAAAGCAGTTGTAGAAGTTCCTGATCATCGTTTAAATGAACTTGCAAAAATAGTAAATCCACAAAGAATAATGCATTCAATGATAGAATTTGTTGATATTGCAGGACTTGTAAAAGGTGCTAGTAAGGGCGAAGGTCTAGGGAATAAATTCTTAGCAAATATTCGTGAAACTGATTTGATTTTACATATAGTAAGATGTTTTGATGATGAGAATATTACCCATGTTGAAGGTGGGGTTGATCCTATTAGAGATATTGAAATTATAAATCTTGAATTAATCTTAGCTGATATTGAACAGCTTAATAAAAAGCTTGATAGACTTGCAAAAGAAGCAAAAGCAAATCTTAAAGGTGCAAAAGAATGCCTTGAATTAGCACAAGATTTATTAAAGCACCTTGAAGATGGAAAAATGGCTAGTGAATATGCTAATCGCGATAGCGAAGCGTTTTTAACTTTAAATAAAGAATTAAGATTACTTAGTGCAAAAGAAGTCATTTATGGTGTTAATGTAAGCGAAGATGAATTGCTAGATGATAATGACTATGTTAAAAAAGTGCGTGAATACGCAGCAAAATCAAATCATAGCGTTATGAAATTATGCGCTAAGCTTGAAGAAGATTTGGTTGGAATGGATGAAGCTGAAGCTAATGAATTTCTTAATGAATTAGGCGTTAGCGAGAGCGGTCTAGCTGCTATTATTAGAACTTCTTTTGCTAAGCTTAATTTAATATCTTACTTTACTTGTGGTGTGCAAGAAGTTCGCTCTTGGACAATTCATAAAGGCTATAAAGCTCCAAAGGCTGCAAGTGTAATTCATAATGATTTTGAAAAAGGCTTTATTAAAGCTGAAGTAATTAGCTATGATGATTTTATAGCTTGTGGTGGCGAAGCTAAGGCTAAAGAAGCAGGAAAATTACGCTTAGAAGGCAAAGATTACGAAGTAATTGATGGTGATATTATGCATTTTAGATTTAATGTTTAAGGCAATTTTGCTTTAAACATTTTTTAAATTCCTAATTCAAATTCCATATTTAAAATTAAAATAATTTTAAGGTATTAAAATGAGCCTTTAAAGGGTGGAAGATGGAAATATTATTATTAGAAGATGATTATATTTATGCAACAAGCATTTGTGAGTATTTGCAAGATTTAGGCTTTAGTGTAGATGTTTTTAGCGATGGCGATTTAGCCTGTAAAACAATAGCTAATAAATTCTATCATTTATACATTTTAGATGTTAAAGTGATTAATACAAGTGGATTTGAAGTCTTAGCTTATATTAAGAGTTTAAATATCGCAAGTCCTGTTATGATGATGACTTCAAGAACGGATATTGCAAGTATTAAAAAAGGTTATGAATTAGGGTGTAATGAGTATCTTAAAAAGCCTTTTGAATTAGATGAATTAAAATATCGTGTAAAAGAATTATTAAAACAATTTTTTCACACTAATAATCAAATAATAAAAATAGCAAATGATTTTACTTATGATTACTTAAATAAAACTCTTAGCAAAAATAACAAAATAGTAGAACTTACAAATAAAGAAATTAATTTAGTTGAGTATTTATTAGGCAATAAATCAAGCTTTGTAAGTGTTAATAACATATATGAATATGTTTGGAATAATGAAGTTTTAGAGCAATCCGATGTAAGCGATGTAAGAGTTTATGTAAAAAGAATTAGAGCAAAAACAAGCGATGATTTTATAATCTCACAAAGAGGTTTAGGATATAAAATTAATGTCTAGACAAGCATTACTTATTACCTTAATCATTATAATTTTTTCTTTACTTTCTGTTGGGATTTTAAAATTAAGCGTAGCAAATGATAAAAATACGACTTTATTAGAATTAGTTGCGTTTTCTAATAAAGAATTTGGCGATTTAAAAGATGCTAAAGTTTGTATTTTTAATGATGAAGAAGTTTTAAGTTGTGAGTTAAATATCAATGAAATAAGAGAAGATTTCATATACAAATGCCATAATTCTTATCTTTATTACAAGTATCAAAAGAAAATCAATGGCAAAATTTATGATGTTGTTTTAGGAAAGCCTTGTGTTTATAATAAGAGCTTGGTTAATACTATTATTGTTTTTGGTGGTGGAGCTTTTATATTATTTATCTTAATTTATCTTGTTTATAAAGATAATATTAAGAGCCTAATTTGGTATAAGAATACTATAAATACATTTTTTTATGATGCAATGCATGAATTAAAAACACCGCTTGGAGTTGCACTTTTAAATACTGATATGTTAGAAGAGAGTAAATATCAAAAACGAATAAAAGCAGCCTTAAATCAAATGAAAACTACTTATGATGATGTAGGATTTTATATAGAAAATCCAAATGCTAAATACCCTTTAAAAAATATTAATTTTTCAATATTTTTGAAAAATAGAATAAACTTTTTTATGACAATTGCTAGTTTAAAAAGCGTGGAATTTGAATTAGGAATTAGCGATGATTTATTTGTATTAATTAGCGAAGTAGAATTGCTAAGATTAGTGGATAATAATCTCTCAAATGCTTTAAAATACACTAAAGTTAATTCAAAAGTAAAAGTAATTTTAGAAAAACAAGATAATAAAATGTATTTTATCATTCAAGATGAAGGAATCGGTATTAAAGACACTAAGAGAATTTGGCAAAGATATGCAAGAGAAGATTTAGCTCAAGGTGGTTTTGGGCTAGGGCTAAATATTGTAAGAAATATTTGTAAAAAATACGATATTTTATATGAAGCTTATAATTATGAAAAAGGTGCTATTTTTAAATATACTTTTAAAGCTTAAATAGTATTTTAACATTAAATATAAAGTGGTTTAAGGAGTTTTTATTAAAATTCTTAAACCAAATTCCTATTTCAAATTCCAAAATTAATAATTATTTATTTTTAAATTATATTGATTAAAAATATTTTAATTTTATTTACATTATAATAAATATCTTTTTTATTTTTATTTTATATATAAATTATTTTTAATAATTGCCGATATATAAGAAATAATTTTTCACAAAGGTTATAAAAATGTTTTTAACTAAGAAATTTTTATTTAATAGTTCTTTATTATGTTTATTTTCTGTAAAATCTTTTGCAGTTGCTGGTATGCCATTTTTTGAAAACTGGCTAGATTTTTCATCTGAGGAAGAATTAACGAAATTTTATAGTAGAACAAGTGATAATTTTATCAAAATTACTAATGATTTGACAGGCTTTAATGCACAACTTAATCAAGATTTAACAAAATACTTTTGGGGTGCTAAATATGTTCCTTTTATAGGTGGTCAATACGAAAGCTATGTATATCAAGATATGAAAGCAAATATGCCTATATTTTCAAATCTTGATGAAACAAAAAAATATGTTTATTTTATTGATAAAAAAGATGGAACAAATACTATTTTTGCTAATTTAGAAATTGGTGAAGTAGATGCTAATACAACTCCTTTATGGGATTTTGATACAGCTATTAATTATGATATATTTTATGGTTTTGATGGTGCATATAATGGTGTATTACATTATGATACTGTTGGAATGTCAGCTTCTGATTTGGTAAGCGTTAGTAATTCAGTAGTTTTAGTTAATGAAGCAATGACTTCTTATGAAGTAAATAATTCAATAGTTGATTTTAGTAATGATTTAGCTAGTTTAAGCAGTATGAAACTAAATAATTCTTATATGAATTCTAATATAGCTAACGGAGCAGAAATTGAGAATTTAAGCGTTGATAATAGCTATGTTGATGGTAACTATTCGGGTTATGGAGAAATTAACGCAACAAATTCGGTTTTTACCGGAGAGCTTAAAGGCTATTCTAAAGCTAATTTTAATAATGTTATAAGTAGTGGTTTGATATTTGGATTTGATGAATTAATTGCAACTAATTCAAAGCTATCAAACATAGAAGAAGTAAAAAGTCTAAATTTAAGCAATAGTATTTATCAAATAGATATTACTAAAAATACTTTTCAACCATTGTTTGTGAGTGAAAATACAAGTGGAGATAACAATACTTTAGAATTTTTAAATGTTGTATCAAATAATGTTATTAATTACGATTATTTTAAAGACCAAATGCAGCTTGCTATTCTTGCAAAAGGTATGAATAATATTAGCGAAACATTTTTTAATAATTTTATAGCTTATCAAGATGATTTAATTACTTTAAATGTAGATAGAAATTATATTGCTACAAATAACACTGCTAGTGAATTAATATATTATATTAATAACCCTGTAAAAATTAGCGTTCCTGCTGTTAAGATTGAAGATACAGCTACAAAAAGTCCAATTAGTATTCCTGCAACTAAAATAGAAGACACAGCTATTAAAACTCCGATTGACAATACTCTTCCAAGTGAAGAAACTAATGCTAATCCTAGCATAGATGAGTCTAATGCTTCTAATCAAGAAAGTATTCCAGCAACTAAAATAGAAGACACAGCTATTAAAACTCCTATTGCACTTCCAAATGAAGATGTAAAAGATGATAATCCTAGTATAGATGAAACTTTAGTGCCTTCTAGTAAAGATGAAGAAATTATTAATGACAACACAAAAGATAATATTATTTATGATGATTTAAATAATGATTTAGATACTGATGTAATTGATTATAATACAGATAATAGTTTTACTATTACTTTAAGCGATGAAGAAATAAGAGAGCTTAGTAAATTAAGTGATGAAGAATTAAAAGCTTTTGGTTTTACAAGAAGTGAGATTGATGAGAAATTAAAAGAAATTGATAATAAAACAATAGCATTTAATGATATTATAAAACCTACACTAAATGATAAAACTAGCTTAAAGCTTGATGAATTAAATGCGTTTTTAAATCTTAATTTTTATGATATTAGTACATTAAATAAAAGAGCAATTAATCTAAGAAATGCAAAAGTTTTAAATGGCGTTTGGACTAGGGGCAGTGGAGCAAGAACTAATTATAATAAACAATTTGCATTCAAAAGCAATGATTTTTATTTAGGTGCTGATAGATTAAATAATTTAAATAATTATGATTTATATTTAGGAGCATTTTTAAGTGCATCTTATAAATACTCAAGTACAAAAGGCTTTATTAAGCAAAATGGCTTTGGTGGTGGTCTTTATGCTACTTTATTAAGCGATAGTTTTTATTTAGATGCGATTTTTAGCTACACAAATGTTAAAAATCAATTAAATGATGATGTATTAGGCGATTTAAAAGCTAAGAATAACTTATATAAACTTAGTTTTGAGAGTGGATATAAGTTTGGAGATAAATATTATTATGAACCAAGCTTAAAATTAAACCTTGCATATAGCGATAAATTAAACTTTAAAAATAGTAAATTAAGCCTTAATAAAGATTCAAAATTATTTGCAAATATTGAAGCAAGAATGAATTTTGGAGCAAGTTTAAATGAATACATAAATACTAATTTAGCCCTAGGTTATTCTTATGATTTAACTAAATTAAGCGATTTAGATATTGATATTTATGGTTTAAAATTTGCTAAGAACAATAAAAAAGATAAAAAATTCTTAGTTAATTTTGGAACAAGCTTTAATATAACTAATAATTTAATGATTATTGTAGATTACGAGCAAAGCTTTAGCGGAATTTATAATACTTCTCATAATATCAATTCATCTTTTAGATATACATTTTAAGCTTTAAATCCTTAGGATTTAGAGCTTTTTTGGTTAATGGCTAATTTGCCTACTATTTAAATATATCGTATTAATTGCACTTTTAATTTCACAAATCTCATTAACCCTGCCTTGTTAGACTGAAAAAACAAGGAGATAATATGAAAATTAAAACAAGTTTTTTACCCGCTGTATTTATTCCAAGTATTATTTTTATTGTAATTTTAGTTTCATTAAGTGTGTTTTTGCCTACACAAACAAGTGAGTATTTAACATATTTAAAAGGATTAATTTTTGCTAATTTTTCTTGGTTTTTTATATTAAGTGTAAGTTTTTTTGTAGCATTTATGCTAATGCTTGCTTTATCTAAATTTGGAGATATAAAGCTTGGAAAAGATGATGATGAGCCAAGCTTTAGCTTTTTTTCTTGGCTTTCTATGCTGTTTGCTACTGGAATGGGAGTAGGGCTTATGTATTTTGGAGTAGCCGAGCCATTAATTCACAAACAAGCTCTTAATTCAAGCGATAAAGAAGCCTTAGTTCATACTTTGTTTCACTGGGGTATTCATCCTTGGGCTATTTATGGTGTTTGTGCTTTGGCTATGGCTTATTTTGGCTTTCGTTATAAAATGCCTTTAACTTTAAGAAGTGCTTTTTATCCATTTTTAAAAAACAAAATCTATGGCTTTTGGGGAAATGTTATTGATATATTAGCCCTTATTGTAACCGTTTTTGGGATTAGCACTACCTTAGGATATTCTGCAAGCTCTCTTAATGCAGGTTTGTTTAAATTAGGCTTTTTAAATGATATTTCTTTTAACGAACAAGTTTTAATTATATTAATCGTAGTTTCTTTATCTACAATTTCTGCAATTACAGGAGTGAAAAAAGGGCTTAAAGTATTAAGCGAACTTAATTTAGTTTTAGCTTTTTTATTAATGCTTTTTGTTTTATTTTGTGGTGATTTGGTAAATCTGCTTTCAAACTTTAGCTCAAATCTAGGTATATATTTTTCAAATCTTGTAGAGCTTAGTTTTAAAACCTATGTATATGATAAATCTTATATTCCTTGGTTTAATTCTTGGACTATATTTTATTGGGCTTGGTGGCTTAGTTGGGCTCCTTTTGTTGGCTTTTTTATCGCCAAGATTTCTCGTGGTAGAACTATTAGAGAATTTATTTTTGGAGTATTAATTGTCCCAACTACTTTTAATATCTTATGGTTTAGCGTATTTGGTAATTTTGCTTTAGAATTTAGCGATAAATTAGGAGCATTTACTAATAGTACTGAAAGATTATTGTTTGAGTTTTTAGAGCTTTTACCTTTATCAAATATTAGTGCGATTTTAGCTTTAATTGTGCTTTTGTTATTTTTCATAACTTCTGCTGATAGTGGAATTTTCGTGCTTAATTCATTAGCTAGTGCAGGTAAGGAAAAGCCTTATAAATGGCAAAGCATTTTATGGGGAATTAGTTTAATTGCTATTGCTGTTTCTCTTTCTTATTCTGGTGGTCTTGATAGTATTTTAAGTGTTACGATGATTGTTGCTTTGCCTTTTGCTTTAATGCTTGTTTTAATGTGTGCTTCTTTATTAAAAGGACTTATTGTAGATAGTAGATATTTTGGAGCAAAAGTAAGCAAAGCAAGTGTGTATTGGAATGGCGATTTTTGGGAGCAAAGGCTTGAGCTTATTTTAAAACAAACTCAAATTAAAGATATGAAAATATTTTTACAAGATTTTGTAAGACCTGCAATGGCTAAAATAAAGGCAAAATTAGACGAGCAAGGCTTAAGCTCTTTCATAGAAGAAAATAAAGGCAGCATACAATTAATAATCAAAAAAGAATTATCAAAAGACTTTATTTACGGAGTAAAAATAATAAAGCATGAAGTAAATAAGACTTTATTAGATGATGAAAATTTGCCGAATGTCTCAAAGGAATTTGAATATAGACCTATGACATTTTTTGGAGATGATAGATTAGGTTATGATATAAAATATCTTAATGAAAAAGAAATAATAGTAGATATTTTAAAGCATTATGAAAGGTATTTAAACCTTTTAGATGATAGTGATAATGAGATTTTTACAATTGATTCTAAATAATAAAATTAATTAGGATTTATTTAATTTAAATCCTAATTCCTATTTCAAATTCCTTGAAAAATTGAAAGAATTTGAAATAGGAATTTGATTTTAATAAAATAGATTTTAAAGAACAAACAAAAAACTTTTCGCAAGCAAAGAAGTTTAGCTTATAGTAAAATCAAAAATATACAAAAGCAATTTTTAGATTTTTTAAAGTTATTCGCTAAATAAATAAAAGCTAATTCAATTTTTTTGATAAGCAATAAATGGAAGTTATGAAGCTAAAGCTATTATTTTAATAATTTAATGAAATTCCTAATTCAAATTCTTGTATTTTTAAAATAAGTTTTTGGAATTTGAAATAGGAATTAAAAAGATTTAATCATTTAAATTGCGAGAAAATCTCGCAATTTTATTATTTAAAGTTTAGATTTTTTATATCTTCATCAACTTTTTTCATAGCTTCTGTTGGAAGGCTTGCTGTTGGTGGTTTGTGATCTAGCTTTTCAGGAGCTGCTGGAATTGTTGCCTCTTTAGTTAGCTCAATTTTTACTCCGTATTTGCTAAGCTCATTAGCTAAAGTCATTTGACCTTCACGAGCTAATTCTTTACATTGACCTATAATTCTCATAGCTTCTTGTGGTGAGTGGAAACCATAGCTATTTTCACTAAATGCAAAGTCCCATCTAATATGAGTTTTTCTATGAGCATAAAGTGATTTTTCAAGTGCTTTTGAAATCGCATCTTCTTGTGCTTTACCTTCTAAGCTAGCAAAATCAGGATGCTTAGCTAATTCACTTCTTGCTGTTTTAATATCTTGAATTAATGCCATTAAGTTATTTTCACATTGTCTTAACTCATAAGCGTGGCGATTTTGAATACTTGCAATTCTGTCTTTTAATTGTTGCTCGCTTTGTGGGTGGCAAGTTTTGCAAGCTGCATTTATATCAGCATAAGGAGTTTGGATAGTGTGATTTGTAACCTTATTTGCTCCATCTCTTTTATATGGCATATGACAATCTGCACAAGTTACACCGCTTTTTGCATGAACGCTACTTGAATAAAGCTCTGCTTCTGGGTGTTGCATTTTGATAATTTTTGCTTTTGTATCTTTTTGAATGTAATCTTGTGGATACTCACCATTAGCAAATTTCTCATCATAGTATTCATCAAAGTTTTCTATTTTGAATGCTTCGTCTTTTTTCCATTTTGTCCATGGGAATACTAGTGTAGAATCTTTTCCTTCAAAATAATATTCAACGTGGCATTGCTCGCAAACATAGTTTCTCATTGCTTTTCTATTTGCTTTAATACCGCTCTTAGCATCAGCTTCATATCCTCTTAAAACCATTGCATTAATGAATGCTGGGCGAGTTACACGAAGGCTCATATCTTCAGGGCTATGACAATCCGCACAAGTTGAACCCATGTGAGAACCATGAATTCCATCTCCATATTTTTCTTCAACTTTTTTCATAACATCAAAATAAGGAGTTGAGTTCATTTTTGTCCAAGCATTTTTCATAAGCTGACCTTCAGCTCCCATTGCGTCAAAAAATCCCATAGGTAATTTAGAAGCTTCTACTGGATCATTTCTAAATTCACTTAATTTATCACTTCTATAAATAGCAGTTACAAAGCCTGAGTGGCAGTTAATACATGCGCCTGGTTGGCCTTTGAATGCTGGTAAGCCGTGTGAGTTTAGATATTCTTTATTATTTCTTTTTGTTTCCATTTGATCAATTTGTGAATAATAATGAAGTCTTGGCTTAGAATAATCTACTGCAAACGCATAACCATTCCAAAATGTTGTTGTAACAGGCCAGCGAATTAATTTGCTATATGGTAAGCTTCCACCGAATGGAGTTTCGAAATTGATATCTTTCATAGCTAAAAAGCCATCAAGTTGAGCAGGGAAGTTTCTACCCCATTTAGCAAAATCTGGTTCTTCATCGCTAATTTCAAAAGTTTTTAAAGGTTGAGTTTTGCTCTCGCCTTTATGTTCTGCAATATTTGTATTTAGTGCAAATAAACCTGCACCACCTAAAGCAGCAATCACAATAGCTGCAACATAAGTTGTTTTTGACATATTTTCTCCTTATTAATTATGTAAATGACCTATTGTTCTATGACAACTAAGACAATCAAGCGGCTCACTATTAATGTTAGTAGTCGCATTAATTGCGTTATGTGCGTAATCTTTGTGGCAAGTTGCACAATTACGATTAACATCTTCATGTGTCATCTCTGTAGGTTCTAAATTAGGTGGATTTCCTCCTACTGTAAAATAATAGCCGTGTTTTAAACCATGATAAGCTTTTTTAGTCCAGTAAGCCATAAAATCGCCTTGTGGTAAGTGACAATCAACGCAACCTGCATTGCTAGAATGCTCGCCTTTAGCCCAACTATCATATACATCTGTCATGATATGGCATTTGCTACAGGCTTCTGGCTTGCTAGTCATCATTAAAAAGCCATCTGCTATTATAAAAGTATAAATTCCACCACCAATAAAAATCCCTATGAAAATACAAAGGGCTAATAAAAGTTTGTTTGTTGGTTTTTTCATTTATACACCTTGTAAAGATTTGTAACATTAATTTAACATATAGTTTCTTAAAAATAATTGATAGAAATTAATAATATTTTTTAATTTTAAATTAATAATAAGTAGTAAATATCGTTAATATAGTGTTTTTAATCTATAAAATTGTTTATGAATTTTAAAGTTAATATAAAGTTGATAATATTACTTGATTTGTTTTAAAAAAATAAATTAATCTTAATCAATAAGTTTTTAAGGCAAATGAATTAACCTATTGACACAATATTTTTAAGGAGAAATTATGCAAAGAAGAGAGTTTTTAAAAAGCACAGCAATCGCAAGTGCTGCAGCTTGTGTAACTCCTAGTATGGCTTTAGCTAATAATGAAGCTAATGGTTGGACTTGGGATAAATCTGTTTGTAGATTTTGTGGAACAGGCTGTGGTATTATGGTAGCTACTAAGAATGGCAAAATCGTAGCTACAAAAGGCGATCCAGAAGCACCTGTAAATCGTGGTCTAAACTGCATTAAAGGATATTTTAATGCTAAGATTATGTATGGAGAAGATAGATTAGTAACTCCACTTTTAAGAGTGAATGCTAAGGGCGAATTTGATAAAAAAGGAAAATTTGCACCAATTTCATGGCAAAGAGCATTTGATGAAATGGAAAAGCACATGAAAAAAGCTCTAAAAGAGCAAGGTGTAAATGGTATAGGAATGTTTGCAAGTGGTCAGCATACTATTCAAGAAGGTTATGCTGCTGCAAAGCTTTTTAAAGCAGGATTTAGAAGTAATAATATTGACCCAAATGCAAGACATTGTATGGCAAGTGCTGTTATTGGCTTTATGCAAACATTTGGAATTGATGAGCCTGCAGGCTGTTATGATGATATTGAGCTTACAGATACTGTTGTTTGCTGGGGTTCAAATATGGCTGAAATGCACCCAATTTTATGGAGCCGTGTAAGCGATAGAAAATTAAGAGATCCTGAGCGTGTTAAAATCGTAAATCTATCTACATATACAACAAGAACAAGCGATATTGCAGATATTGAAATTATCTTTACTCCAAGCTCTGATATTGCGATTTTAAACTACATTGCAAGAGAAATTGTTTATAACAATCCAAAAGCAATTGATTGGGATTTTGTAAAAAATCATTGTGTATTTACAACAGGATTTGCTGATATTGGCTATGGAATGAGAAATAATCCAAATCACCCAAGCTTTAGTGAAGCAGAAAAAGACACCGTTGCTAAAGAAAACTCAATTATTTTAGATAGCGAAGAAGCAACTGCGTTAAGTCATTTAGGTGTAAAAGCTGGTGATAAATTTGAAATGAAACACGCAGCACAAGCAGCGCTTAACTGGCAAATTCAATTTGAAGATTTCAAAAAAGCTCTTGAGCCTTACACACTAGATTATGTTGCAAGCGTAGCTAAGGGAAATCCTGATGAAGATATAGAAGAATTTAAGAAAAAACTAAAAGCTTTAGCTGATTTATATATTGAAAAAAGTAGAAAAGTAGTAAGCTTTTGGACAATGGGTTTTAACCAACACACTCGTGGTAGCTGGGTAAATGAACTTGCTTATATGGTGCATTTTTTACTTGGCAAACAAGCAAAACCAGGTGATGGAGCATTCTCTTTAACAGGTCAGCCAAGTGCTTGTGGAACAGCTAGAGAAGTTGGAACATTCGCACACAGACTTCCTGCTGATATGGTTGTAGCAAACCCAAAACATAGAGCAAAAAGTGAGCAAATATGGAAAGTTCCAGAAGGAACAATCAACGGCGTAATGGGTAATCACTTTATGCAAATGATGAGAAACCTAGAAGATGGTAAGCAAAAATTCGCATGGGTAATGGTAAATAATCCATGGCAAAATACAGCAAACGCAAATCACTGGATAAAAGCAGCTAGAGAAAAAGATAATTTCATAGTAGTAAGCGATTGCTATCCTGGAATTAGCGCAAAAGTTGCTGATTTAATTTTACCAAGTGCTATGATTTATGAAAAATGGGGAGCTTATGGAAACGCTGAGCGTAGAACTCAACACTGGAGACAACAAGTTCTTCCAATAGGCGAAGCTATGAGTGATACATGGCAATTATTAGAACTTAGCAAACGCTTTAAATTAAGCGAAGTTTGGGGAGAAGTAAAAGTTGATGAAAAGACTACTTTACCAAGCGTTTTAGAAAAAGCAAAAGCAATGGGTTATAAAGAAGATGATACTTTATATGATGTATTATTTGCTAATGCTGATTGTAAAGAAATTTCACTAGAAAGCGATAGTATGAAAGACTGGATGAATAGTGAAGTTAAGGGCGATAATAGAAATGTAAAAGGAAGTGATGGCAAGGTATTTAAAGGTTATGGCTTCTTTATTCAAAAATATTTATGGGAAGAATATAGAAAATTCGGAGCTGGTCACGGACACGATTTAGCTGGATTTGAAACTTATCATAAGGTAAGAGGCTTAAGATGGCCAGTAGTTGATGGTAAAGAAACTCAATGGAGATTTAATACCAAATATGACTTCTACGCTAAAAAAGCAAATCCAAATAGTGATTTTGCATTCTATGGAGATTTTGATAAATCAATTAAAAGTGGCGATTTAAAAAGCCCAACTAGTGAGGAAGCAACCGCAATTACTAATAAAGCAAAAATCTTCTTTAGACCATTTATGAAAGCGCCTGAGCGTCCATCTAAAGAATATCCGTTCTGGTTATGCACAGGTAGGGTTTTAGAGCACTGGCATAGTGGAACAATGACTATGAGAGTTCCAGAGCTTTTCCGTGCAGTGCCTGAGGCAATGTGTTATATGCATCCAGAAGATGCTAAGGCTTTAGGAGTTGAGCAAAGAGAATTAGTATGGGTTGAATCTCGTCGTGGCAAAGTAAAAGCTCGTGTAGATTTAAGAGGTAGAAATAAACCACCTAGAGGACTTGTTTATGTTCCTTGGTTTGATGAGAATGTTTATATCAATAAAGTTACTCTTGATGCAACATGCCCGATATCAAAACAAACTGACTTTAAAAAGTGTGCAGTAAAAATCACTAAGGCTTAAGAGTTATGAGAAGGCAGTTTTTTACGAATACAATTAAAATTGTAGCAGTTGGTGTTGGAGCTTTTAGTATTTTTAAATTAAACGACACGCCAAAAAGCGAAAGTAAAATAGAGCTTAAAAAAGGCTTTTTCTTACGCCCACCAGGAGTAAAGAATGAAAAGCATTTTTTAGCTAATTGCATTCGCTGTGCTAAATGCGTAAAAGCCTGTCCTTACCATGCTTTAAGTTTAGCTAGTGCTAACGATGTTGCAAGTAATGGAACGCCAAAATTTGTTGCAAAAGAAATTCCTTGTTATTTATGCGATGGCTTGCCTTGTATAAAGGCCTGTCCAACTGATGCACTTGATAAAAGTATTAATAAAATATCTTTAGTTAATATCGGTCGTGCAATAGTAGATGAGAGTTCTTGTGTGGCACATTTTGGAATACAATGCGATGCTTGTTATAGAGCATGTCCTTTTATAGATAAGGCTTTAAGGCTTGAATATAAAAGAAATGAAAGAACACAAAAACACGCAATGTTAGTTCCTAAAGTAGATTATGATTATTGTGTTGGCTGTGGATTGTGTGAAAAAGTTTGCATTACCAAAAAACCTGCTATTGTGATTTTACCTACTAGTTTTATTTTAGGTGAGAGAAATGATAATTATGTTAAAGGTTGGGTTAGTGGTGATGATGAGAGATTAAAAAATATTGATACAAGCAAAAAACACGATGATAAAAAAGCTATAAATTACCTAAATGATGGAGATTTTTAATGAAAAATAAGTATTTATTATTAAGAAGAATTACTCAAATTGGTATTTTAGCTTTATTTATGTTGCCAAGCTGTGATTTTATTTTAAAAGGAAATTTAAGCTCATCAATTTTATTTAATAGCATAAGTTTAAGTGATCCTTTTGCTTACTTGCAAATATTTTTAGCTAGCTTTAGTCTTAATTTTGGGCTTTTTATCTCGGCATTTTTGGTTTTTATAATTTATGCCTTGTTTTTAGGTCGTGCGTTTTGTGCGTGGGTTTGTCCTATTAATTTGATTACAAATTTAGCTGGTGTAATTAGGCAAAACTCTAACCTTAAAAGCTCAAAAATAACTAATTTTAAACAAAATACTAGATATTTTATTTTGTTTAGTATTTTGCTTTTATCTTTTATAGCACAAGAGCCTGTGTTTGAAAAATACTCTCATATAGGAATAGTTACTAGAGGGATTATTTTTATGCAAAGTTCAGCGATTTTTGTAGCTATTATTATATTTTTACTTGATTTATTTGTGCAAAAAAACTTAGTATGTTCTCATCTTTGTCCTTTAGGTGCGTTTTATAGTTTGATTTCAAAATTTAGTTTTTTAAAAATAAGTTATGATTTAAACAAATGCACAAAATGTATGAAATGCAAAACAATTTGCCCTGAAAATCAAGTCCTAGCAATAATTACTAAAAATAGTGGAGATATTAGTAATTCTGAGTGCATTAAATGCGGTAGATGTATTGAAGTATGCGATGATGATGCACTTAACTTTAATTTAATTAACTTTATGAAAGGAAAAAAATGAAAAAAATATTTTTAAGCCTTGCAGCGTGTGGTATGATGTTTGCAGCAAGTGTAAGTGATAGCGAAATTGGTTTAAGAAAACATTCTTTAGAAGATGAAAAAAGCCTTGAAATTAAAAATTTCACATATTCAGAAAAAGAAGCTGGAGAAGCTCAAAGATTTGAAAGAGCATTTCTTAATGCTCCACCACAAATCCCACACAATGTAGAAGACTTTTTGCCTATTACACAAGATAATAATATGTGCCTTAGTTGTCATGATTTAGGTGCTGATAATGAGCGTGTAAAATTAAGCATTGAAGAAGCAACACCTATGCCAGCAAGCCATTATTATGATTTAAGAAATGAAAAAAAGCTTGATGCAATATCACAAGCAAGATATAACTGCGTTCAATGCCACGCACCACAAGCAAATATTGAAAGTGGTATTAAAAACACATTTAAACCTGATTTTGGTAAAGATGAATTAGGCAAACATCGCTCAAATTTATTAGATGTAATCAACGAAGGTTTGAAATGAAAAAATTGCTATTATTAATAGCAAGTCTAAGCTTAGCAAATGAGCTAAGCTTAGATAAACTTAGTGCTAAAAATTATGATTGTTATATAAATTATATTAATAATGATTATATTGCTTGTGATAATAGTGTTTTTAAAAATGATAGCAAAGAATTTGAATTAGGAAGTAATGTTATTTTTATTGATGATTATAAGGGTTTGGTTTTAGCGATTAGCTCAGAATTTGGGGAAAAAACATTAAACATTTATAAAGATAACCAAATAAAAAGCAAAAAGATTTCAAGCGATATTAATAAGGCGTTTTTATATAAAGATATGATTATTTTAACTTCACTTGCAAGTGAGATAATATTTCTTGATTTAGATTTTAAAGAAATAAAAAGAGTTCATTTTTCAAATGCAAGCATAAATGCAGCAAGTATTAATAAAGATAAAGCAAAAATAGCATTAGGATTTGAAAGTGGCAAGATTGTTGTATATGATTTAAATAATCATACTTATATTACAAAAGAAGTGCATAAGGATAATATTTATAATGTAGATTTTAAGGCAGATAAAATAATCTCTTGTGCAACCGATAGAAAAGCTATTATAAGTGATGATGAGCTAAATCTAATTGATACAATAGAAAGTAATAATTTAATTTATAATTGTGCTATTAGTTCAAGTGGCTTAGTAGCATATTCTTGCGATGTGGATAATAATATTTGCGTAGGTGATGAAAAGATTAATATAGGTAATTTATATCTTAATTCAATTTTGTTTAAAGAAGATACTTTAAGATTAAATGCTTATTCAAAAACTTTATATGAAAAGGATTTTAAATGATTTCTTCTCTTGTAGTTGTTGCTAAAGATGAGTTTGTTGATGAAATAAAAAATGTTGCTAATGCTAGTTTAGAGCAAGTTATTGAAGATAAGTTTATAGTATTAATTGAAGCTAGTGATTTTAATGAAACTTTAGCAACTTTTAATAATGTTAAAAAACTTAGAAGTGTTATTGATGTCAATATGGCTTTTAGTGAAGTTGAAGAATTTAATTTAGAAATAAACGCACAAAGAATGGCTGATAAGGTAAATGCTTTAAGCGAAGCAAAAGAGATTGAATACTACGGAAACATATATAAAAATTATTAAAAATCACAAGAATTTGAAATAGGAATTTGATTTTAAATTCTTGTTTTTAATTTAATAAATATTTGTTTTATTTATTAAATTAATATTAGTTTTTATTAAGAGTTTGATTGTTAAAATCCGTCTTTAAAATTTTTCTTAAGGATACTTCATGGATGCAAGTTCAATAATGCTACTAATAGGAAATAAAATCTCAAGCACTCACAAGCTAATGCTAATTGAAAAATTAAAAAATACAGATGAAAATAAGCTTAATAATATTTCTTATTTATCTTTTAAAAGTCCTATTTTAGCTCTTGTTTTAGGTTTGTTTTTTGGTGGTTTAGGAGTTGATAGATTTTATCAAGGAAACTATATTTTAGGTGCTATAAAATTAATTATTTTTATATTATGTATTTTTGGTCTTGGTATATTTATTGGGCCTTTCTTTTTCTTGTATATTTTAATTGATTTATTTTTTGTATATAAAGCAGTTCAAAAAGATAATTTTAATAAAATCTTAAAAGCTGTTGAATAATTAGGGAAATCCTAATTATTCACTAAATATTCATCTAAGCTTTTTTTAAATTTTTTGCTTAGTTTTTCATACAGCTCGTTAAATTCTTTTTTAAAATCATCATTTTGCCAAGCTTTTAAAAAATTATTTTTATGTAAAATTTCTTTTTTATTTTGAATATTATCAAGGTAAAACTCATCATATAAAGAATTAAAATATATTTTTAAATATTTTCTTAAAAGCTCTAAAGCCATAAAATTAAAAATCAATATAGGCTCGTTTATTATTTCTTTTATGTTTTGTATGAATTGCTCTTTTGTTTTTTCATAATGATTTGATACTAAATAACAAGGATGAGATTTAAGATTTTTATAAAACATATCATAAAGACTAATTTCTCTTAAATTTATGATATTTTGCTCATCATCAATATTTGCAAAAAACGGATAAAGCTTACAAGCAAGTGGGCGAAAATCGCAAAGCCCTTTTAAATCACATTCTAAAAAGCATAAAGTTATTGTTTTACTACAATTTAATTTATAATCTATTGATGCTAGAAATTTTAGTGTAGTTTTATTTTTTATATATTCATATTCGCTTTTTAACATAGGAATTACTACATTATAATCCTTATTAGCATTGCAACAATGCCCGTTGCAATGCCTAAAGCAATCTTTAAAATATACGATTTCTAAGTTTTCAAGCTTTTGATAAAAATTCATTTATAGCTGGTTTTATATTATTTTGCATGAAGAAAAAGTGATTTCCATTAAATGTTATTAGCTTTGAATTTTTGATTAAGCTATTCATTTTTTGCCCTATTTTTAGGGTAGTTGCGGTGTCTTTATCTCCCCACAATAATAAAGTATTTGTATTTATTTTACTAATTTCATCGCTAAAATCTTCATCAACTACATTTTTAAAAGTTTGATACATTATATGACTTAGATTTGCACCATCTTTACTAGCTAATATTTTTCTAATATTTTTAAAGCCTATTTTATTTAGTGTTTTTGCTAGAATTATTTTGCATTTTGTCTTAAAGCTTTTAGGTAGTTTTAGTCCTGCACTTGCACATAAAATCAAAGCTTCATAATCTTTTTTGCTAGCCATTAGACAAGCGATTTTACCCCCAAATGAATGCCCTAATAAAATATCTACATTAATTCCTAATTCATTTAAAAAATCTTCGCTAAGTTTTAAATAATCTTGTGAATTAAAAGCATATTTTGGCTCATCACTTCCACCAAAACCTGCAAAATCTAAAAATATCATTTGCTTACAATGCGGAGTTAGTGCCTGAGTGAAAAACTGCTCCATTAATTCTTTGTTAGCTCCCCAGCCGTGCATTATTAAAGCGTTTTTTTCTCCTTCGCCTTTTTTTACTAAATAGCTTAAAGATATGTTATTTACATTAATTTTTGCCATTTTTTTTGTCCTTATAAATCGCTTCTAAAATTACAAGAGCATTTTGTAATTTTTCATATTCATTTAGATTTAGCATAACGCATTGAAATTTATTATTTTTTACTACGAAAACCTTTTTATTTCCTTCAATTTTTTTCAAAATTGCTGAAAAATTACGCACCACTTCAGTAGCTGAAAAAATCTCATCTTGACTAAATTTCATAATAATCCTTTTTGCTTTTTATTCTAAAAGCAAAAACTAATCCAAAGGAATTTAAATTAGGAATTTCGCAATTGAAATTCTTATTTTTATAATATTTAGTATTTAAAATCTAACAACCATAATTTCAATTACTTCATCATCTTTTAGCTCAAGCCTAATATTAACACTTTTACCTAAAAGTATTTTATTAAAATAAAAATATTCGTTTTTTGCTTTAAAATCAAATTGACTTAAAATCTCTTTTATCTCATCATCATTTTTGCCTTTTAACTTGAGATTTATATCATCTAATATGCTTTTATCAAGCACAATGCAAACTCTTTCAAGGTTGCTACACTTTAGCTCTGATTTTAAAATCCTTGTTATAAGTTCATTTGCTTGTTTTAAAAAATCATCATAATACCACCAAGCACAAAGTATAGCCATAATTAAAGCTAAGTATTTTTTAAAATAAATTTTATAGTTTTTATACACTCTAGCTAGGTATAAATACACAAAACCAAATATAGCAAATGGTATGATATTTTGAAGAATATCGATACTTTTATGAACGCTTTTATCATAAAGACAAAAATTATAAATAATTTTAATTAGGCAAATAAAAGATATAAAAAATGCAATATGTTTTAATAATAAATAAAACTTATCTTGCATAAATACATCGCTATCTAAATCGCCTTTAGCTATTAAAAGATAAATCTTAAAAAATACAAAAGCAAATATAAAGCAAGGAATATAGCTTATACCACCTATATAAAAAGCTATTAAGAATAAAAACCAAGCTAGATAAAAAAATATATTTTTTAAAATTACATTAGTTTTTATTAAAAGACTTTTTAAAGTCATTTTATTATCCTTATAACTTCTTATTAAATTCCATTTAAATTAGTGTTAAAAATAATGGAATTTGAAATAGGAATTACGAAATTCCTATTTTCTAAAAAAGCTTTGCAATATGCAAAAGCTAAAAAGTGAGCTAAAAAATAGCATAAAATTAAGCAAAAAAGAAGCTGTAAAAAATACGCTAACAAAAGCTAAAGCAAAGAAAATTAAAGCTATTTTAGCAAGTGATTTACTAAGGCAAATCGCACCTATTAGATTAAGAATTAGCACTAGCATTTAATCTCCTTAAAAGTAAAAAAATCGTAATTAAATAAATAATATTAAAGCAAATCGTTACATTTGTATAATTGCTAAAAACTGCATCACAAAGCAATAAAACCGCAAACAAAATTACTGAAATTAGTTTTAAAATCTTTGTTTTATTTGCATATACAAAAGCTAGTATAAAACTAAGAACAAATGCTACATAAAAGCTATTTTGTTCTATCATTTGTCTATTTATTTCTGCATTATCTAATACTTTATTTACTATAAAATAAACTAAAGTAGCATTAACACAAGAGCTTAAAACGCTGTAAGCTAGAGCTTTTAGCTTGATATTTTCTTTTCTTTTTGCAGCACTCATTAGCATTGATTTGTATATAAAAGCACAAGCTAAAACGCCACAAATGCTAAGCATAAGATTTAATATAAAAGGAGCAAAATGCACCCTATGGGTATTAAAGAATAATTCATTTAAAAATCCAAAGAAGTTTATACTCTTAAGGCTTGATTTCTCGCTTAGTTTTTCGTTGATTTCGCCTGTTGCTGAGTAGACTAAAATATTGCTATTTTTTGTGTTTAAATCATAAAATGGAGTATCGTTTTTGTGTTTTGTGATTAAGATACTTTTGTTTGGTTTTGATAAAACAATGCTTAAATCATTTGTATTTAGTCTTGTTTTAGCATCTTCACTAGCTTTTAAAATCGCTTTTAGATCAAAATCATATTGCGCTAATTCGCTAGATTTTGGTGTATTTTTAACCTTTACTTCTTTGCTTGAACTAAATAATTTTTCTATATCTTTTAAGTAATTAAGTCCTATACCACTAATGCTAAGCCAAGCTAAAAATATTCCTATAAATACACCGCTTACAATGTGAAAATTGTATAAATTAGCGAAATTATTTTTAATATTAAATTTGTAATTAAACTTCTTATTCCAAATAAAATAACCACTAACAACTAAAACAAACATTCCTAAAGCAAGTATAGAAATAAAGGCTTCAAAAATACTTTTTAAAACGCCTTGAGATGGAAATAATTTATAATGCATTCCCACTAAAAATTTACTGCCTAAGGTCTTGTTTTTAGCGAAATTTTCTTCATCAAAATAAGCGATATTTGTTTTTCTTTCGCCCTTGCTTGAGCTAGAATTATAGTAGCTTATCTCATAAAGATTTGAATAATAAGGCGGTGTTTTAATCCCTATAAACTCGTAATTATCATAAGTTTTTAAAGCGTAATCAAGTGTTTTTTCTAAATTACTATGGCTTTCATTTTTTATTGATTTTGATAAATTTGCTTGCATATAATAATTAATCTCATCTTTAAAATATGCACTTGTCCCAAAAAAACAAATAAAAAATAAAAACCAACAAGTAGCTAAACCAATATAAATGTGTAGATTTCTTAAAGTTTTCATAATTCTCCTAAAATGAAAGGAATTTCAAGCGAAATTCCTATTTAAATTCTTAGTCGTCTAAGATAGTTTTTGTAACAACGCCTTTGCTGTCAATATAAACTTTATAGTTGTTACTAAATTTTAATTTGTAGCCATTCCATTCTTTTTCTATTTCCATAAGATTTGCACCTTTTTGGCTTTCTTTTGCAGCTTTTGTAAGTTCTGGTAAGATTGTGTCTGGAATAGGGCTGTATTTTGCATCAATTTCTTTTAACTCGCCTGATTTAGTAAAATCAAGTTCTGTTCCATTGTTTAGCTTGATTTCATAAGAATCCCAGTCTTTTTCAGCTTTTGCGATATTTTCATTTGCATAATGAGTTTTAATAAAATCTTTTATATTTTGCGGTAACTCGCTTGGATTTATTAAAGAATCAGCAAATAAACTAGCAGTAATTGCACCTAAAAATAATAATTTTTTCATACTAAACTCCTTAAAAAAAATTAAACTACAATATTAACAAAATAAAGTAATTTTGATTACTATACCCCCCCCCATACTTAAATTATGCTTAATTTTTCTTCTTTAAATAAAAATATAGAGAGATTGATATTAAAAACATTATAAAGCTTAGTATTTGTCCCATAGATAAGTTTAAAGCAATAAAGCCTAAATTAAAATCAGGTTCTCTAAAAAACTCACAAGCAAATCTAGCAATGCTATAAGTTATCCCATAAATACAAATTAATTGCCCATTAAACTTAATATTTTTAGAAAAATACCAAATCACTAAAAATGTTAAAATTCCTTCTGTAAATGCTTCATAAAGTTGGCTTGGATGTCTTAATTCATTTCCAACATAAACACCCCAAGAAACATCAGTAATTCTGCCAAATAGCTCGTGATTTAAAAAATTTCCTATTCTTCCAAAAACATAGCCCAAAGGAACTGATAAAGCTACTAAATCTAGTATTTTAAACATATTTTTTTTATATTTTTTAGCATACAAATATGTAGCAATTAAAGCACCAAATAATGCTCCATGATAGCTCATTCCTGCAATTCCTATGAATTCTCCGTTGCTAAATGGATTAAACATTTGCCAAGGATTTAGCAAATAATACGCTCTATCATCGCTATAAACTAAAATATAACCTATCCTTGCTCCTAAAATAATGCCTATTTCAATCCATATAAAATAATTTTCTATTTCTTTTTTACTAAAGCCAAATTTATGAGCATTTTTTTGACCTATGTATAAAGCTATTAAAAGTGCTGCAATATAACAAAGCGCATAATAATGTATTTTAAACATTCCTATGCTAAAAGCAACTCTATTTGTGTTTTCGTAAAAATGTTGCCAAAATTCAAGCATTTATCTTATCCTTTTTTTGTAGAATTTGAATTAGGAATTTTAAAATCCATTTAGTTTTTGACAAGCGATTTTATTGCCTAATTTACAAGATTTTTCTAAGAATTTTTTACTTAATTTAAATTTTGATAATTTTAAATATGAATTAGCAGCTACAAAACAAGCTTCTTCATAACCTTTATCACAAGTTTTTTCTAAGATATTAAATGCTGTTTTTATGTTATTGTTTTCATAATGAACACTAGCTTCAAATATACAAGCATTATAAAAGCCTTTATCACAAGCTATTTTAGAGTATTTTATAGCATTTTCTTTATCTAAAAAACCTTTATAATATCTAGCTGTTGCATAGCATGAGTTTTGGTTGTTTTCGTTATCGCATTGATTTTTTAAGATTTTTAGAGCTTTTGTTGAGTTCTTTTCATAATCAATCACTAATTTAGTGCATGCTAAATCAAAATGATTTTGACAAGCAAGTCTTAAGGCGTTATATTTGGTATATTCATCATCGCTAAAAGTTGAGATTATATAGCATGCTGCCATATTTTTTGCTTTGCATTCTTCGTTTATATATTCTTTTGCTTCTTTTATATATTTAATCTTGCCAATATCTTCTAAATTATCACAACCATTAAAATCATTCTCGCTACATGATTTTATGTTTTTAAAATACCCATTTACTTTTGCTAAATCAAGTGCTATTTCAGCTTCGTTTGCAAATAAAAATATAGAAAATATTAAAAAAATTATCTTTTTCATATACGCTCCTTTGTGATGAAGTTTAATAAATTATGGATAATTTTAATTAATTTCAAAAAAAATTAAAATTTTAAGGAAGATTTTAGAAAATTTTAGATTGAATAACGAAAATTATTTTTAAAAGGAGTTTTTAAATGAGTGTTTTACCATTTTTTCTAACGAACAATTTATTTACAAGCTTCTTCTTCCATCATGCCTTAGGGCATTAATACTTCATATTTTTTTAATCATTTTTAATTTTTTATATTTTTTTTAATTTTTAATTTAAAGGAATTTTTATGTTAACAAACCCAGTTTTTATAAGCATTTTAATAATGCTTGGACTTTGTATTTTAAGATTTAATGTATTTTTAGCCGTTTTGGTTTCTAGCCTTATCGCTGGACTTATGAGCTATAATTTTGATAGCAATTTTTTAGTAGCAATCTCAAGCTCAATGACAGCTTTAAAAGATATTATGAATACTTTTATAAAAGGTATGAGTGGTAACTTGCAAACTTCTCTTAGTTATGTTTTAGTGGGTGCTTTAGCTGTCGCAGTATCTAGGACAAATCTAACTGCTTTTTTAGTTAATTTTATTAGCAAAAAAATGTCTGATAAAAAGGTTTTATTGCTTTTTTCACTTGCGATAATCTCAAGCTTTTCACAAAACTTAATTCCTATTCACGTAGCATTTATTCCGATTTTAATCCCACCAATGCTAAGTCTATTTAATAAGCTTAAAATTGATAGACGTGCAATTGCATGTGCTGTTACATTTGGACTTACAACTCCATATATGACTTTGCCTGTTGGATTTGGTCTAATATTTCAAGATATTATCACTCAATCTTTAAACGCTAATGGTGTAAATGTAACTCAAAGCGATGTTGCTGGTGTTGTTTGGCTTATGTTTTTTATAATGTTTTTCGGGCTTTTAGCTTCTTTTATTTATTATAGAAAACCAAGAGCTTATAAAGAGCTTGAAGCAAAATACGAAAACTTAGATGAAATAAAGTTTGGCAAAAAAGAAGCAATGGTAATGATAGGCTTATTAATCACTCTTACAACTCAGATTTTTGTAGGCTCATTGCCGCTTTCTGCTTTGCTTGGATTTTTGTTTATTTGTGTTAGTGGTGGGATTGAGTATAAAAAAATTGATGAAGTATTTTTAGGTGGTTTTTCTTTAATGGGTTATGTAGCATTTATTATGCTAATTGCTTGTGGTTTTGGAGCTGTTTTACAAGGCACAGGAGCGATTAAGGAGATAGTTGATTTTACTTTAAGTATCACAACAAACAAACTTGCAATTACATTTGGAATGATGTGTATAGGCTTATTAATTACTCTTGGAATTGGTAGCTCGTTTGGAACGGTTCCTATCATTGCTACTTTATTTGTGCCAATTTGCACAGAACTTGGCTTTAGTGCTGAAAGTATTATTTTTATTATTGCTTGCGCTGGTGCTGTTGGAGATACAGGCTCACCTGCAAGTGAAGCTACACTTGGAATTACAGTTGGACTTAATGCTGATAAGCAAAGCGATCACATAAAAGATGTATGTATCCCTACATTTATATTCTATAACATTCCTTTAGTTGTAGGTGGTGCTTTAATAGCTTATTATTTATAGAATTTGAATTCGGAAATTCCGAATTCAAATTCCTTAGATTTTTATATCATTTATTTGCTTTTCTTCATTTAAGTTTATTATTTTGTATTCTTTAAAACTGATGTTTTTTAAATCAACTCTTTTAATACTAAAATCATTCATAGTTTTATAATAAAACTCTAAATTAGATAAATCACTAAGGCTGCCCCATTGTGTAGCGCTTAAAATATCTTTTGGAATATATTCTTTATGCTCGTTTGAAAACTCAACGCCTATTGGAATATCAAAATTATTTAATATATGAAAAGCTGTAAAAATACTATCTTTTGTATTTAATTTAGGCATAGTTTTAAGATAAAAGAATGCTCTTACAAATCTTGATGGCGGTGTAATATCTCCAGGCAAGCCAAGAGCTGCAGTTCCTGCACCAAATGAAGAAATTTCTTGATTATTTACATTAAAATTATTTGCATTTCCTGCTCTTAAATTTACATAATTATTTAGGTTTTTGATATGCCAAGGATAATCAGGAGAATTAGTAATAACTCCTACTTTATTCTCATAAATCATAATTTTGCCATTTTCTATGATTTCAATAACAATATTAGCTCCAGTGCTATCAGCTACTCTAAAATGTGCTGTCGGTAAAGCGTTGTTATCTTTATCGTAAGCAATATTTACTATTTTTAGGTTTTTAATGTTTTGTTTTACTTCTTCTACGCTTTTAAAATTGCTTAAAATATAGCTTACAAGTTGCAAATCCACTAAGCTTTTTGATTTATATTTTTTATTATATTTTTCTAAGCTTCCATAATTTGGAAAATAAAAAAATCCCGCATTAAGCCCAGCTTCGTTTAAACCTTCAGCTATAAATCTTTCATTAATAACACTAATTCCTACGAAATTATATTTACTTTTCCAACTAATTCCTGTTTCTTTTGTATTTGGTAAAAGCGAATTAAAAGAATGGTTTTTAGGAACTATTATTAATTTTGAGTTTAGATTGCTTTCTCCATATTCTATTGTTCTTGCTTGTAAATAAGCATTTTCATTGCTTTTAATACTAATGCCTGTGCAAGGATATAAATTACTTGCGATTAAAATTGATAAAAATATTTTTTTCATAACTCTCCTTTGGAACGATTTTTGCTATTTTATTGAAAATTACTTAAGGATTAGAATGCAAAACGGATTTTATCAAGCAACAGGAGCAATGGTAACTCAGCTAAATCGCTTAAATGTGATATCAAATAATTTAGCGAATGTTAATACTGCAGGATTTAAAAAAGATAATGTAGTAATAGCTGATTTTAAAAGACTTTATGATGAAGAAATGCAAAATATGCCAATAGATGATAATACAAGGCAAGCTGCAAAATACATAAATCAAACAATAAACAGAGTTCCTAATATTGATATTGAATATACTGATTTCAGTGTAGGAGCAATTCGTCCTACTAATAATCCTTTAGATATAGCGATTAAAAGAAGCGATTGTTTTTTTATGGTTCGCTCAGCAGATGGACAAGTAAAATTTACAAAAAATGGAGCTTTTAGTTTAGATGAAGAAGGCTTTGTCGTTACAAAAGATGGAGAAAGATTACTTAGTTCAAATTATTTTAATGACCCTGTAAATGATGGCATTCAAGTAGGAGATGGACAAAGGCTTACTATTGATAGAGATGGAAATATCTATTTAGATGGCGAAGTAGCAAATAGAATTTTCGTAGCTAGAATGGATGATACAAGAGATTTAGAAAAAATCGGAGATAATCTTTATAGGCTTGATGATTTAACTAAAATGCAAGATTTTGAGGGTTCAAATGCACTTGCGAGTGGATTTTTAGAAATGAGTAATGTAAATGCAGTAAATGAAATGGTAGGACTTATTGAAACTCATCGCTTAGTTGAAATGTATCAAAAAGTAATGACAAGCCACATGGATGAGCTAAATAACGACGCAATAAATAAATTAGCAAATGTTAAATAGGAGTAAAAATGCTTAGATCTTTATATACAGCAGCAACAGGAATGATAGCGCAGCAAACGCAAATTGATACAACATCTCACAATATTGCAAACGTAAATACAATGGGATATAAGAAAAATAGGGCAGAATTTGCTGATTTAATGTATCAAGTAATGGAATACGCAGGCACAAGCACAAGCACAACGACGCAAAGTCCAACAGGTATTGAAGTAGGTCTTGGAGTTCGCCCAACAGCAATTACTAAGCAATTTACACAAGGATATTTTAAAGAAACTGGCAATCAATTAGATGTTGTAATTGCAGGAAATGGCTTTTTTCAAGTGCAACTTCCTGATGGCACAACTGCTTATACTAGAAACGGAGCGTTTAAATTAGATAGTGAAGGAACTATTGTAAATAGTGATGGATATAGATTAATTCCTGAAATTACCGTTCCTGAAGATGCTATTTCTATTGGTATTGGAACCGATGGTGTTGTAAGCGTTATTCAAGCAGGAAATCCTGAAGCCGTGCAATTAGGTCAAATTGAGCTTGCAAACTTTATAAATCCAAGTGGCTTACATGCTTTAGGAGATAATAACTTTTTAGAAACAAGTGCAAGTGGTGGTGTGGTTGTTGGAATTGGCGGAACAAATGGTTTTGGTCAAATTAAGCAAAACTTTGTTGAAATGAGTAACGTTCAATTAGTTGAAGAAATGACAGACCTAATCACAGGTCAAAGAGCCTATGAAGCAAACTCAAAAGCAATCACAACAAGTGATGAAATGCTTTCAATTGTAAATGGCTTGAAGAGATAATTTACAAAAACTTTTTTATTAATAATTTTTCTTATAATCAATTTTTAGGAGTTGTTATGAAGAAAAATTATTCTTTTTTTAAAAACGCAAGCTACGCTCTAGCAGGTATTAAAAGAGCCTTAAGCGAGAGTGCATTTATTATAGAATTTGTAATAGGAATTTGCTTTATTTTATTTGCTTTGATTTATCCTTTTTCTCTTTATGAAAAAGCTTTTTTAATAGCTGTAATTTTGTTTGTATTTGCGGCTGAGTGCTTTAATACGGCGATTGAAAGCGTTGTTGATTTGGCTACAAATAAATACCACAAGCTTGCAAAAGATGCTAAAGATTTAGGCTCTGCTGGTGTGTTTTTTACCATTTTAATTGCCATTCTTTGCTGGGGAGTGGTTTTATATAAGGAGTTTTTATGAGAGTTGGTGAAATTTATAATTTTTTAAATGAGATTAGTCCTTTTGAAATGCAAGAGAATTGGGATAATAGCGGTTTATTGCTTAGCAATGATGATTTATGTGAAAGGATATATTTAAGCCTTGATTTAGATTTAAATCAAGTAAAATCATTTTTGCCAAATTCTTTAATAATCACTCATCATCCACTAATTTTTAAAGGTTTAAAGAGTATTAAAAATGATTATGCAGGAAGTATTTTAAAAGAATTAATAAAGAAAAATTGTGCTTTAATTTCTATGCATACGAACTATGATTTATCACATTTAAATGCTTATTTTTGTGAAAATATTTTAGGACAAAATATAGTAGAAAAAAATGGATTTATTGCCTATATAGAAAATAATTTTAAGGATATTTTCGCTCTTGCTGATTTTTTAAAAGAAAGATTAAAACTTAAAAAAATATCAATTTCACTAGCAAAAGATTTAAAAGAAAGTAAATTAATGGGAGTATGCACAGGTTCAGGAATTTCTTTAGCAAGTGAGTTGAAAAGTAGTATTTTTTTAACAGGAGATATTAAGTATCATGATGCTTTAGCACTTAGTGAAAATGGTGTAAGTTTGATTGATATTAAGCATTATGAAAGCGAAGTTTGTTTTGCTAATTCTTTAGCATCTTGTTTGCAAAAATTACCGATAGAGATTATAATCAGCTCTTCAAAAAATCCATTTTTAGAGTATTAAGGACATACTATGAATAAACACTTATCACAATTAGTAGAGCTTTCTAAATTAGACAAAGAAATTGATAGTTTTTTACCACAAATTGAAAGTGCTAAAAAAGAAGCAAATCATTTAGAAGACAAAATTAAAAGCTTAGAGAATAAAAACATAAAATTAGAAGAAAGTATAAAAGAATTAAACGAAGATAAAATAAAAGTAGATAATCACATAGCTCAATTTACTACAAAAATAAACGATACAGCTAAAAAAATTGCTTTAGTAAAAACAGAAAAAGAAGCAAATGCTTTAAAATTAGAAGAAGAAATCGCAAGAGAGCAATTAGAAGCTGCAAATGATGAAATAACTAAAATAGAAAAAAATATTGAAGTTAAAAAAGATGAAATCAAAGAAAATCAAAAAGAAATAACTAAACTAAATGATGATTTAACTTTAGCAATTGCTAGTCAAAAATCAGCACTTGACGCAATTGAAGAAAAAAGAAAAGAAATTTATGTAAGAAAAGATAAATTAGCTAACGAAATTGATAATAAAGTTTTCGGATTTTATGAAAAAATTAGAAAATGGGCTAAAAATACAGCAGTAGTGCCTGTTAAAAAACAAGCTTGTTATGGTTGCTTTATGCAATTAAATAGCAAAACTTATAGTGCAGTATTAAAAGGAGATGAGATTAATAACTGCCCACATTGTGGAAGAATTCTTTATATAGAAGAGTAATGATTAAAATTAAAAAATGTATTTTTTATATATATTAATTTTAATTTTACTTTATCCATTTTTTTTATTAGCCTTAATTCCTCTTAGTTTTAAGGCTAAATACTCTAAACTTTATCAAAAATTTTTACCATTTAAACAGCATAAAAGAGCAGATATTCATTTTCACTTTGCAAGTTACGGAGAAGCTGTTGCACTTAGTGATTTGATTAGATATTATAAAAATAAAGGCTTTAGTGTTTTGCTAACTTGCTCAAGCAAGACAGGCTTATTAAAAGCTAAAGAATTAGATGATAATGCTTTTTTATTACCTTATGAATTGTTTTTATTTTTTTGGTTAAAACCGGCTAAAAGTTTGGTTGTATTTGAAGCAGAACTATGGCTTAATTTATTGAAAATATATAAAAATCATAACGCAAAAACAATCTTGCTTAATGCTAGAATGAAGGAAAAAAGTTTTAAAAATTATTATAAATTTAAAAAATACTATGAAAATATTTTTAGTAATTTTGATTTTATTTTGGCTCAAAGCATTGAAGATAAAGAGCGTTTAGAGCAATTTAGTGCAAAAAATATAGAAGTTTTTACAAATATTAAAATAACAAATAAGCCTAATGTTACAAAAGTGCTAAATAAAAATAAAGAGATTGTATTAATCGCAAGCACACATGAAAAAGAAGAAGAACTTATTTTAAATAAATTAGATTTTAATTTTTTAAAAGATAAATGCTTAATAATAGCTCCAAGACATCCTGAAAGATTTGGCGAAGTTGCTAATTTATTAAAGAATTTGAATATGGATTTTAATAAATACAGCGATGATTTTAATGGGTATTTAGATAAAAATGTATTTTTGCTTGATACTTTAGGAGAACTTATTAATTTTTATGCTATTAGTGATTATGTAATTTTAGGCGGCTCTTATGTGGATGTGGGTGGGCATAATTTCGCTGAACCGGCACATTTTTTTTGCAAGATTACGGCAGGAAAATTTATATATTCTCAAATAGCTATGTTAAAATGTATTGATAATGTTGTAATTAGTGATGAAATAGATTTTAGTAATATAAAAAATGCTAAAATCAAAGAAGCTTACACATTTGATAATTTGTGTGAAATTTTAGATAGGACAATGAATGAAACAAGATAAAGCTTATAAATTATTAGCAATCCAAGAAGGTATTTCAAATTCTGCTGCTAAGGAATTAATAGATTTAGGTTTAGTAATGCATGGTGGAAAAAGATTAGAAATCGCAAGGGGGCTTATGCCTGTTAATACGATTTTTAAACTTGCAAAGCCAGAGCTTAGTGTATTGTTTGAAGATGAAAATCTATTAGCAATAAATAAGCCAATAGGAATTGCAAGCGAACATATTAAGAATAATTACACGCTTTTAAATAGGCTTGATAAAGATACAAGCGGAATTGTGCTTTTTGCAAAAAATGAAGAGTTTTTAAAAGCTGCTAAAAATGAGTATAAAAAAGAAAAAGTTCAAAAACTCTACCTTGCAATTACGAATAAAATCGTAAGCGAAGGAATGGAAATTGATGAACCAATACTTACAATAAAAGGCAAAAGTGCTTTTAGTAAAATAAGTAATAGCGAAAATGCAAAATACGCTTATACTAGATTAGAGCCACTAATAATTGAAGGTAAAAAAACTTTATTAAAAGTTCAAATCGCAACAGGTAGAACTCACCAAATAAGAGTGCATTTAAATAGCGTTGGTTTAGGCATTTTAGGTGATGTTAAATATAGTAAAATAATTAGCTCAAGACTTATGCTGCATTGTGCTAGAACTAAAATATTTGATTACGATATTAAAACCCCTATGCCAAATGATTTTCATAAGGACTTTGATTTAAAAGGAATTAATTTAGATTTTCTATTTTAATTCCTATTTCAAATTCTTTAATACCTTTTGTTATTTGTAATAAAAGGTATTATGCTATTTAGTTTTATAAGAATATTTATAATATATTCACTAGATGAATTAACAAAATAAATAACAATACAAAAAACTCAATCAAACAAAAGTATTTTAAAAATGATTGTATGAAAGAAAGAGCTTGTTATATAAGTAGGCAAAGTTTTTTAAAGCTTACTTCTAGTAAATAATATCAACTTGTAAAGTGAAAAATAATATGACAAAATAAAATGAAATAAAGCTTAATAAAACCATAAATGAGTTAATAATTTTTATATTTTTAGGTGGTACGCTAGGTAGGAGTCGAACCCACAACCTACAGATCCGAAGTCTGTTGCTCTATCCATTGAGCTACTAACGCAAAATAATAATTATAATTTGATTTTACAAAAGTGGGGTGAGTGATGGGAATCGAACCCACGACCCTCAGGACCACAATCTGATGCTCTAACCGACTGAGCTACACTCACCATTGAAATAAAAAAAAGAAGTGGTCGGGGCGAAAGGATTCGAACCTTCGGCCCCTTGGTCCCAAACCAAGTGCGCTAACCAGACTGCGCTACGCCCCGAACCGTTAAATAAGAAAGACCGCATTATATATTATTTTTTTAAAAATGTCAAGAAAAAATAATATATTTATAAAGATTTGTTAAAATCCTAATAATTTGACCCCGTAACTCAGTGGTAGAGTGTTACCTTGACATGGTAAAAGTCGTTGGTTCAAGTCCAATCGGGGTCACCATTTAATCAAAAATCTTTTTTAATTCTTCTAAAGCTTTAAATCTATGGCTTATTTTATTTTTTTCATCTTGATTTAGCTCAGCAAAACTTTTATCAAGACCAAAAGGTATAAACATACTATCATAGCCAAATCCATTTTCGCCAACTTCATTTAAAATAATAGTGCCATCGCAAGTCCCTTTTGCAAATTCCATTTTGTCTTTAGATATAAAACAAAGCACACAAACAAAACTTGCTTTACTAAAATCTATCCCTAATTTTATAAGTTCGTTTTTTAATTTCGCTCTATTTTTAGCATCTTTATTTGCAAACTCGCCTTCAAAATCATCACCAAATCTAGCAGAATAAATGCCTGGAAGATTATCTAGAGCTTCAACACAAAGCCCACTATCATCAGCAATTACACAATAATCTTCTTTATTCTCTAAAGCTTGCCATAAAGCTTTTGCTTTTATTTTTGCATTTTGCTTAAAACTATTTCCATTTTCAATAGGATCAAATTCTTTTACAAAATCACTTGCTAAATATATTTCATGACCTTTTAATAAATCTTGAAATTCCTTTAATTTTCCTTTGTTTGAACTAGCAATTATAATCTTCAATTTTTCTCCTTTTTTGTAAATTTTATAAAAAACATAAATTAATAATTTCAAGTATAATGTAATTTTTTATGAATGGAGTAATAATGAAATACGAAACTTTAGAAGAAATCTTAAACGGAGATTTAAACGAAGAAGAAGAGAAAAAAGAAAGCAAAAGTGCTTTGTTTGTTAAAAGCTTAGAAGATAAAGAAGTTATGAAAAAAGAAGCTAAAAAAGCTAGTAAATTAGCTTTAGAGTTATCAAACGGATTTTCAAACGAACCTGCTAATATATAAAAAGGATAGATATGGCTATTGATAATTTTCAAAATATAAAAAATTTTGATATTAAAAAGATTTATTCTTTAATGGAATTTTTTAAAACTACATTTTATGAAAGTTATGTTCAAAACAACGATAAACATTATACCGATATTATTTTTGCAAGTGAGCTTTCAAAGAATTTAGCTGATAAAGTTATAGAACATTACATAAATTATGCTAAAAAGCACAATATCGCCATTGAAGATACTTGCCCTTATAAAGTTCTTTCTTGGTATGGCTACTTACTTACTGAGCATACTTATTTTGTAAATAGAACACTAGCTGTAAAGGTTATTTCAACTGCAATAGCTTGTATGCAAATAATATTAGAAAAAGAAGAAATAGTATTAGATAAAAACTTCATAAAAGGTGTTTTGAGAATGACTTTATTAGAGATTTCAGCTACTAAAAGAAATTCTTATACTTATACAAACGATAATGCTAAATTAGGTATAGGTATGAATGGTTTTTATATGGTTTTTAAAACAGCTTCAATTTGTAAAAAAACTAATTAAAAGGAAATACCATTAAACACGAAATAATTATTTTAGGAGCTGGTGCAGCCGGATTATTTTTAGCTGCTAATTTAAAGCAAAATGCGCTTATTATTGAACAAAATGAAAAAGTTGCTAAAAAGCTTTTAATTAGCGGTGGTGGTAAGTGTAATGTAACTAATGAAAATATTAACACAAACTCTTATTTGTGTGATGATTATGAGAAATTAGAAAATACTTTAAATGAGTTTAGCTATAAAGATAATTTAACTTTTTTTCAAGAAATTAAATTCGTAAAAATAAGAAATAAACAATTTTTCGCACCAAATTCAAAAATGATTTTAGATAAATTATTAAGAGAAAATAAATCTAAAATCATTCTAAATACAAAAGTCTTAAAAGTTGAAAAATCACAAGAATGCTTTAAATTACACACAAATAAAGGTGAGTTTTTAACGAAAAAATTAATTATTGCAACTGGAGCAATTTCTTATGCAGAATTAGGAGTAAGTGATATAGCTTTGCAAATTGCTAAAGAATTTGAAATAGGATTTTGCGATTTTGCTCCTGCTTTAGTTCCTTTTACCTTACAAAAAGATGAGTTTTTTATGAAAAATCTTAGTGGAATTAGCACCGATGTTGTGATTGATGATAGATTTAAAGGCTCATTATTATTTACTCATAAAGGCATTAGTGGCCCTGTTGTATTATCTGCTTCGTTGTTTTGGAATAAAGGCAAGATTAAAATTAATTTTTTGAATGATTTTAAGATAAATTATAAAGAAAACAAACAAGCTAGCACACATTTACCATTGCCAAAAGCTTTCATAAAAGAATATTTAAAAGCAAATAATTTAGAAGATTTAGCGATGAATAAATATAAAGATGATGCAAAAAATATAATAAATAGATTATATTCATACGAGTTTGCGCCTGCTGGAAATCTAGGTTTTAATAAAGCAGAAGTTTGTAAAGGTGGAATTAATTTACAAGCTTTAAACGAAAATTATGAGAGTATAAAACATAAAAATTTATTCTTCATAGGAGAATGTATTAATGTAGCAGGGATTTTAGGTGGATTTAATATACATTTTGCTTTTGCAAGTGCAATGAAACTTGCAAGATATTTAAATAAGGAAAATATATGAGATTTATTTTATTTATAGCTTTAATTTTTAGTGCGTGTAGTAATGAAATAATAGTTGCAAATGTAAATGATAAAGCAAAGCTTCATAGTGATAAGTTATTAAGTGAAGAAGATACTAAAAAAATGCAAAACTTGATTTTTAATAATGCAAAAACATTAAAAAATAATTGCCTTAAAAAAGATGCCAATTCTTGTGAGCTTTTAGCTTCTATGTTTTTTGAAGGTTTTGAACTAAAAAAAGATGTTAAAAAAGCTCTTAAATATTATGATTTAGCATGTGAATATAAAAGCATTAATGCTTGTAATAATTTGATTAATTTTTATAAAAATGGTTATAAGTTTAAAGATAATATAATAGAAAAATCACCAGAAAAAGTGCTATATTATGAAAATAAACTAAAGGAATATTATGATTGATTTATCAAATAACGAAAACACCTTATTAAGCCATGAATTTAACACACTAAATCATAATTTAATTTGCAAATATCCTTGCGATAATGAATATTTATTAAAAAACGAATTAGCAAAAATACACAATGTATCATCAAATAACATAACTTTAGGCTGTGGCTCTAGTGATGTTATTTATAGAACTTTTATAGCGCTTAATTTTTTAGCTAAAGAGCAGAAAAAAGAACTTAATTTAATAGTTCCTATACCTACTTTTGATTTAATTTTAAGCATTGCAAAGGCTTTAAAAATCAAAATTACTTATATTAACGAGCTTGTTTTAGATGTTAAAAAAATCATTCCTAATGAAGGTTTTATAAACCTAATTTATATTACAAATCCAAACAACCCAAGTGCTAATGAACTAAGTCAAGATGATTTAGATTATTTAACTAAATTATGCGTGGGTAATACTTATATGATTTTAGATGAAGCCTATGCAGAATATAACGTTAATTTTAAAAGTATTAAAAAGGCATATTTTAAAAATATAATTATTACAAGAACATTTTCAAAAATCTATGCTTTAGCAGGTCTTAGGATAGGTTATGGTATTGCTTGTGAAGAATTACTACAATATATTGATAAGTTTATTTTGATTGATAATATCAATTATTATGCTTTATATTGTGCTTTAGAAGTTTTAAAAAACGATGATTTTATAAATACTTCAAGAAAACTAACATTACAAAATAAAGCTATTTTAGAAAATGCTTTTAATGAATTAGATATTAAATATTTTAAATCTAATGTTAATTTTATTTTGCACGAGATAAAAGATGAAAAATATTCAGATTTTATGCTTGAACTTGGGATTAAAGTAGGAAGAAAAATTGCAAACTATCCATTGCTAAATAGAATTAGCGTTGGCAATATTAATGAAATAGAGCAGTTTTTAAAAGCTTTAAAATTAGCTAAAGATAAAGCCTTGGTATGAACGAGCAAAAATACGGAACCTTATTAGTATTTTTAGGCGGCATTTGCTGGGGTTTTAGCGGTGTTTGTGGTGAATTTATATTTTTAAAAAAAGGTTTAAACGCTGATATTTTAGTATCTTTAAGGCTGTTTTTTGCAGGTATTATAATGCTTTTATTTTGTAAAGTAAGAGCAATAAAAATAAATCTAAATATATTCAAGCACCATTTATTAAAACTTTTAGTTTTTGCATTTTTTGGGATTTTGATGTGTCAATATACTTATTTTTATGGTATAGAATTAAGCAATGCTGCAATTGCAACCGTTATTCAATATACAGCCCCTATTTTTATTATTTTAATTGTTTGCATAGAGCAAAAAAGATTTCCTGATATTTTTGAAATAATTGCTTTAATTTGCGTTTTTCTAGGAGCAATTTTATTATCAACTAATGGAGATTTTACGAAATTAGTAATTTCAACCAAGGCTTTAATTATTTGCTTTTTATCATCAATCGGTGCTGTTTGTTATGCACTTTTACCAAGAAAATTAAATGATATTTATAATCCTTTACCTGTCTTAGGGCTTGCTATGTTAATTGCTGGAATTTGTTTTTGTATTTATAATAAGATTTGGCAATTTAGCTTTCATTTTGATTTAGAATTATTTTTAGCTTTAGCAGGTGTGATAGTGGTTGGAACTGCTATGGCTTTTGGATTTTTTATGACAGGTCTTCAAAAAATCGGAGCAGCAAAAGCTAGCATAATCTCATCAAACGAGCCACTAGCTGCTGCAATTATTGGCTATTTATGGCTTAAAACTAGCTTATTAACTCTTCAAATAATAGGATTTGCTTTAATAATGTTAGGTATTTTATTAACTATGTTAAAAAAGGAAAAAAATTGAAAAAACTCTTACTTCTTTTAGGATTTACTTGTATTACTTTTGCGCAAGATTGCAGTGCTTATTTTGCTAGCAAACAAACTCAAATAGATAGAAAAATAGAAGAATTAGACGAAGCAAAACAAGCATTAGAAAGCTATAAAGCTGCGTTTTTAGCAGTGCAAAAAGAAAAAGAAGAAAAAAATAAAGCCATCTTAGAAGAAATGAAAGCAGAAGAAGCAAAAATTGATGAAATTAGAAACAATAATGCAAAAATTCTAGCTGAAATTAGAAAGCTAAGAGCTGAAATATTTGAAAACAAATCAAGTAAAGTTGCAAACGCTTATTCAAAGATGAAAGATGCTGCAGCTGCTGCGATATTTGAAACAATGGAAGAAGATGAAATTATAAAGATTTTTTTAAATCTTGAAGCTAAAAAAATCTCATCAATACTAGCTAAAATGAATCCTACAAAAGCAGGGGAATTAACAAAATTATTAAACAAAACTAAGCTAAATTAAGGTAAAAATTAGTAATTTTTCAAAGGAATTTGAAATAGGAATTTGATTTTTTATAATTCAAAATCCGAATTCAAATTCTTAACCCTTTTAAATCTAAAATAATCAAGGATTAAATTAATAAATAGCTTTAGATTTTAATTAAATAAAATACTTCCAAGTCTTATCATATTTGCCCCACTTTTAATAGCAATTTCATAATCGCTACTCATTCCCATAGAACAAATCTTAGCCCCATCTTTTTTAAGCTCATCAAAAATCTTATAACATAACTCAAAACTCTTGATAATTTCACTTAATTCATCACTCATTGCACCTATACACATAACACCTACTGGTTTAATAAATTTACAATTTTGCTTAATTGCTAAATATTCTTCAATAGCTTTTGATGGATTAATACCGGCTTTGCTATCTTCATTAGCTACATTTATTTCAAGCAAGGTAGGAAGTTCATAATCAAGCCTAGTATCAACATATTTTGCCATTTCAAAACTTACACAACTTTGCCACATAACAGGCTTAGCTTTAATTAGATGATTTACTTTGTTTTTTTGTAAATTTCCTATGAAATGCCACTTTATCGTTTCACTTAGTTCAGCTTTTTTTCTAACTAAATCCTGCACTTTGTTTTCGCCAAATTCAATTTGCCCTAATTTATGCAAAGCCATTATTTTTTCATCTGTTGTGTATTTGCTAACTGCTATTATTCTTACATCTTTATATTTTTCTTTAATATCTAAATAAGTCATTTTTCTACCTTAATGAATATAATTTCTTTCTCTCACTTGAGCTTGGAATATTTAATAATTTTCTATATTTTGTGATTGTTCTTCTTACGATTTTTACATTAAATTCTTTTTCAATTTTTTCTAAAATGATTTGATCACTTAAAGGTTTTTCATGATTTTCGTTTTTAATTAGCTCACTTACAAAGTCCTTTATAGTTTTATTGCTTGTGCCATCGTTTAAATCAGTTGTAAAAAATTCTTTTATAGCTATTGTTCCACGATTTGAGCTTATATATTTATTAGCTATTGCACGGCTAATTGTGCTTGTATTTCTATCAAGTTCACTTGCAATATCTTGCATTTTAAGTGGCTTTATAGATCCGCCAAAAAAATAATCGTATTGATATTCTACTATCATGAGTGCAAGTTTTTTAAGAGTAGCCTTTCTCATTTCTAGTGCATCTACTAGATTTCTTGCATTTTTCATCTGTTCTTTTAGCTCACTATCTTCGCTAATTTCAATTTTTGGATAATACTCATCATTTATTATTATTTCTAATTCATTGTTATTTGTAAGAATATAAATATCAGGAATGATTTCTAAACTATCTTCAAAATCATCAACAAAAGGCGGTAAATTAAAGCTTTTTATGATTTTTATAGCGTCTTTATAAAGTGGGTTTTTTGTAAATTTATTTAAATTATCTAAATTATTTATGAGTTTTATACATAAAGAAAACAGCTCATTTTCTATATTTGTATTAAGCAAACAAAACTCCAAAGCTTCTTGATAATTAATAGCCCCTACACCTAAAGGCTCAAGATAGCAAAACCTTTTTCTAACCTTTTCTATATCTTCTTTAGAATAGTTTTTACATAAATCTTCATCATAGACAAAATAACCAAACTCATCTAAGCAAGATATTATAATTTTTGCTATATTTTGTGATTTTAGAGTTGGAAATAGCGTTTTGTTTATTTGAAGTTCTAAATCATCATAAAGGCTTTTTTTAGCGATATTTAATTCTTCTATTAAGCCACCGCCTTTAGAATAAAGCTGTTTTACTTGTTTTGTAGTTTTTGTGCTTTTGCTTTCTTTTGGTGAGCTTAATTTTACACAAGGATTATCTTTTACTAAATTATTTATTTCTTCTTCTAAGTCTTCACTACTAGCTTGAAGTAATGGTAGCCAACTTCTTAGAGTTTGTGATAATTTAGGCTTTATGCTAGTTTGTTGGCGAACTTTTAACATTATAAAGAAAAGTTTTTACCTAGGTATTTGTTTTGAACTATTTCGTTATTTGCTATTTCTTTAGCACTACCACTTGCAAGTATGCTTCCGCTATCTAGCACATAAGCTTTATCGCATATTTTAAGAGTTTCTCGAACATTATGATCTGTTATTAAGACTCCGATATTTAACTCTTTTAAGTCTTTTATAATGCCTTGAACATCATTTATACTTTTTGGATCAACCCCTGCAAATGGCTCATCAAGCAATAAAAACTTAGGCTCTAAAACTAAAGCTCTAGCGATTTCAAGGCGACGACGCTCTCCACCACTAAGACTTTTTGCAAGGCGGTCTTTTCTATCATAAATCTTTAAAAGATTTAATTTTTCTTCTATTAATTCATTTATATCTTTAAGCCCCTTAAGTTCTGCTGCAATTTGCATATTATCCCAAACGCTTAAATCCTTTAAAACGCTAGAATCTTGTGGTAAATACCCAATGCCTAGCATTGCACGTTTATGAAGTGGCTCATTTGTAATATCTAAATCATTTAAAAAAATATTTCCCTCACTAGGACTTATAAGTCCACAAATCATATAAAATGTAGTTGTTTTTCCTGCACCATTTGAGCCAAAAAGACCAACGATTTGAGAATTATTCATACTCATATCTACATTTTTGATAATTTCTGTGTTTTTAATACTCTTTTTTAAACCAAGTGCTTTTAATTCAACTAAACTCATAAAGTCTTCCTTTATCGCTAGGAGTAATTTTAACAATCTTATAAGCTAAGCTAAATTGTTCTAAAATCTTTATAAAATCATCATCAGCCCATTCAATCAAATGCAGCCCATCATTAAAAAGGTTTTCATAAAGTCCATTTTCAATAAAAGCCTTTGTTCCTTTTTGATAAATATCATAATGATATATGTAATTTAAGTTATCAGTGTATGTATTCATTACGCTAAATGTTGGAGATGATGCGAATTTATTTAGAAATTTCTTTGCAATTGCATTTACTAAGGTTGTTTTTCCACTAGCTAAATTGCCTTGTAATAAATAAATACCGCTTTTATTAAATTCATTTACAACTAAATCTAATTCATTTAAACTTGCATCAATTTTCATCTATTTTTTCCACATATTCATGCGATTTTGCCTTAGCTACGTTTTTAGTCGTTGGCAAGGCTAGAACTTTATATTTAATTTGCTCGTTTAATAAATTAAGACTTATAATATCGCCAACTTTTACTTCTTTACTAGGCTTAGAAACATTGCCATTTATATAAATAACGCCGTTTTTACACATATCAAGTGAAATTGAACGGCGTTTTGTAATATTTACTGCGTTTAAAAATTTATCTACTCTCATATTTGTATTTTAACAATATAGGAATAATTATTGCTTACAAAACTACTGATTTTAAAAATTCGTAGCGTTTTTTATACATTGAACGTTTTTTTGATGGAATTTCTTCTAAATCCTTTTTAATATAACTAAGCTCATAAAATGAATGATGAGTATTAATAATATCTGTATTTTCTTGCCAAATTTCATCATAATTTGGAATTACAAAAACTCTTCCATCTCTTTTTCTATTTCTTTTAAATCTTGAGACCAAATATTTATCTTTAATGCCACAAACCTTATTAAAACCTATTGAATTAGCAAAGATAAAAGCACAATATATAATAAAATTAATCGGTCTTAAGCCAAAAAATGCCTTTGTAAAATCCTTTATCTCATCTTTTGCACTAAATGCTCCTTGCATTGCACTAATAAGTAAAGCATCTTCTAATAAAACAAAGCTTAAAGAATAAAGCAAAGCATTTTTATAAAATAAATGCAATGTAAAAATACCTTCACTAATTACTTTTGGATTTGAGCTAAGTGTGATTTTTAAATCATCTTGATTAAATAAAATCTCATCATTAACAAGAATATTTTTATATTTATTAGTAATTATGTCTAAATCTCTTTTAAAACAAGCATTTGAATAAGCAAAAGAAAAACTTGTAGAACCATATTTTTTACAAAGCATATCATTATAATATTTTGGTGATATGTTAAACTTATCTTTTAAAGCTTCGTTGTCTGCTAGAATTTGATTTAGGAATTTGTGATTTTTAAAATGAATAATTTTTCTTAGAAAAAACCTAATTTTAAATAATTTATTAGTTTTCATTTCTTAGCTTTTATCTTAAAATATATAAAAATTATTACTAATAAAATTAGTAAAACAATAGGCATATAAGAAGAATATTCATCAAAAAATTGTCCTAAACTCTCTCCTAAAAAATAAGCTACATAAAACACAGCAATAGCCCATATTATGCACGAAATTAGATTATAAACACTAAACTTTACAAAGCTTAGTTTTGAAATCTCAGCAGCAATTGGCCCTAAAGTTTTAAGCCCATAAATAAACTTGCAAACAAAGGTGAAAATAAAGCCATTTTTTCTAAATAAAACTACCAAAAGAGCTAATTTTCGCCTATGTTTAACAAGATGTTTTTGAAAGTCTTTTTTGCTTGTTCTTGTAAAATAAAATAAAGCACTTGAACCTAAGAAATTCCCTAAAAAAGCTACCAAAATACTAATATAAGGATTTACATTATAAGCACTTGCAAAAACTCCTAAGGCAAGCAGTGCTAACATACCGCCGCCTAAAGAGTATAAAAAAACTAAAATGTATCCGTACTGAACAAACTTATCTATAAATTCTTGCATTACTTAGCTAGCTCCACAGCTCTAGTTTCACGGATAACATTTACTTTAATTTCGCCAGGAAATTGCATACTATTAGTAATTTCACTAGCTATTTCTTTTGCTAATAGAACACTTTCATCATCATTAATAAGCTTAGCATTTACTATAACTCTAATTTCACGACCTGCATTTATCGCATAAGCTTTTTTAACTTGTGAATGCTGTTTAGCAATTGCTTCAAGCTCACTAACACGCTTTAAAAATGCTTCTAAAACTTCTCTTCTAGCACCTGGTCTTGCTGCACTTAAAACATCAGCAGTGCAAACTGCAGCAGCCTCAATGCTTAAAGCATCTTCATGTCCATGATGAGCAAAAATAGCATTTAAAACAACAGGGTGTTCTTTGTGTCTTTCGCAAACCATAGCGCCTAAATCAACATGGCTTCCTTCATATTCATGAGTTAAAGCCTTGCCTATATCATGTAAAATTCCAGCCCTTCTTGCAAGTCTTGTATTTCCACCGCACTCAGCTGCGATAATTCCTGCAAGGTGAGCAACTTCTAAACTATGTGCTAGGGCATTTTGTCCATAACTTGCACGATATTTTAGACGACCGATTAATTTTACTAATTCAGGAGCCATTTTTGTAAGCCCTAAATCCATTATGATATTTTGACCTTCATTAAACATTTCTTCTTCAAATTCTTTTGAAACTCTTTCATGAAGTTCTTCAATTCTAGCAGGCTGAATTCTGCCATCTTCAATAAGTAAATCAATCACCTTTTTAGCTATTGCACGGCGTAAAACATTAAATGAGCTTATGATTATGGCATTTGGAGTATCATCAATGATTACATCAACTCCTAAAACCATTTCAAGAGTTTTTATGTTTCTTCCTTCTTTACCGATAATTCTTCCTTTTAAATCATCGCTTTTAAGATTTATTACGCTTATTAATCTTTCACTTGCGTATTCTCCTGCAAATCTTGTAGTAGCTTGTGCTAAGATATATCCAGCTTTTGCTTTTGCTTGAGCTTTTGCTTCTTCTTCGCATTTTCTTACTATATGAGCTATTTCATCTCTTGCGTCTTCTTTAGCTTGATTTATTACTAATTCTCTTGCTTCAATTTGAGTTAAACCACTAATATTTTCAATGCTACTTAATAGCTCTTGCATTTTTGCTTCGCATGATTTTTTAAGAAGATTTGCTTCTTCCATAAGCTCGTTTGCTGCTTGTTCGCTTTTTACGATATTTGCTTTAAATTCTTCTAATTTTTGCTCATTTATAGCTAAAATTTGCTCTTTTTTTTCTACTTCTAAAATCTTTTTATCATGCTCTTTTTGAAGTTCTAAAACCTTTTCATCATAAGATTTTTTATAACTTAACTCAATTTTTCCTTCACTTGCTTTGGCATTTTCTAGGACTTTATCAGCATTGCGAAGTATTTTTTCAGCTTCATATTCAATCACTTTTGCTTTAGCTTTTGCTTGTTCTTCGTGAATTTTAAAATGAGCTTCATTTATTCTTTTTGCAATGAATACTCCTAATGCTCCGCCTAAAATAAATACCGCTAATAACGATATAATTTCAACTAATGTCATAACTTCTCTTTTCTTTTCATAATTTTTCCGTTAGCGATATAAAAATCACCTTGAATATCCGACTTTAAACAAATTTTGTTTTTAGTAACAGACTTTATATTTTGAATAAAAATAATTAATAAATCATAATAAATTAAAGAAAATGTCTTGTCATAAAATCCTTTGCCAAAACCTATTCTTCTAAAATCTTTATCAATGCCTAAAACAGGAATTATTGCAATATCTATTTTAATATTTTCTATTTTGCTTAAACTCTCTTTGATTTTAAATTTTTTATAAACTAAAGGAAATCTTAGTTTAGTAAAAGCTAGGGTATTATCTTCTAGCATTTTTGGAATGTATAAATTATATTTTTTTGCTAAAAATCTTTTATATTGATATAGGTTTATTTCTTTTTCTTTTGAGATATAAAGCAAGATATTTAATTTCTTATTAGTTTTATAGCTAGATAATATTTTTAAAATAGCTTTGAAACTATCGTAATTTTTGCAAAATTTGTAATTTTCTTTATGAAATTTTTCTCTTATTAACTTTTTATCCATAATCTAACCTAAAAAATTTCTAAATATATTACATAAGGAACAAAAATGAAAGCTATCTTATTAGGTGTTGCTTTATTGTTTTTTACTGCTTGTTTTGATAAAAAAGAAGAAAAAAAAGTAGAAAGCGAACAAAGTGAAATCCAAGAAATTAAAACTACTAAAACTGAGTTTAATAAGCTAATTAAATTCCCTTTAAAAATCTATAATAGTGATGAATTATTTGATATAAAAAGAATTAGTTTAGATAATAAAGATATAGAAATTTCATCAAATGATAAGATTATAATATTTAATTTTTTCACTACTTGGTGTCCACCTTGTAAAGCTGAAATCCCACATTTAAATAATCTAGCTTTAAAATACAAAGATAGAGTAAGAATTATAGGTATTTTATTAGAAGAAAAAAGCGATGAAGAAATAGCTAAATTTATTAAAGATAATGAAATAAATTATGATATAGCAGTGGGTGATAATAATTTTACTTTATTAAAGGTTTTAGGCGAAATTAACGGCATTCCATATACTGCTTTATTTGATCAAAATGGAAAAAATATAAATAATTATTTAGGCGCATTTTATGAAGAAATGCTAGATATTGATATTCAAAAGGTGTTGAAATAATGTTAGATTTTTTTAAAAAAGGCTTAGCAAAAACAATTGAAGCAATAAATCAAGTAAAACCAAAAAACGAAAAAATAAGCAAAGATTTATTAGAAGAAATGCTTGTAAATGCTGATATTACTTATGAAATTGTTGAAGAGATTTTATATTATTTACCGCCTAGTGAGATAGTGCAAAGAGAAGATTTGCATAGAGTTATGAGCTCGTATTTTATGTATGAAATTCCGAATTCAAATTCTAGCGACAAACCATTTGTAGAATTAATCTTAGGAGTAAATGGAGTAGGAAAGACTACAACCATAGGAAAATTAAGTAATTTTTATAAAAATCAAGGCAAAAAAGTTTTATTAGGAGCTTGCGATACTTTTAGAGCAGGTGCTATTATGCAGCTTGAACTTTGGGCTAGCAAGAATAATTGCGATATAGTAAGCACAAAACAAGGGCATGACCCAAGCGCAGTTGCGTTTGATACCATTAGCAAAGGTGTTGCAAAAGCTTATGATAATGTTATTTTAGATACTGCAGGAAGATTAGAAAACAAAAAAAATCTTGCAAATGAATTAGAAAAAATCATAAGAATTTCATCACGTGCTTATGAAAACGCTCCACACAGAAAAATTTTAGTCCTAGATGCAACCCAAGGAAATAGCGGGATAAATCAAGCAAAAGTTTTTAATGATTTAGTAAAACTTGATGGAGTGATTATCACAAAGCTTGATGGTACAAGCAAAGGTGGTTCATTATTTGCAATTGCAAGAGAATTAGAGCTTCCGATTTTATATTTTGGATACGGAGAAGGTGCAGCAGATATTGCTCCTTTTAAAGCAGATGAATATTTAAAGGTTCTTTTAGACGGAATTTTTAAAAATGGCTAAGAAAAAATCAAGCCTATATGAATGCCAAGCTTGTGGCAATCAACAAATTAGATATTTAGGAAAATGCCCTGAATGTGGGGCATTTAATTCATATTTAGAATTAAACGAAACTCAAATAGAAGTATTAAAACAAACTAGCAAAACAAATACAAACAAAGCTATTAGCATAAAAGAAGTTTTGGTTGAGCAAATTGATAGATTTTCAACCTATGATAAAGAGCTTGATTTGGTTTTAGGTGGCGGGCTTGTTGTAGGCTCATTAGTTTTATTAGGTGGTTCTCCTGGAGTTGGAAAATCAACCTTACTTTTAAAAACCGCTGCAAATCTTGCTAAAAATGGTAAAAAGGTTCTTTATGTAAGTGCAGAAGAGAGCAAAAGCCAAATAAAACTTCGTGCAAATAGATTAAGTGCTAATGAAGATGATTTATTTTTACTCACAGAGCTTTGTTTTGAAAATATAAAAAACGAACTATTAAATAATAATTATGATGTTTTAATTATTGATAGTATTCAAACGATTTATTCAGAAAATATAAGCTCGTGTGCAGGCTCAATCACGCAAGTAAGAGAGCTAACATTTGAATTAATGAAACTTAGCAAAAGTAATAACATAAGCACATTTATAATAGGTCATATTACAAAAGAAGGCTCAATCGCAGGACCTAGAGTGCTTGAGCATATGGTTGATGTGGTGCTTTATTTTGAAGGAGATGCGAGTAAAGAGCTAAGAATATTAAGGGGCTTTAAAAATCGTTTTGGAAGTACTAGCGAAATAGGCATTTGGCAAATGAGCGAAAGTGGTCTTATAAGTGCAAATAACCTTAAAACTAGATTTTTAGGCAAAAATCACGCAGGAAGTGCATTAACAATAATCTTAGAAGGTAGCCGTGCAATTACACTTGAGGTTCAAGCGCTTGTATGTGAGAGCACATATCCAAAAAGAAGTGCAACAGGATTTGATAAAAATCGCCTTGATATGATACTTGCTTTACTTGAGCGAAAGCTTGAAATCCCACTTGCAAGATATGATGTATTTATAAATATTAGTGGCGGAATAAAGGTTAGCGAAACGGCTGCTGATTTAGCAGTTGCAGCTGCTATAATATCAAGCTTTAAAAATAGAGTTTTAAGCAATGAGAGTGTATTTATTGGAGAACTTAGCTTAAATGGTGGGATTTGCGAAGTTTTTAGCCTAGATATTAGACTTAATGAAGCAAAAAATCAAGGTTTTAAAAATGCTATAATTCCAAACAAAAGTAATTTTAAAGGAATTAAATGCTTTGTAGCTAATGAGTTAGCTCAAGTTTTAGAATGGATGTAGGTATGAAAAAAGCTTTTACTATGATTGAATTATTAGTTGTTATGGTTGTTGGTGCGATACTTAGTGCTGTTGCGATTTCTAAAATTCATACAGGTGAATTAATTGACGCCGCTAGAAGTGTAGCAAATGATATTAGATATGTTAGGATTTTAGCTCTTGGAGATGATTTATATGGTGTGCCTAATTATCATGGTGAGTATTATAGAATAAGATTTAATAAAAATTTAAAGTCTTATAAAATAATCAATACACCACATAAAAACATTATTGTTAATGATTATATTGATTCAAGCAAACTAATATGTGATGATAGTAAGCCAGAATGCGTTAAAAGAGCAAATTTATTAAATAACTTTGGTGTTGAAATTTCTAAATTTGTTCCTAGTAAGGCTAGTATTTATGCAAACCCTGAAAACGATATTATTTTTAATGAACTAGGAGAGCCTTTAAACTATGATCCTGCTTCTAGTGGTTTTCAAATTGAACTTAAAAAAAATAGTGAAAAAGTTTGTATTAGTGTAGCAGAATTTACAGGGTTTATAGAGATTGAAAAAGCTGCGTGCAAATAAGCGTGGCTTTACTTTAATTGAACTTATTTTAGTGCTAGTTGTATCAATGATACTTTCTAGCATAGCAATCTCAAAAATTAATTCAAACTCACTAATGCTTGCAGCAAGAAGTGTTTTAAATGATTTATATTATTTGCAATATTTAGCGATAAATTATGATGTTTATAATGGATTTAGTAATTATGATAATTCATATTTTCAGATTTATTTTCATTGCGTAGCAAATATAAAAACATCTTATAATAAATACAAATGCGATCATAAAGAAATAGGTTATAGTATTTTTAGCGATAAAATTGGCACAAATACTTCAAATCCTGATGCTGATGAATTAGTGCAAGATTTATTTGATAACTCTAAATTAATAGGAGCTAGATTTGCAGGAATTAGTATTGATGATAAAGCTTTAAGTAATAAAGCTAATCTTACAAAGGCTTTTAATATAAAAAATGCCGAGATTTTTTATAAAGTAAATAACAAAACAAGAAAAGCAAATCGTCTGATGGTAAATGAATTAGGCGAGTTTTACGTTAGCTCTTATGTAAGTAAATTAAATAAATATAATTTAATAAAAAGTTCAGATTATGTAGTAAGACTTTCTAATTCAAATATAATTTCAAAAGATACAAGTATATGTATAAGTTTAAATAATGTAGGTTTTATAAATATTCCAAAAATGAGTGAAAAAGGTCAAATAGTTTGGTATAGCGGTATTAAAAAAACTCCAAAATATTGCCACGAATTAAACAATCAATAATTCCTAATCCAAATTCTTTGATTTTTTTGGAATTTGAAATAGGAATTTAACTTTACTTATCTTTTAATATTATTAATAATCATCAAGGCGCTTTTAAGTAAGCTTTTGTATAATCGGACTTTTATAAAATGAAAGTGTGTGATGAGAGATAAAAACTTAATTTACAATTTAGAAGGAAAACCTCCATTTTTAGTGGCACTTCCTTTAGGAATGCAACATGTTCTTGCTATGTTTGCAGGAAATTTAGCCCCCATTTTAATAATCATAGGTGTAATAAATAGCACAAGCTCAGTAATATCCACGCAAGATAGTATAAGCTTAATTCAATCAGCAATGCTTGCTTCAGGAATTGTAACTTTATTACAACTTTATCCAATCAAATACAAAAATATCCAAATAGGTGCAAATCTTCCAATCGTTATGGGAACAACTTTTGCCTTTGTTCCAACTGCAATAAATGTAGCAAATACTTATGGTTTTAGTGCTATTTTAGCATCATCACTAATGGGTAGCATAATTACTATTTTTATAGGCTTTACTTATAAATATATTAAAAAAATCTTATCAGAATTAGTAATAGGCGTTGTTTTAATTGCAATCGGTATTAATTTATTAGATGTAGGGGTTAATTATTGTGCGGGCGGCTTGGCTGCTAAAAAATTAGGAACTTATGGGGATTTAATTAATTTAGGTTTATCTTTTAGCACTTTTGCAATTATTATTACAATTCAGCGTTTTACAAAAGGTATTTTCAAAGTTTCAGCGATTTTAATAGGTCTTGTAATAGGCTATGCTTTAGCTTATGTGGTAGGTAGGGTTGATACTAGCATTATTAGTGATGCTAGTTGGTTTAGTTTGCCTGCGCCTATTATTTTAATAAATGATTTTCATTTTGAATTAGCTCCTATTGTGAGTGCTGCTATTGTTTATATAATAATTAGTCTTGAAACAATAGGCAATGTAAATGGCATAACCGTTGCAGCATTTAATAGAAGTGCAAAAGAAAAGGAAGTAAGTGGAGCAATTTTAGCTGATGGAGTAGGCTGTATGGTAGCAAGCTTGCTAAATGCTTTACCAAATACTGCTTTTGGGCAAAATGCAGGAATAATTGCGATGACAAAAATTATTAATAAATATTGCATTGCACTAGGAGCAATTGTAGTGATAATTTCAGCATTTATTCCTAAATTAGGTGCAATATTTAGAACTATTCCAGATAGTGTTTTAGGGGGTGCTGTTATTATGATTTTTGCTATGATTTTAATTAATGGAATTAAGATTGTAGCACATGCAGGATTTAGCAATAAAAATGTGATGATATTAGGTGTTACTTTTGGTCTTGGGTATGGATTTGGAGTTCATCCTGAAATTACTAGTAATTTGCCTAGTTATATTAGTTGGGTTTTTAAAGATAGTGTAGTAGGAGTTTGTGTTACTTCTATGATAGCTTCTTTAATTTTTGCAAAAGATAAATAAGGGTGAGTATGAAAGACGATTTTAAGACAATAGGTAAAAGTGAAACAAGATGGGATGCTTATGCTAAAGTTACAGGAAAAGCAATTTATACTGCTGATATTCCTACAAAAAAGAAGCTTTTTGCTAGAATTGTAAGGGCTAGTATAGCACATGGATATGTTAAGAGTTTTGATTTTAGTGAAGCTTTGAAAGTTGATGGAGTTGTTAAAATCTTAACTTATAAAGATATGCCAAAAACAAAATTTGCAACCGCAGGTCATCCATTTGGACTTGATCCAAAGACAAGAGATAGATATGATAGAACTGTTTTAACAGAGCATGTAAGATTATTTGGAGATGAAATAGCAGCCGTTATTGCTACAAGCGATTTAGCTGCAAAAATTGCAGTAAGTAAAGTAAAAGTTGAATATGAAGAGCTTCCTTTTTATCTAACACCAAAAGAAGCAATGCAAGAAGGTGCTGTTAAAATTCATGAGGATTTAGATAGCAATGTAATGGCTCATACTATTAGTAAAGTTGGAGATGTTGAAACAGCTTTAGCTAATAGTGATTATGTTTTTAGCGATACATTTAAAGTTCCTTTACAGCAGCACTGTCATATGGAAAATCAAGTAGCTTATGCTTATAAAGACCAAGATAATCGCTATGTAGTAGTAAGCTCAACTCAAATTCCACATATTTTAAGAAGAGTTTTAGGAGAAGTGTTTGAAAAACACTGGAGTTATTTTAGAGTAATAAAACCTTTTGTTGGTGGTGGCTTTGGTAATAAACAAGAAGTAACAATTGAGCCACTTTGCGTTGCTTTATCTATGGCTATGGGTGGAGAAATTGTTCAAATCTCGCTTGATAGAGAAGAAAGTATTGCATATACTAGAACAAGACACGAAATGGAATATAAAGCAAAAATGGGTATTAGCAAAGATGGCTTCATAAAAGCTTTAGATATAGAAGTATTATCAAATAAAGGAGCTTATGCATCTCATACTCATTCAGTTGGTATTAAAGGTGGTGGAGTTTTATTATCTTTATATAATATTCCTAATTTTAGATATGATATTAAAACCGTTCATACAAATATAGCAACAGCAGGTGCTATGAGAGGATATGGCGTTCCACAAGTTATGTTTTTTATAGAAAGTTTTATGGAAAATGTCGCTAGAAAAATGGGTTTTGATTCTATTAGCTTTAGAGAAAAAAACATAGTAGGAAATGATGTTTTAAATCCACTAAATCAAGTTATTCAAAAATCAGCAAAATTAAAAGAATGTATTGAAGTTGCTAAAGAAAAATTTAATTATTATGAAAAACAAAAAGCCTGTAAAGAATTTAATCACCCTTATAAAAAGCGTGGAGTAGGGCTTGCAACTTTTACTTACACAACTGGTGTTTATCCAAAGGGCTTAGAAACAGCAGCTGCAAGAGTAATACTAAATCAAGACGCACATATTAAACTAATGCTAGGCTCAACTGAAATTGGTCAAGGCTCTGATACGGTTTTAGCTCAAATGGCAGCAGAAGTTTTAAGTATTCCTTATGAGTGGGTTATAGTTGATGCAAATACCGATACAGATACAGCTCCATTTGATACAGGAGCTTATGCTTCAAGACAAAGCTATGTAACAGGACTTGCAGTAAAAGAGGCTGCTTTAAAATTAAAAACAAAAATATTAAAAACAGCAGCGAGATTAAAAGATGTTGATTTTGCAAATCTTGAATTAGAAAATGCAAATATTATCTTTAAAAATAAAGAAGTTTTAATGAGCTTAGCTGATTTTGCTTTACACACTACTTATGATTGGCAAAAGGCTAAAAGTTTATCAGCATTTGCAAGTGTGAATTGTCATACAAACTCTTATAGTTATGGTGCAACTATGGCTATGGTTGAGGTTGATATGAATACAGGAAAAATAGAAATATTAGATATTTTAAATGTTCATGATGCTGGTAAGGTATTAAATCCACTTTTAGCAAGTTCTCAAGTAGAAGGCGGTATGGGAATGGCAATTCCTTATGCTTTATTAGAAGAATTAAAATACGACACTAAAACAGGTAAGATTTTAAATAATAATCTTTTAGATTATAAAGTTCCAACAGCGCTTGATGTTCCTGATTTAGATGTTGGTTTTGTTGATAATTACGACCCTTATGGTCCATTTGGTAATAAATCTTTAGGAGAACCTCCTATGTGTTCTCCTGCACCTGCTATTAGAAATGCAGTGCTTGATGCAACAAATATAGAATTTAATCAAATACCAATAACACCAGAAAGATTTTTTCAAGCTAAGGATAAAGAATGTATTATTTAAGTAATTACACGGAAGCAAAAAGCGTTAGTGAAGCTAGCAGATTATTAAAAACTATTGATGATTCGGTATTAATTGCAGGTGGAACTGATGTTTTAATTAAACTTAGAAATTTGGATAAAAAATATTCAAATAAACACCTAATAGGAATTAACACTTTAAATGAATTAAAAAATATAACAATTGATGATGAGTTTATTCATATAGGTTCATTATGCACTTTTGATGATATAGAAAATAATGAAATCATAAAAAATAATTTAACAAATCTAAAAATGGCAGCTGCTTTAGTAGGTGGCCCACAAATTAGAAATATGGCTACAATAGGTGGAAATATTTGCAATGGTGCAACTTCGGCTGATAGTGCTTCAAGTCTTTTTGCACTTGATGCGATTTTGGTTATTTTTAACGAAGATAAGCAAAAAGAAATAGCAATAAGTGATTTTTATCTTAGTGCAGGTGTGGTGAAATTAGAAAAAGGAGATATTTTAACAAGCATTAAAATACCTAAGAAATCTTACGAAGGATATGCTAGTAAATACATAAAATTTGCTCAAAGAAATGCAATGGATATAGCTACAATTGGAGTTAGTGTTATGCTTAAATCAAGTGATGAAAAAATAATTGATTTAAAACTAGCTTATGGGGTTGCTGCACCTACTCCTATTAGAGCTAAAGAAAGTGAAAAATTAGCAAAAGGCTTGGAATTAACTAAGGAAAATATTGAAAAAATTGCTAATAATGTTTTAAACGAAACTAAGGCAAGAGATTCTTGGAGAGCTTCTAAAGATTTTAGAAACAATCTTCTAACAACGCTTACAAAAAGAGCTATTTATGAATTAATAGGAAAAGATTATGAAAATTAAAACTTGTATTAATGATAAAATTTATGAATTACACATTGACCCTAGAATGTCATTACTTGAATTATTAAGAAATGAATTGCAATTAAGTGGAACAAAAGAAGGCTGTAGTGTTGGTGAATGTGGAGCTTGTGCTGTTTTGGTTGATGGAAAGAATGTAAATAGTTGTATTTATTTAGCAGCTTGGGCTGATGGTAAAAAAATCACCACAATAGAAGGCTTAACTCCTATTGATGGTTTAAGTGCTTTACAAGAGAGTTTTATAAAAAATGGAGCTGTTCAATGTGGCTTTTGTACTCCTGGATTTATTATCTCATCAACTGCTTTGCTTAATAAAAATAAAATGCCTACTAAGTTTGAAATAAAGCGTGGAGTTTCTGGTAATTTATGCCGTTGCACAGGATATAAAAAAATCTTTCAAGCAATAGAAGAAACTGCAAATTATGCTAAATGAAGCTTTAGAAATTAAGCAAAAAGATAAGATTGCTATTATAGGCTCAGGTGGGAAAACTACCTTTGCTTATAATCTAGCTAGAAAAAATCAAGATAAAATCACAATTCTTACAACAAGCACTAAAATGTATGAGATAAAGGATAAAAACTTTAATAATTTATATAATGAAACAAACGCAAATAAACTAAAAAAAGGCGTTAATTTATGTGGAAAAATTATTGATAATAAAGTAAATGCTTTAGATGATTTTAGTGATTTTTATAAAAATTGTGATTTGTTTATTTATGAAGCTGATGGGGCTAAGGAACTGCCTTATAAAGCTTGGAAGAGTAATGAGCCTGTTATTTTAGAAGATACAAATAAAATAGTAGGAATTGTTCCACTTCATTTATTAAATCATAGATTAAATAAAGATTTTATCCATAGATTTGATGAGTTTTTAAAAGTCTTTAAAGTAAGTGAAAATGATGTAATTAGCATTGATTTAATAGAAAATATATGTCTTAAAATGTTTGAAATTCCTATTTCAAATTCTAGCAATTTTATTTTCTTTAATAGGTGTGATGATTTAAAAGTATTAAACGAACTTGCTAAAAGATTAAAAAATTTTAGATTATTAGCTGGATTTTTAAAAGAAGAAAAATATATAAGGCTTAATTTTTGAAAGGAATTTGCATAATTTTAGCAGCTGGTTATTCTAAAAGACTTGGAGCTAATAAATCATTTTTAAAGTATAAAAATGCTTATTTTATTGATATTGTTATTAAAAAAGCTTTAGAGCTTAATATGGATATTAAAATAGTTGCTAATGAGAATAATTACGAATATTTAAAGACAAATTATAAAGATTTAGATATTATTTTAAATGCTTTTAATAAAGGTCAAAATACAAGTATAAAAATCGCTTTAAATAATTCTTTAGATTACGATTATGCTTTATTTTTACCCATTGATCAAGTATTTTTAAAAAGTAATTCAATAAAAACTATTATTTCAAAATATAAAGAAAATTATATTGTTGTTCCTAGATTTAATAAGATTAATTCCTTGCCTACTATTTTTGATAAAAGTTATTTTAAAGAATTGTGCGAATTAGATAATGATAGTGGTGGAAGAGTGCTGATTCAAAAATATAAAGATAAAGTAATTTTTGTTGATTTAGATGATGAATTAGAAGGAAAAGACATAGATACTAAAGAAGATTTAAGGCTAATAAATGAATGATTTTGTAGTTATTAGGGGGGCTGGAGATATTGCTAGTGGAATTGCTGCAAGGCTTTTTAGAGCAGGTTTTAAGGTGTTATTATTAGAATGTTTAAAGCCAAGTTCAATTAGAACTAAGGTTTGCTTTTCTCAAGCAGTCTATGATAAAACTTGCGAAATAGAAGGAATAAAAGCAAAATTAGTTAATAAAGATGAGCTTTTAGAAATTGATGGCTTTATACCTATAATAATTGATGAGAATTTAGATATTTTAAATTATATTAAGCCAAGGGCTTTAATTGATGCGATTTTGGCTAAAAAAAATCTAGGGACAAATATTAATATGGCTCCTGTTGTAATTGCCATTGGACCCGGATTTTGTGCAGGAATCGATGCTCATGCAGTAATTGAGAGTAATCGTGGTCATAATTTAGGCAAAGTGATTTTAGGGGGTTTTGCTGAAGAAAATACAGGAATTCCTGCTGAAGTAAAAGGAATTGGAGCAAAAAGAGTAATTTATGCAAACGATAATGGAAATTTTAAAGCTATTGCTAAAATAGGTGATATTGTAAAAGAAGAAGAAATCATCGCATATATTAATAATACGCCTGTTAAAGCTAGTATTAGTGGGCTTTTAAGGGGTATTATTAATGATAATTTTGGAGTTAAAAAAGGCCTTAAGATTGCAGATATTGACCCAAGGATTAGTGAATATGAAAATTGTTTTAGTATTTCAGATAAGGCTAGAAGCATAGGCGGTGGGGCGCTTGAAGCTTTAATGTATTTAGAAAATAGGAATAAAAATGGATGATGTTGTTTTAAAAGAAGTTTATAAAAGATGTGAAAAAAATGAAAAAATTGCCTTAATTACGCTTACAAAATCAAGTGGTAGCACTCCAAGAAACGCTGGTTCAATGATGGCTTTATTTAGCGATGGAACAAGCGTTGGGAGTATAGGTGGTGGCAAATTAGAATATGAAGTTTTAAAAGAAGCTAAAGAATGCTTAGAAAATAACAAAAGCAAGATTTTTAATCACGAATTAACTCCTAACGGAGATTTAAAAATGCAATGTGGTGGGTTTGCAAGTGGTTATATAAAAATAATAAATCAAAAACCAAAACTAATAATTTTTGGAGCAGGACACATAGGAAAAGAAATAATATTTTTAGCTAAATTTTTAGGTTTTTATTCTATCTTGCTTGATGATAGGAAAGAGTATTTAAAGAATTATGCAGATGAAGAATATTTAAGCAATTATGAAGATTTAGATTTTTTAGAAATTGATGAAAATACTTATATTATAATCGTTACAAAATCTCATTTAGATGATTATAAATGTTTAAAAAGTGTAATAGAAAAAAATGCAAAATATATAGGCGTAATAGGCTCAAAAACTAAGCATAAATTTATTAAAGATGAGCTTATTAAAGATAATTTTAGCAATGAATTATTTCATAAAATTTATGCTCCAATAGGTTTGGATATAGCTAATCAAGAACCAAGAGAAATTGCATTTAGTATTTTAAGCGAGATTTTACTTATAAAAAATCAAGGTAATTTAGCACACAAAAAGAGCTTTTAGTTTATAAATTCCACCAAAGAATTTGAATTAGGAATTTAAACATTCCAAACAATTCAAATTCCTATTTCAAATTCTTCCAAACTTTATAAAATATTTTTTATACTTTAAGTAATCTTTAAGGTTAATAACATATAATACGAGCTTTTAATTTGCAATTTAGCAAATCGTTATTTTTAAATAGTTTTATTGTTAATTTTAAATATATCAATTATTTCAACGTCAATCTTTGATATCTAAACAAGTGATCAAGAGCCATTTAAAACTTTTAAATATTTATATTAAGTTTTAAATCATTCACTTCATTATTTTATTTATTTTTTAATTTTTTAAAATTAAAAAGTAATCATTTAAATTATGGAGAGTTTGATCCTGGCTCAGAGTGAACGCTGGCGGCGTGCCTAACACATGCAAGTCGAACGATGAAGTCTAGCTTGCTAGACGGATTAGTGGCGCACGGGTGAGTAATGTATAGCTAACTTGCCCCTTACAAGAGGACAACAGTTGGAAACGACTGCTAATACTCTATACTCCGCTCTAACATAAGTTAGGGCGGGAAAGTTTTTCGGTAAGGGATAGGGCTATATTGTATCAGCTAGTTGGTAAGGTAATGGCTTACCAAGGCTATGACGCATATCTGGTCTTAGAGGATGATCAGACACACTGGAACTGAGACACGGTCCAGACTCCTACGGGAGGCAGCAGTGGGGAATATTGCTCAATGGGGGAAACCCTGAAGCAGCAACGCCGCGTGGAGGATGACACTTTTCGGAGCGTAAACTCCTTTTTTACAAGAAGAATACTGACTGTATTGTAAGAATAAGCACCGGCTAACTCCGTGCCAGCAGCCGCGGTAATACGGAGGGTGCAAGCGTTACTCGGAATCACTGGGCGTAAAGGGCGCGTAGGCGGAGTAGTAAGTTGGATGTGAAATCTAATGGCTTAACCATTAAACTGCATTCAAAACTGCTATTCTAGAGTAAGGGAGAGGCAGATGGAATTAGTAGTGTAGGGGTAAAATCCGTAGATATTACTAAGAATGCCAATTGCGAAAGCGATCTGCTAGAACTTAACTGACGCTAAGGCGCGAAAGCGTGGGGAGCAAACAGGATTAGATACCCTGGTAGTCCACGCCCTAAACGATGTATGCTAGTTATTAGAATGCTAGTCATTTTAGTAATGCACCTAACGGATTAAGCATACCGCCTGGGGAGTACGGTCGCAAGATTAAAACTCAAAGGAATAGACGGGGACCCGCACAAGCGGTGGAGCATGTGGTTTAATTCGAAGATACGCGAAGAACCTTACCTGGGCTTGATATCCTAAGAACCTTTTAGAGATAAGAGGGTGCTAGCTTGCTAGAACTTAGAGACAGGTGCTGCACGGCTGTCGTCAGCTCGTGTCGTGAGATGTTGGGTTAAGTCCCGCAACGAGCGCAACCCACGTATTTAGTTGCTAACAGTTCGGCTGAGCACTCTAAATAGACTGCCTTCGCAAGGAGGAGGAAGGTGTGGACGACGTCAAGTCATCATGGCCCTTATGCCCAGGGCTACACACGTGCTACAATGGCATATACAATGAGAAGCAATACCGCGAGGTGGAGCAAATCTATAAAATATGTCTTAGTTCGGATTGTTCTCTGCAACTCGAGAGCATGAAGCCGGAATCGCTAGTAATCGTAAATCAGCTATGTTACGGTGAATACGTTCCCGGGTCTTGTACTCACCGCCCGTCACACCATGGGAGTTGATTGTGCTTTAAGTCGGAATACTAAACTAGTTACCGCCCACAGCAAAATCAGCGACTGGGGTGAAGTCGTAACAAGGTAACCGTAGGAGAACCTGCGGTTGGATCACCTCCTTTCTAGAGTACACACTCTTTAACTCACACTAAAGAGTAGATAATAATTAACTAGCTCTTGAGAGCTTGTTTGGATATCAAAGGTTGAAATGAAATAATATATAACAATAATTCTACTTCTTAAGGGCCTATAGCTCAGCTGGTTAGAGTGCACCCCTGATAAGGGTGAGGTCACAAGTTCAAGTCTTGTTAGGCCCACCATTTACTCCCTTATGTTTTTAATCTTTGTTTTTTTTATTGTTTTAATTTTATTTTTTACATTATTTTATTTATTTAGTGTTTTTAGTTTATTGTTTTTACCTTCTTTACTTAAAAAGTATTTTTATGATTTATTAGTTTCTTTTATTAGATTGTGTAAGCTTGATTGAGTAAAATTAAGTTAGGGAGATTAATCTATATTCTTTTAGTGCTTGAGTGGATAAGGGTAGGTTTATTATTTTAGAGTTTTTTAAATGTTGAATGTTTTTGGTGTGTTTGGGGTTAAGAGAGATTGTGGGTTGATGTGAGAATGGGGATTAAATTATAATTATATTAAAACAATATGTTTAAGGTTTTTAAATTAATAAAGATAAAAGAATTTGAATTAGGAATTTTGTTTTTATAATTATTTAAAAAAATTGTTTTTAAATTGATGATATATATATATATAATTAAAGGTTAAAAATGGATACAAATAAGTTTTTTAATTTAATACAAAAACTAAATGAGTTTATAAAGCAAGACCCACAAGCATTTAAGGAATATTTATTAAAAAATCAAGATAGTTTAGATGATTTTAAATTTGTAGCAAAAATTATAGATGAGATAACAAGTAATAATGTATAAATTTCATTTGTTTAAATAGTAGTTAAAACAAATTGTTTCATAATGTGTTGTAGTAGTTGATTTAAAATAAAAATAATTTTGATAATTAATATATTATTAATTATAAATAGTTAAATTTTCTTGCTTTTTTTAAGCGAAAATAGAAAAATGAACTCTTGTAATTATAGTTAATCAAAAAGGTGATGTGATAAATATTAAAACTATGTTTTTAAGTGAAAATAAAGAGCATTTAAAAGAATTAAACATAGGTAAAGTAGTTTATAAAAGAAAGATAGAGATGGCTTAGTTATTTAAGTGACTAGAGCCCTGAGTTTTCACTTGGTTACGCCAAACTATTATGTGCCATCTATACAGGTTCCTTAAATAACGTTAACTATCTTTTTATAACTACTAGCGGCTCAGTAACGAGGTAAAGACCACTCACAGCATTTGTCTTGAATCCCATACTTGATAGTAGTTATTATGGTATTTTAGTGGATTTTGCATTACTTATCAAATTTATAAGAAGTAATTAAAAAAAAAAAAAAAAAAAGGGGGGGGGGGGGGCTGAGTGTTTATAGCCAATGAGCCGTCGCCCCATAACGATGATGCCATAAACACATAATATTTGCATTTTAACTCATTTAAACTTATTTGTCAAATTACATTTAGCAGTAAACTTAGTATTAATTTATATAATTTCTTCATTGTTTATTATGCTTTGTTTTTATTTTAAAAATTGTTTTTAAATTGATAATACATATAAAATTATAGAGTTTATTTAGAGCATGCTTAATAATTTAAAAAGCTAATTTAAATTCCTTTAAAATTATGAGAATTTGAAATAGGAATTTAAATATTAAAATTGATAATTGTTTTATTAAATGCTATGATATGAAAAACAATCAAGGTCATAGTATGAAAAAAAATATTAGAAATCTTAAAAATACTTTTTAAAACTTTTCTAATTATTGAATTACTAATTGCTGTTGTTTCAGTTTTAGCTGGTGTTGTTGTTGGTATTGGTTCAGAATTCAATATATTTGGCACAATTCTTTTTTGCTTTTTTGCAGCCAATGGTTTAATTTTTACAGATTTAGGTCAATTAATAAATTTATCATATAACGCAATTTCATTTCATCCACTAATATATCTTAAAGCTTTTATAATCATATTTTTTATAATATTTTTCTTTAAATTAAGAAAGAAATTTAATAACAAACTTGCTTTTACTTATAGCATAATACCTGTGATAATAATATTTGCTTTATATAATTATTTTTTTAGAACCATACCTGATTATTCAAGTAAAACTCATGAAAGAATAGTAACTCTAAGTGATTATAAAAAATATCAGCAAGGCTATTGCTTAGAAGAAAATAGGATATTACCTAAAGATGAGCTTTATAAAAGAGTAGTGGTTGATGATTTTACAAAGTTATTAGTACGTGAAGATATCCTTTATAAAATGATTTATAATAGTATTGCAAGTCATAAATATAAGATACATAAAGATATAAATCTAGATAATTACAAAGATTACTTAAGAAAAAATGCTTATTCTAAATATCTTGTTAATTACGATGAATTAGAATTAGTTGATTATACTAAATATCTAGTAGTTAAAAATAATACAGCTGGATTTACTAAGCCCATTCTCTTGCCTCAAGGTACTTTTGTTGCTTCAGTTACATTTTATTTAGATTTAGCATTTGAATTTGAAGATAATACATATAGATTTTATAAAATTTACCTTTCTGATAAATTTGATAAGCATGAAGACAAAGAAAAAGAATATAAACGTAGACTTGAAAAAGTTGATTATTGGCTTTTATCGTATGAAAATGACATGAAAGAACAACGTATTTCTTATAATTATAAATTTGATAATTGTGGTTATTCAAACTTTGATCCAGAAAAAGAAGAAATTAAATGATAAAAATTATAAAAAGGAGAAATCACAAAACTTAAGCTAATAAAATAAGCTAGATTTTATAAAAACAATCAATGAAATTATAAAAATCTAGCTTTAATTTCCGAATTCAAATTCTTAATTCAAACTAATAAAATCAAGTGGGTTTATATGATAATTTTTTTGCGTTACTTCAAATGTCAAATCACGCTCAACTTTGCCTACTATATTGCCCTTTTTAAGCACGCTTCCTACTTTTGCTAATTTGCTAAATTTAGATAAATGCGCATAAATCGTATGAATACCATTTGCATGCTCAACTATTACAACCTTATCAAGCACAGCTGTATCGTTTGCAAAAACAACTTTTCCATCTAATACAACCCTAACATTTGCATCAGGAGTATTTGAGCGTAAAACTACGTTTTCATTAAATATTTTTAACTTATAAATAGGGTCTATATAATCTCCAAATTTTTGCTTTACGCTAAAATCTATTAAAGGCGCTATTGTTTTTTTGCCTGTATATTTAGCTATTTTGCCATCATAGTCTAGGGTGTCTTTATGCTTTACTTCTGCTGTTGCTTTAACGCTAGGTTTTGATTTTTCGCTTTCAATGATTTTTAATTTTGCTAGAGTTGCTCTTATTTCGTCTTGTTGTTTTTGTAGATTTACTAGGCGTTGCTTATAAATCTTCTCATCTTCTTTTTGTTTTGATATTAAGTTTTCTTGGCGTTTTTTAAGTTCGCTTAATTCTTTTGCTTGTTTTTTAAAATTATCAATATTAGCATTCATTTCGCTTATTTTTTTTTGCTTATAATCAATTTGTTGTTTTGTCCTTGCATAATCTTTTGAAATCTTGTAAAGCTCATCGTTTAATACATCTGATAAAGTATTAATAATTTCGGTTGATACAATACTCATTGAGCTATCTATCAAATCTCTTGGAGCTATTAAATCATAAGAAAAATCCTTTGCTATTATATCTACAAGCTTTTTTCCTAAAATTTCTTTATCTTTCATAAGCTCTTTATTTTGGGTAATAAAGGTGTCAAGCTCTCCATTTTGAGCATTTACTAATTCTTGTAATTCTTTTGTAATTTCTGTTGTTTTACTTACTTTTTCATTGATTTCTTTTAATTTTTTTTCGCCTTCTATTATCTCACTTGCTAAGTCTTCTAGCTTTTTTGAGATTTGTTCTTTTTCATTTTCGGTTTTTTCTAATTTTTTTGTATTTGTTTCAATTTGATTTGCAAACAATATTAAGCTAAAAATTAGCAAAAAGACTTTTTTCATTGTCTTTTAACCTTAAACATTACTACTAAAACACAAAACAAACTTGCAATTAGTGTGTAACTTGATATTTCAATAAGACTTGGTAAAAAATCAATCACAGGCAATTCAATATCAAATTTAGCTAAAAGTTCTTTAAAATATGAAATATTATTAAAGTTAAAAAATATTGCAAACAAAATAGCAAAACAAATAATATTATCTATAAAAACTATTTTAAGCATTGTTGAAGCCCTTTGAAAAAAGCTTGCACCAAATAAATTTAATATATAAATTCTATTTTCATGCTCAAATTTCCATATTTTTATTTGATTTAAAAATACAGCAATTGATAAAATACTTATACAAATTAAGCAAATATAAGAAATTAATTTGATGATATTTAATAATTTATATATTTTTAAATGTGTTTTTGAAAATGTTTCTACCTTTAAAACATTTGGTATTTTTAGTAATTGTTTTTTGATTTTTATAATTTCGCTTTCATTTATAAACTTAGTAAAGCTTATGCTATAAAATTTAGGCAATTTTGATTTTAGGGCTTCTAGGTTAGCTTTTGTGATGTCTTTTTTAATCTTTTCTAAGATTTCGCTTGGGTCTAGCTCTTTAATACTTGAAAAATATTCAATACTAGCTAAATCTACTGCTTGAACTTCTTGTTCGCTAACTAATACCACGCTGTAATCTTTATTAAGGTTTTTTTCATAATCTTTAGTAAGTTCATTTATAAAGAAATTAAATTGAAAACAAAAACAAATAATAAATAAAGTAAATATAAAACTAAAATGTATTTTAAATGAATTCATTTAAAGCCCCGTTTTCAATATTTAAATGTCTATAATTAAAATCAATTCTAGGCGGTATTTGATGAGTTACTGCGATTATGCAAGCGTTGAAAGTATTTCTTGCTGCATTTAGCAATTGCCAAATAATATCTGCTGAATGAATATCAAGATTTCCCGTTGGCTCATCACAAATTATTATTTTTGGATTATGAATAATAGCACGAGCTAAAGCTATTCTTTGCTGTTCGCCCCCACTTAATTCTAAAGGCATTTTTTTTGCTTTATGTTGAAGATGAGTGTATTTTAATAATACATCTACATGCTTTGTGATTTGCTCGTTTTTAACTCCTGCGATTTTTAAAGGTAATGCTATATTATCGCTTACATTTAGCTCATTTATTAATTTATAATCTTGAAAAATTATTCCTAATTTTCTTCTTAGTTTTAATAATTCTGCATTGCTAATATTATTCATATTTTTAAACAATACATGCAAATCCCCGCTAAATTCGCTAAATTCTCCAAAAAAGCTTTTTAGCAAGGTTGTTTTTCCACTACCACTTTTTCCAGTTATAAAAATAAAATCACCTTCGCTAGCACTAAAATTAACACTATTTAAAACCACTTCATTATTGTAAGCTAGTGTTAGATTTTTAGCATTAATTAAAATCGCATTACTTCTCATTCTAAAAACTCTTTTAATTTGTTAAATGCTTTTATATTCAAGGCATTTGGGCAAAAATCATGAAATAATATTTTAAACTCTTTATTATTTTCGCATAAAATATATGAGCTACTAGGAGTATCAAATCCACCATAAGCTAGTTGAATTATCTTAGCGTTTTCACTATCATAAATTCTTGAGATTTTTACGAAAAAATCTTTATCAATATGCTTTATAAAATCAAGCTTATTAAAATCAATTATAAATTCAATTTTTTGATTTTGTAATTCCTGTTTCAAATTCTTTTTATTTTTTACATAGCAAACGAAGTCATATATATCTTTATTCATTTTAAGCCAACGGCTTTCGTATTTGCTAATTATTCTTGCGTCTTTATTCTTAAAATAATCATAATCTAAGTCGCCAAAAATTTCTTTTGTATATTTAGCATACATTAAGCTATCGCTTCTTAATTCAAAGAAAGCCCCTTCTTTTAATACTCTTAGGCATTCATCTTTAAATTCATTTGAAACCACTCTTCTATAAGGAGCATCATCCCAAGGCACAGGAAAGTGTAAAAATATACCATTTAATGAGCTTTCTTTTAGCTCTTTAATAGCAATTCTAGCGTCAAAATCAAGTAAATAAATATTCTTTAAATCTTTTGCTAATTTACTAACTTGAATAAGGCTAGGTTTATGAATTTCTATTCCTATATAAGTATTTTGTGGGTTATTGCTCGCTTGATATAGCAAATGTCTGCCCGAGCCAAATCCTATTTCTAAATAAGCATTATCTAAAGAATTAATCAGCTCTTTAAAATCATTTGTTGATGTTATTACATTTCCTGCTAATTCTTTAAATTGATTGTAGTGATAAGCTCTTGATATTATCTCTTCACAAAAAGTTTTTTCAAAACATTCTAAAGCTTTTTGCATTAATGCAAGGTCTGTAATTTTTGTTAATTTATCAATTTTTATAACAAATTCATTATTTTTTTCATTAATTTCTATAAAAAAACTAGCATTTTCAATGCTTGTATAAACTAAAGTTTTGCCTAATTGAGCTTTAGTTTTAAACACAAACTCAGTTTCGCCCACCTTAATAGGTAGGCTAATATCTTTAATCTTTTTTGCTTTAAAATTTGGCATTATTTAACACTCAACTTAGCACTAGCTTTTGATTCAATTCCAAACTCGTCTATGCCTATTACTTGATAAACATCTCCAGCTAAATAAGTAGTATCTATGTAATAATCATCTTGAATATTGCTTGCTACTTCTGCTGAATTTTTGATTAGTTTATAGGTTTTTATACGATTATCCGTGCTAATCCATTTGATTTTTAATGTATTTTCGTTTTGTAATTCAAAGCCTGTTAATGCAGGAGCTTTTGGTTTATCAAGGCTCATTCCAACTACATTTACACCAGTTTTTGCACTCTCAAGCCCATCTTTATCAATCATAGTTACATAATAATATCTACTAACTCCATCATCTGCTACATTGTCTTCATAGCTATTATCAGTTGTTGTTGCTAGCTCAAAGAATGGTAATAATGAAGCTTTAGAATAATAGATTTTATAATGAGAAAAATCATCGTATTTTGGTGCATCCCATGTAAGGATTATTTTTTTAGGAAGATTTGTTGTTACATTAATATTTACTATTTGTGGTGGTAAAATTTTGCTTATTGCTTCTACTTCAGCACTTGCATCGCTTTCTACTCCGTTATAAGTTAGTGCTGTAACTTTATATTTTGCATATAAATTTGGTTTTACTTCATCTAAATATTCAGCACTTAAGCGATTATTAACGGTAGCTAATTTATACCACTTGCTAGAATTTGCATCTTGTTTATAAATATTATATTTTACTACTCTTGAATCAGTGTGTGGTCTCCAAATAATTTTGATTTTATTAGGTAGCCCTGCAATTGCTTGAATAAAGCTAACAGGCTCTATTTTATTAATAGTTTTTACATTAATCGTTGATAATTTAGAAAGCCCATGCTTATTAAATGTAGCAAAAGTATAAGCGTATGCTGTATCTGGTGTAAGGTTATTATCAGAATAATGAGTTGCGTATCTATCGTTAATAGTTGCGATTAATTTATCAGTAGATGTTTCATCATTTAACACTCTTCTATAAATCTTATATCCATCAATTGCTTGATCATATATAGGATCCCACTCAAATCCTATTTCTCTCATACCTTGAAGAGTTCTTATGTTATTAACCATTGTAAGATTTTCTAATGGGGTAATTTCACTTAAATTTGCCGTGCTTGAACATGCACTAAATCCTATTACAAAAGCTGTAAATAAGCTTGCTTTGATACTTTTTTTCATACAATGCCTTTCAAAAAAGATTTTATTATACTAAGTAAGATAAATAAGCATAATCTATTCCAAATTATATTTAAATAATTCTAATAAATTATGTGCTAGTTCTAAATTTAGTTTGATTTCTTTAAAATCTAAATAAGCAAAGCCATAGCAGTTTTTTGTATAAAATTCCATAAATTCATTGCTAATAGGGTGCTTGTAATTTATATAAAATGAATGCAGCATTAATCTATTTGCTTTATTTTTACTCTTTTCATCAGCGTATATAGTATCTCCTAGAATATATCTATTTACACTAGCTAGATGAGTTCTTATTTGATGAGTTCTTCCACTTTCAAGTTTTGCAGAAATTAGGGCTTTATCATCTAAACTTGCAAGATTTACAAAATGAGTTCTAGCCCATTTGCCCCATCTACTTTCATTTAAGCCATATTTTTTAATACATTCATCTTTGCTTAAAGACTGCATTTTAAGTCTATTATTTTCGTTTCTTTTTATGTATTTTTCTATGTTTTTTTGATTTATTGTATGATTTGTTATTGCTAGATAAATCCTATTAACTTCTTTATTTTTGATTTGATTTGCTAGGCTTATATATGCTTCATTGGTTTTTGCAACTAGCATAATGCCACTTGTATCCTTATCTAATCTATGAACAATTCCAGCTCTTACCTTACCATTAATATCAGCTAATTTATAATTTTTTTCAATCAGCCATTCAACAAGCGAAGCTTCTTTTAAACTAGAGCAACCATGAGTTGCAACTCCGTTTGGTTTGTTAATTACTAGCATATGCTCATCTTCATAGATTATTTCTACATCAAAATTAGCTTCATATTTTGCATTTATGTCTTGAATTTCTGGATAATTTATAAGGATTTCATCGTTTAAATTAAGCATATAAGAGCATTTTGTGCTTTTATCATTTACTAATACATTTTGATTTTTTATTAGATTTGAAATTTGTGAGCGACTTTGTCCTAATTTTTCGGCTAAAAATACATCTAATCTTTTGATTTCATCTGCAATAATCTTACTCAATATTAACCTTTTTAAATCATATTCATAAACAAATTTAGCAAAAGGTTGTAAATTGATAAAATTAGATGGTAAAATTTTAACTCACTTTGATTTTATATTGCCAATGCTTATTTTTCCTATAATTGTGTTTTCTTTTTTGCTAATTAATGAAGCTAATGAAGTTTTAGCACATAAACAAATTGTTTATATAATCGTTGGATTTTTTGCTTTTTTTATATTCTTTTTATTGCCTATTAAAAAAATAGAATGGCTCATACCATTTTTTTATTGGTTTTGTATAGGTTTATTATTATTAGTTGATGTTTTAGGAGCTACTAAATTAGGTGCTACTAGGTGGCTTGAAATACCATTTACAAAATTTACTATTCAACCTAGTGAGATTTTTAAACCTGCATTTTTATTAATGCTTGCGTATTTGATTAAAAACAATCCCCCACCTGATGATGGTTATAGATTTAAAGATTTTTGTAAGATTAGTTTTTACATAATACTTCCTTTTATACTCATTAAAAGTGAGCCTGATTTAGGTTCTGCACTAATTATTTTAATAGTAGGATATGCTACTTTATTTTTAGTAGGCATTTATAAAAAGATTATTTTAACAGGAGTTTTAATCGTAGGAATTTGTGCTCCTTTAGCACCTATTGTGTATGATAATTTAAATGATTATCAAAAGAAAAGAATTAATGATTTTTTAAGCGAAAAACCAAGCTATCAAGTAAGACAAAGTATGATAGCAATAGGAAGTGGCGGAATAAATGGCAAAAGCAAAGATGATGCTACTCAAACTCATTTTAAATTCCTTCCGATAAGCACGAGTGATTTTATTTTTGCTTATACTATTGAAAGGTATGGGTTTTTAGGAGCTTGTTTGCTTTTGGGTTTATATTTATTACTTATTTTGCATTTGCTAAGCTTTAATAATAAGCTTAAAAAAGATCATTTCGCAAGAACTTTTACAAGTGCTTTATCCATTTTGATTTTTATTTATGTTGGGGTTAATATATCAATGACAATAGGTTTTGCTCCTGTTGTAGGTGTGCCATTGCCGTTTTTTAGCTATGGTGGAAGTTCTTTTGTAACCTTTATGATACTTTTTGGGATTTATGAAAACCTTTTAGCATTTAGGTTTGACCCTGATTATAAATTAGTTAGAATTGATTTGTAATTCCTAATTCAAATTCTTTGAAAATTTTGTGGAATTTGAAATAGGAATTAGACTTTTTAAAAGTTTAAAATAAATTGTAGTTTAAAAAGTATTTTTAAATAACTTATATTAAAATTAAAAAATTATAATCAATCATTAAAATACTTATCAAAAGGAATAAATATGAAAATAATGGTAATTCAAGGACCAAATTTAAATATGTTAGGTCAAAGAGACCCTAGAATTTATGGAACAATGACTATGGCTCAAATCCACGAGCAAATGAGTTTAGCAGCTAAAGAAAGTAATGTTGATATTGAGTTTTATCAAAGCAATTATGAAGGCGAAATAATTGATAAAATTCAAGAATGTGTAGGAACTTGTGATGCAATTATTATAAATGCAGGTGGATATACTCACACTTCAGTTGCAATTGCTGATGCGATAGCAGCTACTAGAATGCCTGTTATTGAAGTTCATATTAGCAATATTTATGCTAGAGAAGATTTTAGAGCTAAGAGTTTCTTAAGTCCTGTTTGTGCTGGAACAATTAGTGGTTTTGGACCATTTAGCTATCATTTAGCATTACTTAGTGCAATTCAAATGATACAACAACAAAGAGCGTTTATTGCAGCTCAAGAAGAAGCTTTAAAGAACCAAAATAACGCTTAATGCGTAATTTAAAGATAAACGAGGCTAGATATTTTAAAAGAATAAAATATTATCCTTTTTTTACGAAAGATGATAAAAGATATAAATATTTAGCCTTAGTTTCTCTTGGAAGCAATATAGAGCCTGAGTGTGAAAGGTTTGTAAAATTATTTAGAAAAATACAAGATGATAGAAGAATAAAAATAATTCAAACTTCATCTTTATTAATAAATGAAGCATTTGGATACAAAGAACAAAAGGATTTCACAAATGCTTTAATGTTTGTTAAAACTAGCTTGCATGCAAGAGAATTGCTAAAAGTCTTGCAACATTATGAAAATATTTTTCATAGGAAAAGAAGTTTTAAAAACGCACCTAGAACACTTGATTTAGATATTATTTATTTTAGTGAAAAAACCTATTGTGATGATAGATTAACCTTGCCACATAAGGGAGCAAATGATAGGATTAGCATAACGCTAGTATTAGGAACAATGTAAGGAATTAAAATGGCAATTAGGCAAGATAGTTTTAGAGTAGAAAAAGGTCAGGATTATTTAGCTTATGTTAGAGATTTTTATGGTGATGATGCAGAGATTGTAACGATTGCTCAAGTAGAAGGAAGAACTCCTACAAGTCCTGCTTTAGTTGAAGTAGTTGTTGCTATTGATGATACAAAAGAAAAAAAGCCTTTAGTAAATAAAAGAGCTGTTATGCAATACGAAAACAGCGTAAAAGAATTTGAAAAAAGGATTGAGCCAGTAGAAGAAAACATCATTAAAAAAGAACCTTTAAGACTAAAGCTTAATTCAAATTCTCAAAGCCAAAAAGTAAAAGATGATAAGCAATTATTAAATGAGTTAAATAGCAAGGTTGATTATTTAATGAGTATGAGATGGGGCGAGCTTGCACCTGCTAGAAATAATCTTGAAATCCCACCTGAATTTGCTCTAATTTATGATAAAGCCAAAAAAAGCGATATGCTAGAATGCCATTTAAACGAGATTATGAGAGCAACTCTTAAAAATATGCCTAAAGCATTGTTAGCTAATAAAGACGCTATTAATAGATATTTTACAACCTTGCTTAAAAGTATGATTCCATGTAGGGTTGATTCTCCTATTAGAAAACAAAAAATAATAATGCTAGTAGGTCCAACTGGAGTTGGAAAAACTACAACTTTAGCTAAATTAGCTCATAGATACGCTTATGGCGTTAAAAGATATAAAACTGCCATAATTTCACTAGATAATTTTAGATTAGGGGCAAAAGAACAATTAGCAGAATACGCAACTACTATGATGCTACCAATTCATTTTGTAAATACTCAAGAAGAATTACAAAAAAGCCTTGAATCTTTAAGTGGATACGATGTGGTTTTGATTGATTCAACAGGAAATTCACAATATGATAAAGCAAAGATTGAAAAGCTAGAAAGTTTTTTAAAAGCTAGTCAAAGTGAAATTGAAGTAACCTTGGTTTTAAATGCAGGTATGAAGTATGATGATATGGAGCATACTTATAATGCGTTTAATGTTTTAAAAATTGATACATTAATACTTACTAAGTTTGATGAAACTAGGGCTTTTGGTAATATTTTTTCACTTATTTTTAATGTTAAAAAGCCTGTTTCGTTTTTTTCAACAGGTCAAAATGTGCCTGATGATATAGTAGTTGCTAATAGCGAGTATTTAATAAAATGCGTTTTAGACGGATTTAAAGGATAAATTATGCAAACACAAGCTGATAGATTAAAAGAGCTTATGAAAAATGAGCATAAAGTAAATAAGAAAAACACAAAATTTATAGCTGTTACAAGTGGAAAAGGTGGTGTTGGTAAAAGCACTGTAAGTGCAAATATTGCAAATCTTTTAGCAAATGATGGTTATAAGGTTGGCTTGTTTGATGCTGATATAGGACTTGCTAATTTAGATGTAATATTAAATGTAAAAATAGGCAAAAACTTACTTCATGTATTAAAAGGCGAATGTAAATTAGCTGATATTATTAAGGTTGTAAAGCCAAATTTAAAGCTTATTCCAGGAGATAGTGGCGGAGAGATTTTAAAATATAATAATTCAAATTATTTTGACGCTTTTTTAGATGATGCTGAATTATTAGAAGATTTAGATTTTTTAATAATTGATACTGGTGCTGGAATTGGTGGGACAACTTTACACTTTTTAGAAATTTCTGATGAAGTTATTGTAGTTACTACACCTGATCCTGCTGCAATTACTGATGCTTATGCTACGATTAAAGTAACATCTGAAGTAAGGCGTGATTTTTTAATGATTTTTAATGTTGTTAAAAGCGAAAAAGAAGCACTTGATTTATTTGCAAATATTTCAAAAGTTGCATCTGCAAACATTAAAAACAATCCTGAATTAAAATATTTAGGTTATTTAGAAAGTTCTCAAAATGTAATTGATTGTATAAAAAGTAGGGTATTGTTTTCTCAAAGTTCATCAAGAGAGACAAATCAGCTTAAAAAGATTGTTAATAATCTTTTATCAAAATTGGAACGAAATGTGCTTAAAGACTCTGATTCAAGAAATTTTAAAAGCTTTTTCAAAAGGCTAATTGATAGGATTTAAGCTTAATGAGAACTGATAATTATATTGCATTTTTTACTGTTTGTGGGTTTTTTATAGGTTTTATTTGTGCAGTATTTAAGATAGATGACCCATTTATGATAATAGGATTTACTATATTTACAACTTTTGTATTTTATATATTAATCCATTTAATTGTAATCAATTTCATAGATGCAAAAAAGCTTGGCACAAGGTCATTTGATAAGCATACTTACGAAGTAAATACTAACCATTTTATAAAAGAGCTAGAAATTAGAGAAAATAGAATGGATAAAATCATTCAAAGCGTAGAAAGTGAATTAGATATAATTAAAAAACAAACAAAACAAAAACCTTTAAGGAAACATAATGCAAAGGCGGCTTAATGCTTACGCTAGTGCTATAAAAAACGCACAAGATGAGCTAGCGATAAAATATCAACCTGCTTTAAGGGCTATGGCTTTTAGACTAAAGGAGCGTTTGCCTGCTAGTATTGATGTAAATGACTTAATTAGCGTTGGAACTGAAGAATTAATTAAGTTAGCAAGAAGATATGATGATTTGCAAAATGATAATTTTTGGGGTTATGCAAGAAAAAGAGTATATGGCTCTATGCTTGATTTTTTAAGAAGTCTTGATACTTTAAGTAGAAATAATAGAAAAATCGTAAAAGATGTAGAAAAACTAATAAATGATTATATAAATGATAATGATGAAGAACCAAGTGATGAATATTTAGCTAATGAATTAGGTATAGATATTGAAAAGATAAAAGAAGCAAGAATTGCTAATTCTATTAGCTATGTTATTCCACTTGATGAACAATTAGAAGTTCTTAGCAATGAAGATACAAACGAAAGGCTTGATAGAGAAAATTTATTAGAGCAAATTAGTGAAATTTTAGAAACGTTAAATGAAAGAGAACAATTAATAATTCAATTATATTTTTATGAAGAACTTAGTTTAAAAGAAATTAGTGAGATTTTGCAAGTTAGCGAATCAAGGGTTTGTCAATTGCAAACAAGAGTGATTAATACATTAAGAAAAAGGCTAATGAATGGCTGATATTTTATCTCAAGAAGAAATAGACGCTCTACTTAACTCCGTTGATTCAACCGATGTTGTAACGGAAGCAAAGAAAGAAAACGATGAAAGACAAATAATAATATATGATTTTAAGCGTCCTAATCGTGTTAGTAAAGAGCAACTTCGTGCAGTAAAAGGCATTCATGATAAATTAGCAAGAAGCCTTGCAACTCAAATTTCACAAATAATGAGATCAATGGTTGAAATCAAGCTTCATTCGGTTGATCAAATGACTTATGGTGAGTTTTTGATGTCTTTACCTAATCCTACTAGCTTTAACGTATTTTCAATAAAGCCTTTAGATGGAACTTGCGTTTTAGAAATAAATCCAAGTATTGCCTTTCCTATGATTGATAAATTATTAGGCGGAGCAGGTGAAGGTAGCGAAAAAAATAGAGAATTAACAGATATTGAAATCAACTTACTTGATAGTATTTTAAGAATTATGATGAGTAAGCTTAAAGAAAGCTGGTCAATAATTACTGATATGTATCCTAGCGTAGAAGCTAAAGAAAGTAGCCCAAGCGTTGTTCAAATAGTAAGCCAAAATGAAATCGTAATAATGGTTGTTATGGAGCTTACCATAGGAAATAATAGTGGTATGATTAATATATGCTATCCTGTAATTTATCTTGAGCCTATATTAGGACGCCTTGCAAATCGTGATGTTATTTTAGGCGAAACAAGTGCTAAAAAAAGTAGAAATAAAGAGATAAAAACCCTTGTTGGCCGTGCTGATATGATATATGAAGTTATTTTAGGCAAGGCTTTTATTAGTGTTGAAGAGTTTTTAGGTCTTGAAAATGGTAATATTATTAAATTAAATAGAAATGCAGATGATAAGGCTATTGTAAGTGTTGATGGAAAAGATGTGTTTTTAGCTCAATTTGGAATACATAGATACCAAAAATCAATAAAGATTTTAGATTTAATTAAAACAGATAAAGATGAGGTTAAAAATATTCTTGAAACTTACGAACTAGAGCGTAAGACTAAGGCTGCAGAATTTGATAAGGTTGTAGAAATTCAAGAAGAATCGGCTATGGAAGATGAGGATAATATAAATGATTGATGAGTTTTTAGGTCTATTTGTAAATGAATGTGTAGCTACTATTGAAGGACTTACTGGAAAGAGTGCTAAGTTTAGTTCTTATAGTGAGTTTGATATTAAAAATAATGCTTTAAAACCACCTATTTTAAAAGCTGTTTTTAAAAGCGATGATAAGGAATTTGCTTTTCTTTCAAGCCCTGTTTTAATGAGTGCTATTTCTGAATGGATGATGGGCGAAGAAGAAATTTCTATGAATGAAAACTTAGGAAATGATGAGCTTGATGCAAGCAAAGAAGCTATTAATAATATATTTTCAGCATTTTCAACCTCATTAAACGCTCAAAAAGATTTACCTAAGATGAATTTTTCATTAGAATCTTGCGATTTTTTAACCGATGAATGCGACTTATCAAAATTTCATAAAATTTATTTTTATGATGTAAGTATTAATGGACTTAATGAGCAAGTTAGCTTAGCAATGAATGAAAAAGCTTACAAACTCTTAAATCCGAATTCAAATTCTAACAAAGAAAGTGAGGCAAGTGCTTCTAAAATGGACTTAGGTGAGCTTAAAAACATAGGTTTAATAATGGATGTAAAACTTCCTATTAGAGTAAGAATCGGAAGTAAAAAAATGTTATTAAAAGATGTTTTAACAATGGATATAGGTTCAGTTATAGAGCTTGATCAATTAGCAAATGACCCACTTGAGATTTTAGTAGGAGATAAATGTTTTGCTGAAGGTGAAGTTGTTATTGTAGATGGAAACTTCGGCGTTCAAATAACTAAAATCGGAGATAAAAAAGAAAGGTTAGAAAGTCTTAGATGAAATCAGTTACAATTTTTGGCTCTGCTAGATTTAATGAAGATAGTAAATATTATAAGGAAGCTTTTGCTTTATGTGAAGTTTTGGCAAAAAATGGCTATTCAATTACAACAGGTGGCGGTGGCGGTATTATGCAAGCTGCAAATAAGGCTGCTTTTTTAGTTGGTGGCGTTGAAAGCGTTGGAATAAATATAAAACTTCCAATGGAACAAAAGCTAAATCCATATTGCACTAAATCTATTGAACATAGTGATTTATCTTTAAGAAAAAAAGCTTTAATGCAAAATGATGTAATGATTGTTTGTGCTGGTGGATATGGAACATTAGATGAATTATTTGAAGTTTTAACCCTAGCTCAAACAAAATTAAGAAACTATCAAATCATTTTATATAATGAAGAATTTTTTAAACCTTTGGTTGAGTTTTTTAAAAATACTCTTTTAAAATGTGGTGCAATTGATGAAGAATCATTAAAAATTTTTAGCATTGCAAACACACCTAGCGAAGTTTTAGACTTAATAAAATAATTTTTTAGCCGATATAATTAAAAATTTTTAAACAAGGAAACAAAAATGAGAATAACAAGCTCTTATATTTACTCTCAAAATTTAAATAATTTTCAACGCCAACAAAATTTAATCAATGATGCTAATAATAGATTATCAAGTGGCTTAAAGATTTCAAATTCTTACGAAGATGCTGGTATGTTTTCAGAAGGCTCAAGACTTGTTTATGAATTAGCTACTTTTCAACAAATCAGCGAAGCTGCAAGTAAGGCTATAAATATTACTAAAAACTCGGATAAAGCAATAGATGAGATGAGTAAGTCGCTTGATCAATTTAAAAATAAATTAATTCAAAGTGCAAACGAGGTTCATTCAGATACTTCATTAAACGCTTTAGCAAATGACTTACAAAAAATAAGAGATCATATTGTAAATATTGCGAATACAAGCATTAACGGACAATACTTATTTAGTGGAACTAGCATAGGAACTAAGCCTTTTGATGAAAAAGGAAATTATTTTGGAAATAATGAAAATATGCAAGTTTTATTAGGCTCGAATGTTTATACAGAATACAATATCTCAGGTCAAGAATTAATTAAAGGTGTTGATAATGACTATAAGAAAGTTATAAGCACCAATGTTCGTTTGGTTGATAGAAGATATGATATAAATAAACCTGAAGAAGTGCATTATATAACTCAAGATAATAAAATAAGAGATTTAATAGGTAAAAACTACTTAAAACCTAATAATGATAATAAAGAATTAAATGTAAATGATCATTTTTTAGATAATGATGGAGCTAGATTTCCTGATACTTATTTTTATGTTCGTGGCACTAAAGGAAATGGAGAAAGCTTTAAGGCTAAGTTTAAAATGGAAGCAAATGAAAGCGTAGGAGCTATGCTTACTAAAATCGGCGAACTTTATGGAAATACTAAAGAAAATAAAGTAGTAGATGTTACACTTAGCAAAAATGGAACTATTGAAATCACTGATTTAAAAAACAAAGAAAGTCAAATTAATTTTTCTATGTTTGCTAGCACAGCACAAGCTAGTGACTTTGGTCAAATATATCCACCAAAACCACCTACGCAAGCAGAAATTGATGCTGTAAATGCAGCAGTAGCACATAACGAGCAAGTTACTAATGCAGCAGCTGCAGCTGGAAAACCTGTTGATCCAAAAGATTTAATGCCAGTTCCAACGCTTCCAGTAATTCCACAACCTGTAAATTCACAAAGAGCAAGTGTAAGTGATCCAAGTGATTTAAGAAATAATGATAATGTTTTTGTTTTAGAATTTACAAATACGGGTAATATTGATACTTCTTTTACTAGCGATGGAATTGATTATTCAAGGTCTTTATTTACTAAAAAAGATAATATATTAAGCTCAAATATATCTCAAATAGATAAAAATAAAAATGTAGCAACAGATGAAACAAAATTAGTAAATGCAGCTCAAGGAGCTATTAAATTAAATCCTAACGACAATACAAGACCTGATAGTATATTAAAGCTTGAAATTACTTCAAAAAATAAGGTTCATTATTCAATAGATTTTAATATCACTCAAGGAACGGTAACTGCAAATTATAGACAAAACGGACAAGATAGAACCGTAACTATGCCAATTACGAATGTTGTATATGATCATAATCAGCATATTTCAGATAGTGTTAAAACTGATAACAAAGACATAACTTACAAACAATTAGGAGATGTTATTTCTATGTTTGCTACTGATAATATTCCTACAAGAGATTATCAATTGGTTCCAAAATATCCTAATCAAGCTAATTCTCCTATGATTTTAAATGATGCAGATAAGGCTGAGTTAGAGAGTTTATTAATTAGTTCTAAAAATGCAGTTGATGTAGGGCTTAATGAAAGAGGTCAAATGACTTTAACTGATAAAGGAGCAACCACAACTAAGATAGATTTAGCTATATTTGATGCTAATACTATGAATGCTGATGAATTTGATTTCGGAACTGACGCTAATGGAAATCCTATACAAGAAGGCACTAAAAAAGGAGATTTGTTTAATTTTAATACAAACTCAAGCCTAATAATTGATGAAAGTCATGTTGATATTATTAAAGATTTAGACAAAATGATAGAAGCAGTTAGGAATGGAAATTATAGAGCAGATAGTGATAATCCAGAGTTATTAAAGAGTGTTGGTATCCAAGGTGCTTTAAAAAGAATTGACCATATACAAGATCATATCAATAAAATTCATACAAAAATAGGAGCAACTCAAACAAGTATTCAAAACTCTCAAGATAGAGCAAATTTAATGAAAGTAAATGTTGATCAAGTAAAAGCTGATGTAATTAATGCTGATCCTGCAGAAAGCCAACTTATGCTAATGCAAGCAACCATTACTTTACAAGCTACTTTACAAGCAACAGCACAAGTTTCTAAACTAAGCTTATTAAACTATATGTAAGATGAAAAAAGAACTTATATTTATTTTTACTGCATTTATATTATTTTATTTAAGTTTCGGGTTATTTTTACCCGAAGCTAATGGGATTTTTATTGTTAGTTCATATTTTAATAAAGCTTTAAGATTTTGTTTTGGAAAGTTATCTTATATATTTTTTATAGCTTTTATAGGAGCGTTTTTATATATTTATAATCCTTTTAAAGTGGCTTTAAAATATACTATGAATATATTTTGTATTTTGCTTATTTTGGCTTTACCTTTTGCTAATGTTTTTAATTTAGGTTTAATTAGTATTCTTGGTTGGGTTAATATTATTTTATTTCTTTTATTAGTTTTTGTTTTGATATATTGTAATTATTCTTTTATATATGCCTTATTTAATAAAAAATACGATTTTAAAAATCTTTTTAAGTTAAAAGAAAAACCAAAAACAATCAAAAAAGAAGAAAAGCCTAAAAAACAAACTAAAACAAGTGCAAAAGAAGAGATTTTAAGTGATTTAGGCGATATTAGATTTGTAAAATCTCCTAAAGTAGAAAAAGAAATAATAGATGAAAAAACAAAGATTAATTTTACAAACGATAAGGGCGTAAGCGTAAGTGAGCCAAAAATTGTGTTAGAGCCTTTAATTAATAAAATCAATGATAAAGATGAAATCAAAATAATTAAAAAACCACAAGTAGAAGAAAAAATTCAAGAAATAGAAGAAAACGAAATTCATATTTCAAATTCTAGCACCTTTAACGATGTTGTAGTGGTTGCTGAAAACGAAAGCCAGAGTTTTGTTCCAAAATCTAGTAAAAAAGTAGAAATTTTAAGCGAATTAGCAGAAAACAAAGCTATCTTAAGTGAGCTTGAACTTGGTGCAGTAGAAATCCCTAAAGATTTTGAATTACCAAGCGTAGAATTATTAGACAAGGCTAAAACAACAGAAATCATAATAAATGAAGATGAACTTGATGAAAAGATTAATGAGCTTTTAGCAAAATTAAAGCATTTTAAGATTGATGGAGATGTGGTTAAAACCTACTGGGGTCCTGTGGTTACTACATTTGAGTTTAGACCTGCTGCTGATGTAAAACTTAGTAAAATTTCAGGCCTAGCAGATGATTTGGCAATGGCGCTTAAAGCAACAAGCATTAGAATTCAAGCACCAATTCCAGGAAAAGATGTAGTAGGTATTGAAATCCCAAATAAGACTTCACAAACAATAAATATTAGAACTATTTTTGAAGATGAATTATTTGCAAAAAGCAAAAGTAAATTAACAATAGCTTTAGGTAAAGACATAGTTGGAAATACCTTTGTAACCGACTTAAAACGCTTACCGCATTTATTAATTGCAGGAACAACAGGAAGTGGAAAAAGCGTTGGAATTAATGCTATGATTTTAAGTCTTTTATATAGAAATAGCCCAAGAACTTTAAGGTTTTTGATGATTGACCCTAAAATGCTTGAGTTTTCAATGTATAACGATATTCCACACTTGCTAACTCCAGTAATTACAAGAGCAGAAAAAGCTACCTTAGCTTTAAAAAATATGGTTGCAGAAATGGAGCGAAGGTATGAGCTAATGGCTAGCGTTCAGACAAAAAACATTGAAAGCTTTAACGAAAAAGCTCCTAAAATAGGACTTGAGCCTTTTGCTTATATTGTAATTATTATTGATGAATTGGCTGATTTGATGATGACTAGTGGAAAAGAAGTAGAAGTTTATATCGCAAGACTTGCACAAATGGCAAGAGCAGCAGGAATTCATCTAATAGTAGCAACGCAACGCCCTAGCGTAGATGTTATAACAGGGCTTATTAAGGCAAATTTACCTAGTAGATTAAGCTATAAGGTTGGAACGGGAGTTGATAGTAAGGTTATTTTAGATTCTAAAGGTGCTGAGAGCTTACTTGGTCGTGGAGATAGCTTATTTACCCCACCAGGAACAAGTCAAATAGTAAGGCTTCATGCTCCATTTGCTAGTGAAGAAGAAATAATTAAAGTTGTAGAACATTTAAAAAAGCAAGAAAAAGCAAATTATGATGAAAGTATTTTGCAAGATTCAAGCTACACTCAAACCTATGTAAAAAGCGATAATGATAATGTTGATGAATTATTTAATGAAGCCGTAAGGATAATGCAAGAGAGTGGAAAAACAAGTATTTCTTATATCCAACGCCAATTAAACATAGGTTACAATAGAGCTGCTAATATTGTAGAGCAATGCGAAAAGCAAGGAATTTTGAGCGAACCTAACGCAAAAGGCGTTAGAACACTTTTATAAAAATCCAAGGAGAATTATGACAAAAATAGGAAAAAAAGAATTTTATGTTGTAGCATTAATGCTATTTGCTATGTTTTTTGGTGCAGGCAACTTCATTTTACCACCAAAATTAGGAGTTGATTCAGGTAGTAATTTTTATTTAGCAATTTTATTTTTTTGTGTAACCGGAGTTGCTTTACCTGTTTTAGGTGTTGCAGCAGTTGCTAAGGCAGGAACGCTAAAAGAATTAGCTAGTAGGGTGAATGTATCGTTTGCTATCATTTTTGTAGCTGCTATTTATATTACAATAGGTCCTTTAGTAGCAATTCCAAGGGCTAGCACAATGCCTTATGAAATAATGATTTTACCATTTGTTCCTAGTGAAAATAATATATATTTTTTAGCTTTTTATAGTTTTATTTATTTTGCACTTAATTATTATATATGTTTAAATCCAAGCACTATTTTAGATACTTTAGGAAAGTATTTAACACCTGCTTTACTCATTTTAATAGCAGTATTTTTCATATCAGCTTTTGTGTTAGCAGAAGTTAATATTGCAGAACCTAATGCAAATTATATTAATCATCCTGTTGCTTCAGCTTTTGTTGAAGGTTATCAGACTATGGACGCACTTGCAGCTTTAGTTTTTGGAATTAGCGTTGTTGGTGCTTTAAAATCTTTAGGAGTAAAAAACAAACATCAATTATCATTACTTACTATAAAAGCAGGTTTGTTTTCAGGAGTTATTTTAATAATAGTTTATTTTGCTCTAGGATATTTAGGATATGTTTATGGCAATACCTTTAAAGACGCTAGTAATGGAGCTGTTTTATTATCTTTAATTAGCAATGATTTATTTGGAAGTTTTGGAAGATTTATTCTAGGAATTACAGCTTTACTTGCTTGTCTTACAACTACTATAGGATTAATTGGCTCAAGTGCTAGTTATTTTAGTAGCGTTACTAAGATTTCTTATAAAACTTGGGTTATTATTTGGGTTGTTGCTAGCTTTTTATTATCAATTCAAGGTTTAACTCAGATTTTAAAAGTTAGTATTCCTATATTAATTGCTATTTATCCTATTGCTATTGTTTTAATAATCTTATCTTTAATAAATAATTTAATAAATGAGAGCAAGATTATTTATAGATTTAGTGTTTATACCGCAGCATTTATAGGCATATTAAATGCAATTGATAGTTCAAGTTTAAGTATTAATGAAGTTAAGATTTTAACTTATTTAGGAATTGATAAATTTTTAAATATCTTGCCATTTTATTCATCAATGCTTGGCTGGATTGTTCCTGTTATTATTATGTTTATTATTTCTTACATAATTGAAATTTTTAGTAAAAAAGATAGCTTTTAATATTTAAAAGCTATTTAAAAAATAAAGTTTTATTATTTTATGTTAATATGAAACACTTTATAACAAAAAGGAGTGTTTCATGAAAGCAAAAATATTAAAAGAAGCTTTAAAATCAAACAAATTATTAGTAGCACCCGGAGCTGCAAATGCTTTATATGCAAGACTTATTGAGTTAGCAGGTTTTGATGTAGTGTATGCAACGGGTGCAGGTATGGCAAATATGCAGTTTGGCTATCCTGATATAGGTTTAGTTAGCATGAATGAAATGCTAGAAAATACAAAAAGAATAAACGATGCAACAAATCTTCCCGTAATTGCAGATATAGATAATGGTTACGGAAATGCTTTAAATGTTTATAGAACTGCAAAAGAATTTTCTAAAAACAAAATAGCAGCACTTCAACTAGAAGACCAACAACTTCCTAAAAGATGTGGACATTTTGAAGGTAAAAAGATTATAAGCCAAGAAGAAATGTGTTCTAAAATTAAAGCTTGCAAAGATGCTTTAGAATACGATACTTTAATAATCGCAAGAACTGACGCTATTGCTGTAAATGGTTTTGATGATGCAATTGCTAGAGCTAATGCTTATTTAGAAAGTGGAGCTGATATATTATTTATTGAAGCGCCTACTAGTGTTGAGCAAATGGCACAATTACCAAAATTAGTAAAAGGCTATCATATAGCAAATATGGTAGAAGGTGGAAAAACTCCGATATTAACAAATGATGAATTAGAAAAAATGGGCTTTAATATAGTTCTTTATGCAAATGCAACGCTAAAAGCAGCAGTTAAGGGTATGAATGATTTATTAAATCATTTAAAAACTACTGGCACAACAGCAAATGCAGAGCATTTAATGATATCTATGAAAGAGCGCAATAGAATTTGCGAGTTTGATAAATGGATGGAAATAGAAAATAAATATAAAGGATAAAAGATGAAACTTAAATGCAGTGTTTATAGGGGTGGCACTAGCAGAGGGCTTATGTTTAATGAAGCCGATTTACCTAAAGATAAGCAATTATGGGCAAATATCTTTAAAGGTGCAATAGATTGTGTAAATCAAAACGCAGTTGATGGATTAGGTGGTTCGATATCATCTACTAATAAAGTTTGTGTAATTAAACAAACTAATAATAAAAATTATGATATTGAATGGGAATTTTATCAAGTCGGCGTGATGAAGGATAGTGTTGATAACAAAGGCACTTGCGGTAATTTAATTGCAGCTGTTGCAGCATATGCAATTAATGAAAAATTATTTAGTTTTGATAGTAGGGCTAGTAATGTTTGTATTAGGATTTTTAATACAAATATTAAAAAAATCATTGAAGTTCGCACGAAGCTAAAAAATGGCGAGTTTGCTGAAATAGGTGATGAAATAATGCAAGGAGTAAGCAGCACTTGCTCGCTTGCTAATGTGTTTATAAAAGATGCAGGTGGTGAGCAAACAGGAGAAAAATATCCACTAGGTAAAATTAGTGATTTTAATGGTATTAGAGCGACATTACTTGATTTAATAAATCCATTTTTATATGTAAATGGACTTGATTTTGATTTGGATTTTTCTAAAAATTATGATGAATTTAGTAAGGATTTAAGTTTAGAAAGATTAAATAATTTAAGAGATTTTTACACTATAAAATTAGGCTTTGCAGAAGATGAAAGCAAGTTAAGTGAAAATCAAGCAATTCCAAAAATAGCTGCTATTTTTAAAAGCGATAACAAAGAAGAATTTGATATAGGAATTAGGGTTTTAAGCCTTAGAAATCTTCACAAAAGCTCACCTGCTAGTGGGCTTTATAATTTAGCTGTTGCAGCACTTGAAGGTGGAACTTTAGCAAATGAGTTAAGCGGATTAAAAATGATAGAAAATGGCATTCAAGACGTAAGAATTAAACACTTTTTAGGTGTTGTAAGTGTTAGTGTTGAAATAAAAAATGGTAAAATAATAGGCGTTGGACTTAAAAGAAGTGCAAGAAGAATAATGGACGGATTTATTTATATAAAGGAGATTTAATGAGAAAGTTTAAATGTAGTATTTATAGAGGTGGGACATCTAAGGCTGTTTGTTTTTATGAAAAAGATATGCCAGCAAGAGAAAAATGGAGCGAGTTTTTACCTGATGTAATGGGAACTGCTACAAAGCAAATTGATGGGCTTGGTGGTGCTGCTTCGGTAACTTCAAAGGTGGCTATTGTTGATATTAAAAACGATGAATTAACCTATACTTTTGCTCAAGTTAGTATTGATAAAGAAGTGGTTGATTTTAATAGCAATTGTGGAAATATTAGTTCTTGTGTTGGTGCTTTTGCTTATGATTTGGGTTTAATTGATTTAAATAATCCTAAAATGTATGAAAAAATCATTATTAAAGATGAATGCGATTTAGAAAATAATATTATTTGCGTTAGGATACTAAATACTAATACAAATAAGTATTTAAAAGCTAGATTTAAGCTAAGCGATGATTTAAAGAGCTTTAATCCAGACGGCGATACAAAAATAGCAGGAGTTCCTAATAGTGCTAGTGAGATTAAATTAGGCTTTATTAATCCTGAAGGCTCTATGAATAAAGGCTTATTGCCAACTAAAGAAGCTAAGCAAGTAATAAATTCAAGTTTTGGCAATATTGAGATTAGCATAGTTGATGCAGGTGCTGCTCTTGTATTTATGAAGGCTAAAGATTTATTAAGTGGCGATTTATACGGAGAAATTCCACAAAATGAGCTTGATAAAATTGAAGAAGTAAGAAGTATAGCAAGTGAGCTAATAGGCTTAGCGAAAAAAGAAGAAGCAACAGTGAAAAACCCTTCAGTTCCTAAAGCTTGCTTAGTAGATTTCGTGCAAGATTATGAAGCTACAAATGGTGCTAAGATTAGTAAAGATAGTGTTAATGTATGCGTTAGAATGATGAGTATGCAACGCCCACACCCATCAATTGCAGTTACAGGAACGGTGTGTATTTCAATGGCTGCAAAGACAAAAGGAACATTAATTAACGAGCATTTAAGTAATTTTTCTAATGAATTAGTAATAGCTCATCCAAGTGGCACAATTACAGGCTTTATTGATGATGAAAGCGTAAGCGTGATTAGAACTGCAAGATGCTTAATGCAAGGTTTTGTATTTACTAGAAAAGATTATTAAGATTGCTAAATTCCTATTTTAAATTCTAAGAATTTAAAATAGGTTGAATTGTAATGTGATGGATATTAAACTCATGTTTTAGTGAATGAGAAAGAACTTTTATAATATCTTGAAAATTATTTAAATCATCAATCATCATATGAGCTGTTAGTATGTGATAATCTTGCGAGATTGAGTGAATATGAATATCATGAATATCTTTTATGCTAGAGTGTTTGCTTAAGATAAATTCTTTTATTTTATTTATTTCAATAAAAGAGCCTTCAAGTAAAATATCCAAACTTTGCTTAAAAAGATTAAAAGACCATTTAGCAATAACTAAAGCAATCATTAAAGCCAAAATTGTATCAATAAAATAAAAATTAGTATAATAAATGATAATTCCGCCTACAATAATTGCAACCGAGCTAAGCAAATCGCTTAGCATATGAATTATGCTTGATTTAATATTTAAATTATCTGTATCTGCTTTCATTAATAATAAAGCACTAATAATATTTGCTAATGTTCCAAAACTAGCTACGATAAGCATTGTAGAAATATCAATTTCGCTTGGATTTAATAGTTTTTCTATTGCTTCATAAATTATAAAAAGTGTAAAAATGGCTATTAAGATAGCATTAATAAAAGCAGCAATTATCTCAGCTCTATAATATCCGTAAGTTTTAAAATCATCTTTTTTCTTAGCTAAAATTATTGCAAAATAGCTAATTATTAATGCAAATGCGTGTGTTATCATATGCAACGCATCGCTGATTAAGGCTAAAGAATTAGTTAAATATCCATAAATTACTTCAACTATCATAATTACAAAAGTTACTATAAAACTAAGTAATAAAGCTTTTTTATTTTTTGAAAAATCTATATTATGAGAGTGATTATGCGAGTGTTCGTGTGAATGATCGTGTGAATGTTCGCAATGCTTTTTGATAGGCTCGTGAATTAAAGTATTCATTTTAGCTCCTTTAGTTTTAATAATTTTAATACATATTATAAATAATGTAAATTACTTACTTTTTTGTTTGTATTGAATTAATGTTTTTAATTATGTAATATTTATTAAAGGAGTTATTATGAAAACAATCACTTGTCCTTTGCAAGTCGCAGCAAAAACTATAAGTGGAAAGTGGAAAAGCATAATTATTTTTCAATTAAGTTTAGGTAATGCATCTTTGTCAAAATTACAAAAAGAAATAATTGGAATTAGCCAAAAAATGCTCCTTCAACACCTAAAAGAACTAAAAGAAGATGGCTTAATAGATAAAATAAATTATGATGGTTATCCCTTAAAGGTAGAATATTTTCTTACTAATAGAGGAAAAGAAATGTTAAAAGCTATTATGATTTTTCAGCAAATTGGCACTCAAATAATGCAAGAAAATAATACCTATCATTTATTAAGCGAAGAAGCTTTGCAATACTTACAAAAAAGTAAGTAATTGACAATTATTTTCAAAAAAATTAATATGTATTTTTAATTTTATCTAAGGAGAAATTATGAATACAAAAGTTCAATTAATTAGAAGTGCATGTGTGAAAATTACAATCAATAATACCTGTTTTTTAATAGACCCTATGTTAGCACCAAAGGGCTCTTATGAAGGATTTGCAAATACTTATAATTCGCATTTGAAAAATCCTTTAGTGGATTTGCCTTTTAGTCTTGAAGAAGTTTTAAGTAATGTTAATGCTGTAATAATTACTCATAATCATTTAGATCATATTGATGAATTTGCATGTTTGAAAATGAATAAAAATCTAAAAATGATAGTTCAAAACCAACAAGATTATGAGTTTATAAAACAATATGGCTTTAGTGATATTGAGATTTTAAATGATAATTTAGAGTTTCAAGGAGTAAAATTAAGAAAAACAAAAGCAAAGCACGGAAGTGAAGAAATATATAAAAATGATGAATTAGCAAGACTTTTAGGCGATACTATGGGAATTGTTTTTAGTGCAAAAGATTGTAAAAGTGTGTATTTGATAGGAGATAGTGTTTTAACAGATGATGTTATAAATACTTTAAACCAAAATCATGATATTGTCATAGCAAATGCAGGAAATGCTAAGGTTTTAGGATTTGATGATAGTATTATTATGAATGAAAACGATATTAAAAATATTGCAAAAATATCAACAAGCAAAATAATAGCCGTTCATTTAGAAGCAATAAATCATTGTGTTTTAACTAGAAATGATTTAAGAGATTTTGTAAATAAAAATAATTTAAACAATAGAGTTTTAATTCCAGAAGATGGAGAAACTTATATTTTTTAGGAGATAATTTGAAAAATATAAAACTTTTTATAAACGGAATGCATTGCGTAAATTGTGCGAATTCTATAAAACAAGCTGCTTTAAAACAAGGCGCTTTGACAGCGAATGTTGATTTCATAAATAAATTTGGCGAATTTAGTGTAGATGATGATTTTGATAGCGAGAAATTAATTTTTGCTATCAAAAAATTAGGCTTTGAAGTTAGCCTTGATAAAATCAAAGCCAAAAACACCTATGAAGGCACTAGATTAGTATTTTTAGCTATTTTTAGCGTTTTAACTTTTATTGATTTTAGCTTTTTTACCTCTTGCTTGATTGCAAGTTTTGCCATATTACTTTCTTATGATTTTTATAAAAGAGTGATATTTCATAAAAGTTATGGAATGGATTTATTAGTAGTGCTTGGAATTAGCATAAATTATTTTTATTCATTTTTTAGCATTCATCATCATTTCTTTTTTGAGAGCACTTTTGTTTGCTTTGTGATTAGACTTGGCAAATTTATTGAAAACAAGGCAAAAGCAAAAGCCAATTCATTAATTGCTCCAAACGAAATTCCAAACATTACTTTAGCAAGTAGCAAGATTTTAAAAGCTAATGAAATAAGCATAAATGATGAATTAATTATAAAAAATGGCGAAGAAATATTAGTAGATGGGATTTGCTTAAACGATGCTTTAATAAATGAAAGCGTTATAAGTGGAGAAAGTGTAAGCCTAATTAAAAAAGCAGGAGATTTCATATACGCTGGAAGCATTAATGATGGCGAAGTTTTAAGGATGAGAGCAAGTTGTGAGTATTATGAAAGCTCACTTGAAAAATTAAAAGATGAAGCAATGAAAGCTAGTAATAAAGAGCTAAAAGCCTTTAAAATGGTTGATAAAATTAGCAGATATTTTGTATTAATTATCTGTATAATTGCTAGTATTACAGGAATTGCATGGTATTTTATAGATTCATCAAAGGTGTTTTTTTATGTTAGTAGTGTGCTGTTAATTTCATGCCCATGTGCTTTAGGACTTGCAATTCCTATGGTAATAGCAATTTGTATTAATTTATGCTTTAAAGAAAAGATAATTTTAAAAAATCCAGAATTAATAAGCTCTATAAAAGACATAGAATGCTTTATATTTGATAAAACAGGCACACTTACAAATGACATTCAAGCAATAAAACATGATTTAAGTTACGATGATTTTAGGCTAATCGCAAGTATTGAAAACTTGCAAAATCATCCGATAGCAAAAAGTATTACAAATAATTTTAATGATTTTTTGGCATTAAATGGCAAAAGTTATTTGCAAGATAATGTACTGCATTATGAAGATGAGAGTGTAAAGGTAAGGATAGAGCCACTTGAAAATGATTTGATGTGTTATAAAAATGATGGCTTTATAGGCAAAATCACTTTAGAAAATGAGCTAAATAAAAACGCAAAAGAATTAATAGAGTTTTTAAAATCACTAGGAAAAAGAATAATAATAATTAGTGGAGATAGTAAAAACAAAGTAGTTGATTTAGCTAAAAAGCTTAATATAGATGAATACTATTATAGAGTAAGTCCTGTGCAAAAAGCTGAGATAATCTCACAATTAGGTGTAAGCTCGGTTTTTGTAGGTGATGGTGCAAATGATATAAAAGCACTTAGAAAGGCTAATTTTGGAATATCATTTAGCAAAGCAAATGCGATTGCTAAAAATAAAGCCGATGCCTTGCTTTTAGAAAATGATTTAATCAAAATCAAAAAACTTTTTGAGATATTTGATAAATCATATTCAAAAATTAAGCAAAATTTATTCATATCGTTTTTTTATAATTTTTTTGGGATTGCTCTAGCTTGTGGGATTTTTAGCGAGATTAATCTGCATTTAAATCCAGCTCTATGTGCCATGCTTATGAGTATTTCATCGCTTATTGTTGTGTTTAATTCTTTGCTTTTATTTAAAGAATTAAAATCTTAATTCCTATTTCAAATTCCATAAAAATTTCAAAGAATTTGAATTAGGAATTTGCTTTATTCATAAATTACGCCTGTATTATTAAAGTTTAGTTCTAAGATTTTCATAGAAGAAAATTCATTTTCTAATATATTTTTTAATTTACTAGCATCATCTTTATAGCAAAGATTAAAAAATGTAGAACCCGAACCACTTAAATTACTCATCAAAGCTCCATTTTTACGAGCAATTTCACGGATTTTAAAAAGCTCAGGAATTGCTTTCATTCTGCGATTTTCATGTAATTTATCATAGCTTGAGTATTTTAGCATTTCATAATTTTTACTCATAAATGCTGCTGTAGTTAGCGAGCTTCTGCTTATATTAAAGCTAGTATCTGCAAGGCTTAAATGCTTAGGCAATGCACTTCTACTAACATTCGTAGAAATTGGTTTATTTGGAATACAAACAACTGCTTTTACATCATCTAAAATATCGGTTTTAATGTATTTAACGACATTATCTTCAACCAAAGAACACACAAATCCACCCAAAGCAGCAGGACTAATATTATCAGGATGATTTTCATACACTAAAGCATTATTTAATATATTATCTTTATTTATGCTAAGTCCTGCTAGATAGTATGCACTCGTAATTGCTCCAATTATTACCGAGCTAGAACTTCCTAAACCACGACTTAAAGGAATATTGTTTATGAATGAAAAACTAAAAGTATCTTTTTTGCCTGTTAGTTTTTGATAAGTTTCATTAAAAATATTTATAAATAGATTGTGTTTTTTAAGATAAGGATTATCTTCTCCTTCGCCTTTTATAGAAACTTTAAAGATATTACTTCTTTTAATTAAAGTTTTATTATAAAAATCTAAAGCTAAACCTAAACAATCAAATCCAGCACCTAAATTAGCACTTGTTGCTGGTGTTTTTAAAATAATTTCATTTTTCATTTTTAATCCTAAATAGCAGGTAGAAAATAATTAGGCAAATTACTTTCACAAAAATCAAATTTATACTCTTGTGGTATAAAAAACTCATCTTTATAATTATCATTTTTGATTAATTTTATTTTGCCATTTTCTTGTGTAAAGAATAAATTATTATTAGCTTTAATTAGATTGTTTTTACTAAAAGTAAATCCACTAACAGCCTTTAAAGGAATGTTTTTAACAAGTGCAATTGTGCTTAAAAAAACATAAACTATTTTTAAAGCCATATATGAGCCAGGTCCATTAGCATAAGCTAATTCACTAAAACTATAAGTATTTAATAATTCTTGCATAAGAGTAGGCAAGGACTCGCTTGTTTTATTCTCTAATTTTATTTCTTTAATCAAAGAATTATTTTTATCATATATTCCGATAAGTCCTGCCATAGGCACAATTAAAAGTTTAATGTGAATGCCTTTAATAAATCTTTATTTGTGTCGCTATCTAATGTAACAATTTCATAAGCATTAGGATTATTTAATAATTCTAAAGTTAGCTTATGGTTTAAATCATGGCTACTTGCGTGAGCTTTATAGTTTGCAAAAGTTGCCTTACCTAGCATATATAAATCCCCAATAGCATCAAGTATTTTATGGCGAACAAATTCATTACTAAATCTTAAGCCTTCAGGATTTAATATACCATTATCATCTAAAACGATAGCGTTTTCTAAACTACCACCTAAAGCTAAACCGATTGATTTTAAATACTCTACATCTTTTAAAAATCCAAAAGTTCTAGCGCTTGCAATTTCGTTTATGAAATTTTGTTTATTTGCTATGTAGGTATAGTTTTGTTTTTGAATAGCTGGGTGTTTAAAATCTATGCTAAATTCATAACTTGGAGCAGTTGTTGGGCTAAGACTTGCGAATTTATCTTCAGCTTGAACTTTAACTTCTTTTTTGACTACTATAATTTGCTTTTTAGCATCAAGTTGCTTAATACCTGCACTATCTAACATAGCACAAAAACCTGCTGCAGAGCCATCTAATACAGGTGCTTCGTTTGCATCTATACTAATTAATAAATTATCAATACCATAAGAACTAACAGCACTCATTAAATGCTCAATCGTAGATATATAGCCATCGTTATCCCCTATAACGGTAGCCATTTTTGTATTTATTACATTTTTATAATTTGCTTCATAATATTTATTAATATCAGTTCTATGAAATACTACACCGCTATTTGCATCTAGTGGGCTAAAGGTAATTTTTATAGCACTACCTTTATGTAGTCCTATGCCTATATTTGTTACTTCTTTTGCTATTGTAGTTTGTAACATTTCTTTTCCTTATTTTTTGTTTATAATTTCTTTAGCTTTTTTGATAATGCCAAAAACATTATCATTTAGCCATTTTGAATCCATCCACTCTTCAGGTCTTACTTCAACACCTTGAACTAATACCCCAAAATGAAGATGATCACCTAATGCTAAACCACTTGTTCCTGTATTTGCAATTGTAGTTTTAGCATTTACTATATCGCCCAATTCTACATTTTTTTTAGTGCAATGTCCATAAAGAGTATAAAGTCCTAATCCATGATCTATTATTAGGTTTAATCCATATATGCCATTATCTTGAGCAAATACTATTTTACCATCATTACTTAATGTTATAGGAGCCATTTTTGTACTTGCTAAATCAAGCCCCATGTGATAGCTTTCGCTTATTTGATTTCCGTTGTATTTATAAAATCTATGATCTCCAAAATCTGCAACTTTCATTCCATTTTTAAGTGGTAAAAAGGCATTTAGTTTAAAATCATTTACTAATTCATTGCTTACTACTTTTGTAATTTTATGAATGATTTTTTCATTTTCACTTCTTAATTTTGCATTTACAAAATCAAATATTAAAGCTCTATCATTTAAAGAATTATCAGAATTAGCTTCATATAAATCTTTAATCTTGCCATCTATAAAATTATCTCCTACTTCAATATTTGAAACTCTATATTTTTTATTAGAATAATAATAAGGTATTCTTTCTTTAATAATATTATTAGCTTTATCTTTTGCTACAATTCTAGCTTCAAAATCGTTTCCATCTCTTAAATCCCAAGCTATTAAAGCGATATAATAATCATCTTTTACAAAAGGTGCTACTTGAAATATACGATTATTAACTTCAATATATAAATCAGTTAAATTATCATCTTGTGCGTAAAATACCACGCTAGCTGCACCGCCTTGAGTGATATTGTATGAGTTTGCTATTACACTTACTTGAGGTTTTTTGTTATCTACTATTACATTTATTGTTTGTTCGCTTGTATTTCCGCCAAACCAGTTCCATAAACTTTTATCATTTGCTTTTATATAAAGTGTATATCTATCAAGCTTTTCATTAAATTTTGGTTTTGGTAAGTCTATTTCTGCTGTAAAATCTTTTGCATTTATTGTTTTATTTATTAATATATTTTTAGTTTCATTATTGTCTTTTGAGTATTCAATTTTTATATTTTTAAGTCCGAGATTATCTTCTGCTTTTAAGATAATTTTATCTCTTCCATTCCAATACATAGTATCGTTATTATTGTTTTCTATACTTATAGTAGGTGCAACTCTTTCAAATGTGCTAGAAAATGCCACAAAAGCAGCTATAAAAACTATTAAAATTATAGAAAAAAATAAGGTTATTTTAGTTTTTCTATTTCTTCTCATCAATTCTCCTTATATTTTACTTATTTTTTCTTTGTATGAATTTAGAGCGTTTTGCTTTATCATGTTTTGTAGTTTTTGTTTATTTTCTTCAAAATATGTTTCAAAGTTTTCTTCACTTTGACTTGGTGCATCAAGCCAAATATTAGTATTTCCTATTATTAATTTATATCTTGAATTCTCATAATCAACTACTATAAATTTATTATCTTTATCAAGTTGTTTTTCGCACACAACTACTGCTTGATTTTCGTTAATATTTAAAAAATTTGCAACTTTTTGCTTAGAATTTGAATTAGGAATTTTAATTTTTTTAGAAAGTTGTTTTTTTACATATACAAGCATTAATAAAACAGCTACTAAAACTCCTATCATAGAATATAGTTTATTATCAATATTACTTTCTTCAGCGTATTGAATTTCACTATTTGCTAGATTTTGATTATTAGCCTTAGGTAATACTCTAATTCTTAATCCAAATCCATCATCTTTAGTAAGTGCTGGAATAATACTAAGCTTTTCTTTTGTTTTAAACTCAAGCACAGTGCTTTCGCCTACTGGATACATTAATAATTGTTCTACATAAGGCATATTTAAAACTTGCGAATTTCTTTCGGCTATTTTGATATTGTTTAGCACAACGCCTACATAATCACTACCACTTAATATCCTAATATCTCCATCTTTAGCTGAATATGGAGAATCAAAGCTAAGCATAACATCAATTCTATCATCTCTTTTATAGATATTGTAGTTTATTATATTGTTTGCAAAAACACTTAGGCTAATTAGTAGTAAAATTATTTTTTTCATCACAACTCTTTTTTAAAATATTGAATAACGGTTTTTGAGCTAAGTATTTCATTTATACGTATTGCTAAATTTCTTTCATATACCATTACTTCGCCCTTACCAAAAATCCTATTATTTACATAAAGTTCCACGCTTTCTCCAGCAGGTTTTTCTAAATCAATTACAGAGCCTATTCCAAGCTCTAAAAATTCTTTAACACTAAGCTGAGTAGTGCCTAATTCGCTTATAAAATCAACACTAACATCAAGCAATTCTTCATAAGTTGCATTAAGTGTTCTTGCTGGAGCTTCTTGTATTTCTTGCATTATTTTTTCTTCTCAATTATTCCAACGCAAAATGTGTTTTCTTCAAGTTTATAAAAAAACTCATGAGTAAAACCAAGTTTAAAATCTTTTACTTTTCCTAAATACTCAGGAACACTAATTGTATAATCATCATAAGCATCAGCTAAAAGTCTTTTAGCATATCCTATTATTTGGTTTGCTACTTCTTTACATAAATCGCAATAATCATCTTCACTCATCTTAGCATCATCGCCAAGCAGTCTTGAAGCAAGTGCTTGTAAGCTTTCTTTTTTAAATATTAAATAGCAAGATAGTTCCTTAACATTATCACCTAAACAAATACTAGCACCATAATATTCTGCATTATCAAGTGAATTTGTAGTTTCTAATTTACTTCTTAAAATATGTTTAAAAAAATGTTTAACTGAATAATCAATTGTATCTAGCATTAATCTTTCCTTAAATAAGTTTTAATTATTATAAAAAAGAAAAGTGTAAGCTAAGTTAATTAATATAACGATTTAGGAGTTTTTATGATAGAACAATACACCTTATTTACTTATATAATTTTTGTTTTAGATGGGCTTTTGGTAGGATTTACAGCAGGGCTTTTTGCAATAGGTGGAGGAACAGCAGTAGTGCCTATAATGACAACGCTCGTTGGGTATTCTCCTAAAATTGCCGTTGGAATTAGTGTTATGCAAATGGTATTTTCATCTTTTTATAATTCATATCTAAATTATAAAAAAGGAACATTGCAAATAAAATCAGCAATTTATCCTGCATTAGGAGGACTTATCGGTGGTCTTAGCGTTGGATTAATTATGAAAATTGTTAGCAATTTAGTAATTGCTTATATTATTTGTTTTCTAATCACTTGGGCTATTATTAAGCTTTATTTTTCTCCAGCAAATCCAACTGAACCTGAAAAAAACTCAAAATTATTGCAATTTTTTGTAGGTTTAATAATAGGTGCGATTGCTACAAGTGGAGGAATAGGTGGGGGAGCTTTACTTACTCCTGCTTTGGTTGCTATTTGTAATTTAAATATAAAAAAAGCAGCTTCTATGAGTGGGCTTTTTGTCGCTTTTGCAGGTGGTGCTGCTTTTATTTCTATGGCTATTACAAATCATGTTGATTATACAGCCGGTGCTATAATCGCAATTTCTAGTCTTCCTGGTGTTTGGGTAGGAAATTGGCTATTTCATAAAATTAGCAATAAAACACAAAAAAAACTTTTCATAGGATTTTTATTATTTGTATTAAGCTTATCAATAATAGAAGTTTTGAAACAACACGGAGTAATAAATGAATGATGAAATAAAAGTTATAAACGCAAGTGAAAATAACTTAAAAAATATTAATTTAACATTACCTAAAAATAAGCTAATAGTTTTTACAGGGCTTAGTGGTAGCGGTAAATCAACTTTAGCTTTTGATACGCTTTATGCAGAAGGGCAACGCCGTTATATAGAAAGCTTAAGCGCTTATGCAAGACAATTTTTAGATAAATTTAGAAAACCAAATGTAGAAAAAATAGAAGGCTTAACCCCTGCTATTGCAATTGATCAAAAATCAACTAGCAAAAACCCACGCTCAACAGTTGGAACAATTACTGAAATATATGATTATTTAAGACTTTTGTATTCAAAAATCGGAGTTCAACATTGCTATAAATGTGGTGAAAAAATTAATAAAATGGATACAGAAGATATAATCAATGAAATGTCAAAATTTAGCGAAAAAGCTATGATATTAGCTCCTTTAGTAAAGGAGAAAAAAGGCACATTCGCACCACTTCTTGAAAGTCTTAAAAATCAAGGATTTATAAATATTTTAATAAATGGCACGCTAACACGCTTAGATGAGCCAATAGATTTAGCAAAGACTAAAAAACATACAATTAAACTTGTAGTTGATAGATTAAGAATTAACGATGAAAATAAAAGCCGTTTAGCACAAGCTGTTGAAAAAGCTTTAAATTTAAGTTATGGCGAGTGCGAATTAGAATTATTAGAAAGCAATAAAAATATTCACTATTCACTTCACAATGCTTGTTTTAAATGCAAAATCTCATTTAATAAGCTTGAGCCTTTAAGCTTTTCTTTTAATAGTCCAAAAGGAGCTTGTTCTTTATGCGATGGCTTAGGCATTAGAATGAGTATTGACCAAGAAAAAATTATAAATTATGAAAGAAGTATAGAAGATGGTGCGGTTCGCACTATGATGGGCTTTAATAAAAGCTATTATTCAAAACTATTATTAGCATTTTGTGAAGCAGAAAAAATACCAACAAATAAACCTTATGAAGAATTAAGCGAATATCAAAAAAAGCTTATTTTATATGGAAGTGCAACCGAGTTTAGCTTTTTATGGAATAAACATAATATTAAAAAGAGTTTTGAGGGTGCTATAAAGCTTAGTTATGATATTTTAAAAGATGATAAAGATTTTAATGATTATATAGTAGAAAAAACCTGCCCATCTTGTAAAGGCTTTAGATTAAACGAGCAAAGCTTGGCAGTATTAGTAAATGGCAAAAGTATAGCCGATGTTATTAGCACTCCTATTGAAGATATTTGTGATTTTTTTAAAATAGAAAATTTTAGCAATTTAAATAAGCAAGATTATGAAATTTCTTATCCTATTATCAAAGAAATTAATGAAAGATTGTTTTTCTTAAATGATGTAGGCTTAGGATATTTAACCTTAGGAAGAGATGCAAGAACTATTAGTGGTGGAGAAGCGCAAAGAATTAGAATAGCTTCTCAAATAGGAAGTGGTCTTAGTGGGGTTTTATATGTATTAGATGAACCTAGTATTGGACTTCATGAAAGAGATACTACAAAACTAATAAATACTTTAAAAAGCTTGCAAGCTAAAGGAAATACCTTAATAGTAGTTGAGCATGATAGAAAGACAATTGAGAGCGCTGATGTAATAGTAGAAATTGGACCAAAGGCAGGTGTTGGTGGTGGAGAAATAGTATTTTGTGGCACTTATAAACAGCTTTTAAAGAGCAAATGTGAAACAGCTTTATATATAACTCGCAAAAAAGAAATTGATTTTTATAAAGCTCGTAAAAATGATGGATTTTTAGAACTTAGTGGAATCAATCAAAACAATATAAAAGATTTAAGCGTTAAATTTCCTTTAAGGAATTTAGTTTGCGTAACAGGAGTTAGTGGTAGTGGGAAAAGCTCATTGATGCTACATTCATTACTTCCTATTGCAAGGGCTAATTTAAATAAAGCAAAAATAACTATTAATGATATTACTTATAAAGGGCTTGATAAATTAGATAAGGTAATTTTTTTAGATCAAAGTCCTATCGGAAAAACTCCTAGAAGTAATCCTGCTACTTATACAGGTTTAATGGATGAGATTAGAAACCTTTTTGCTAGTGTTCCCGAAGCACAAATTCGTGGCTATAAAATAGGTAGATTTAGTTTCAATGTCGCAGGTGGTAGATGTGAAAAATGTAGTGGGGAAGGTGAGCTTAAAATCTCTATGCACTTTTTACCTGATGTAACAATTACTTGTGATGCCTGTGGTGGCAAAAGATACAATCATCAAACGCTAGAAATTAAATATAAAGATAAAAGTATTGCAGATGTTTTAGAAATGAGTGTGGCAGAGGCTTATGAGTTTTTTGCAAAATTGCCTAAAATTAGACAAAAATTACAAACTTTAATGGATGTTGGGCTTGATTATATTGCTTTAGGGCAAAACGCTACAACCTTAAGTGGCGGAGAAGCTCAAAGGATTAAAATATCTAAAGAATTAAGCAAAAGTGATACAGGAAATACGCTTTATTTATTAGATGAGCCAACTACGGGGCTTCATTTTGCAGATACTGCAAAGCTTGTAAAGGTTTTACAGCATTTAGTGGATTTAGGAAATAGTGTTTTTGTAATTGAGCATAATTTAGATTTAATCAAAAATGCTGATTATATTATAGATATGGGACCTGAAGGTGGTTTTAGGGGTGGTAAGATAATTGCTGAAGGAAATCCACTTGAATTAGCTAGAAAATACGCTGATACAAGCTATACAGCTAAGTTTTTAGCTCAAGAATTTAAAGAAATGAAAAAGGAGTTTTGATGATTGAAAGTATTAAAAAATTAGCACCTGAATTTATAGAAATTAGAAAGTGCATACACGAAAATCCTGAGCTTGGATTAAAAGAGTTTAAAACAGCAAAATTAGTTGCTAATAAATTAAAAGAGTTTGGCATTGAGGTGCATGAGAATATAGGTGTTACTGGAGTTGTTGGGGTTTTAAAAAAAGGAAATTCAAATAAAAGCATAGCCTTAAGAGCTGATATGGATGCACTTGTAATAAATGAAGCTAGTGGAGTAAGTTATGCTTCTAAAAATGAAGGCATAATGCATGCGTGTGGGCATGATGGGCATACTGCTAGCTTGTTGCTTGCTGCAAAATATTTAAGCGAAAGTGATTTTGATGGGACAATTAATTTTATTTTTCAGCCTGCAGAAGAAGGCAGGGGTGGTGCTAAAGCTATGCTTGAAGATGGCTTATTTAGAAAATTTCCAAGTGATTATGTATTTGGCTATCACAATATCCCAAGCAAAACTAATAAATTATTTTGCTTAAAGCGTGGAGCTATGATGGCAGGAGCTGATGCGCTTAGGGTAAATATTAGTGGAATTGGTGGGCATGGAAGTGCGCCTGAAAAGGCTAGTGATGTAATGGGTGCAATGGCTCATTTTATAACTCAAGCAAGTTTAATAACGGCTAGAAATATAGCTGCAAAAAACTCAGCTGTAATTACATTTGGAGCAGCTCTAAGTGGAAATGAAACGAGTTTTAATATATTGCAAGATAAGGCTTTATTATTAGCTAATATTAGAACTTTTAATAGTGAAGATAGAACAATCATCATAAATCAATTAGAAAATATAGCTAAATCTTGCGAGATTTTATTTAAAGTAAAAATTGAGCTTGAATTTATTCAAATAGGAGCTGCTACAATAAATGATGATGAGGCACAAAAATTAGCCTTTGGTGTAGCATGTGAATTGTTTGGAGAGCAAAATTGTGATGATAATCATGAGCCTTTAATGGGTAGTGAGGATTTTTCTTTTATGCTTGAAGAATGCAAAGGTGCTTATGCTTTCATACTAAATAAGAATGAATATTATTTACATGATCCAAGATATATTTATGATGATGATACTTTAGTAAATGCTGCAGCGTTTTACTCAGGACTTTGTCTAAAATATCTTAAATAAAATTGCTAATTCCTATTTCAAATTCCACCAAAGAATTTGAATTAGGAATTTAAACATTCCAAACAATTCAAATTCCTATTTCAAATTCTTCCAAACTTTATAAAATATTTTTTATACTTTAAGTAATCTTTAAGGTTAATAACATATAATACGAGCTTTTAATTTGCAATTTAGCAAATCGTTATTTTTAAATAGTTTTATTGTTAATTTTAAATATATCAATTATTTCAACGTCAATCTTTGATATCTAAACAAGTGATCAAGAGCCATTTAAAACTTTTAAATATTTATATTAAGTTTTAAATCATTCACTTCATTATTTTATTTATTTTTTAATTTTTTAAAATTAAAAAGTAATCATTTAAATTATGGAGAGTTTGATCCTGGCTCAGAGTGAACGCTGGCGGCGTGCCTAACACATGCAAGTCGAACGATGAAGTCTAGCTTGCTAGACGGATTAGTGGCGCACGGGTGAGTAATGTATAGCTAACTTGCCCCTTACAAGAGGACAACAGTTGGAAACGACTGCTAATACTCTATACTCCGCTCTAACATAAGTTAGGGCGGGAAAGTTTTTCGGTAAGGGATAGGGCTATATTGTATCAGCTAGTTGGTAAGGTAATGGCTTACCAAGGCTATGACGCATATCTGGTCTTAGAGGATGATCAGACACACTGGAACTGAGACACGGTCCAGACTCCTACGGGAGGCAGCAGTGGGGAATATTGCTCAATGGGGGAAACCCTGAAGCAGCAACGCCGCGTGGAGGATGACACTTTTCGGAGCGTAAACTCCTTTTTTACAAGAAGAATACTGACTGTATTGTAAGAATAAGCACCGGCTAACTCCGTGCCAGCAGCCGCGGTAATACGGAGGGTGCAAGCGTTACTCGGAATCACTGGGCGTAAAGGGCGCGTAGGCGGAGTAGTAAGTTGGATGTGAAATCTAATGGCTTAACCATTAAACTGCATTCAAAACTGCTATTCTAGAGTAAGGGAGAGGCAGATGGAATTAGTAGTGTAGGGGTAAAATCCGTAGATATTACTAAGAATGCCAATTGCGAAAGCGATCTGCTAGAACTTAACTGACGCTAAGGCGCGAAAGCGTGGGGAGCAAACAGGATTAGATACCCTGGTAGTCCACGCCCTAAACGATGTATGCTAGTTATTAGAATGCTAGTCATTTTAGTAATGCACCTAACGGATTAAGCATACCGCCTGGGGAGTACGGTCGCAAGATTAAAACTCAAAGGAATAGACGGGGACCCGCACAAGCGGTGGAGCATGTGGTTTAATTCGAAGATACGCGAAGAACCTTACCTGGGCTTGATATCCTAAGAACCTTTTAGAGATAAGAGGGTGCTAGCTTGCTAGAACTTAGAGACAGGTGCTGCACGGCTGTCGTCAGCTCGTGTCGTGAGATGTTGGGTTAAGTCCCGCAACGAGCGCAACCCACGTATTTAGTTGCTAACAGTTCGGCTGAGCACTCTAAATAGACTGCCTTCGCAAGGAGGAGGAAGGTGTGGACGACGTCAAGTCATCATGGCCCTTATGCCCAGGGCTACACACGTGCTACAATGGCATATACAATGAGAAGCAATACCGCGAGGTGGAGCAAATCTATAAAATATGTCTTAGTTCGGATTGTTCTCTGCAACTCGAGAGCATGAAGCCGGAATCGCTAGTAATCGTAAATCAGCTATGTTACGGTGAATACGTTCCCGGGTCTTGTACTCACCGCCCGTCACACCATGGGAGTTGATTGTGCTTTAAGTCGGAATACTAAACTAGTTACCGCCCACAGCAAAATCAGCGACTGGGGTGAAGTCGTAACAAGGTAACCGTAGGAGAACCTGCGGTTGGATCACCTCCTTTCTAGAGTACACACTCTTTAACTCACACTAAAGAGTAGATAATAATTAACTAGCTCTTGAGAGCTTGTTTGGATATCAAAGGTTGAAATGAAATAATATATAACAATAATTCTACTTCTTAAGGGCCTATAGCTCAGCTGGTTAGAGTGCACCCCTGATAAGGGTGAGGTCACAAGTTCAAGTCTTGTTAGGCCCACCATTTACTCCCTTATGTTTTTAATCTTTGTTTTTTATTGTTTAAGTTTTATTTTTTGCATTATTTTTATTTATTTAGTATTTTTAGTTTATTTTTTAACCTTCTAATTTACTCAAAAAGTATTTTTATGGTTAATTAGTTCTTTTATTAAGCTGTATTAGCTTAAAGCTTGATTAAGTATGTAAAAGGAATTAAATTAGGTAGATTAGTTAGGATTAATTTATGTGCTTTTATGTTTAAGTGGGTAAGGGTAGGTTTATTATCTTAGTGTTTTTAAATGTTGAATGTTTATGGAGTATTTGGGGTTAAGAGATAGTGGGTTTAGTTGGTGGAAAAAGAGATGGCAGTGAATATTATAAATATTTTTTATAGGCTAGTTTAGGATTTAAATAACTTATAGTTACACTATTATTTAAAAATCTTACTTCTCCAACTATTTCAAAACTAAGACAATCAAGATTTGGAAATACAAAAGCATTTAAAACTACTTTATATCCTTTTAGCTCATAAGCTTTTTTATATGTGATTTGTTTTATTATATCGTTTGCACTTGGAGTGTTTTTTTCTAAATCATAATATTTTGCATCATAAATCTCTAAGCCACTTGCATCACCTACTAAAATGTCAGGTTCTAATGTGTCTTTTATAATTTTCATATCTTTTATAATCCATTCAGGTTTTTGTGCAATTGAACTTTTTCGTCCTTTTAGATATATTCTACAAACATCTTCCCAAATATTATGAAAATATTTTGTCCCTAAATAATCAGTATTTAAAGTGCTAGTTTTTAAGCTTTTTAGATAGCCTATAAGTAGCTTTAGTGTATACCTTTTAGCTGTTACAAACTGCACTTTTAGTTCATTCTCTAGTTTTTGGATTAGATAATCAATTTCTTCAAAACTATCAAGACTTATGCCATCTACATTGCTTATGTTAATTTGTAAAACCTTCAAAATATCAGCATATTTAGTAAAAATGTCATCTAAAATAGCCTTGTGAAGTTCATTTATAAAGCTATCAAACTCTATTTTGGTGTGTGTATAATAGTCTAAGTAAAAAGGCGTATCATCAACTATAAAAGTTTCTAACTCATCAATGGTTTTTTCCCAACAAATCTCATTATCATCATTTAAACTAAAGCTGTCTTTAGTATTTGTATAAATGCCGTTTTCATAAAAATCTTTGATGATTAAAATAGCGATATTTAAAGGATTTACATCTTCAACATCTTCAACATTATTTGCCATTAGGTTATTTTTATGATACTTTTCAATAACGTTTAAAACTTCTAAAAAATCATCATGATTACTATCTATGTTCGCATTTTTTGTATATTTTGGATAGATAAAAAAATATTCATTATCTTTAGCCAAAAGCCCTACGAAATTAAATCTAGCAATATTATTTTTATAGCTTACAAACTCACTACAATACTTAGCTAAATCATCATCTAATTCATCTTTTAGCTCTATATACTTACGTATTTTCATCTTGATTTTGCTCTTGCTGGTTTAGGAATATATTTCTAATATCTTCTATTTGTGCAAAAGTTTTTTCTCCAAAAACCTTAGCTCTACAATGTCTTAAAACATCTTCGTATAAATACATTAATACTTTATTTTGTAAAGCTTTTAGATAATTATCTTCATTTTCTAAAGCTTTACTATTTAGAAAGTAAAATCCAAGCAATTTATCTTCATTTATACCTAAGCTTAATAATTTTTTATTTATATTTTTTCTTAGCTTATTCCATTCTAGTTTTAAGCCTTGTAATTGCTCTTCATCTTCTTTCGTTAAATCAAGCGGCATATATTCAAAATCCCACCTACGCTTAAACGCTGTATCAAGTGGCATTACACCTTGGTCAGCATTATTCATAGTAGCCCAAATATAAAAATTACTTGGTAAATATAATTTGTTATTTTTTAAATTCTTCACCGATTCTTTATCTAAATGCTCTTTTAACTCATCACTTATAGATATTTTATACTCGCTCTCTCCGTTTTCATCTCTATCAAGCAGTTGAAACATATCACCAAAAACTGCGGCTGTGTTAGCTCTGTTTATTTCTTCTATGATTAGCAAATAATTTTCATTTTCGTTTTTTAATGCTTTTACAAGATGTCTTATAAAAACTCCTGCAATGTATTATAAGTGATTTTTCCATTTTTGCTGTATGGTTTAAATGAACCTACAAAAGCCCCATAAGTAAGACTGGGGTGAAAAGTAACTCGTTTAATATTACTGTCAAATACTTCAGCTTTTTTATTTAACTTACTGCTTTTTCCTGTCCCAGGTGCTCCGTAGAATATGAGTTGATATGGATGATTATTAGATTTAAGTATTTTTCTATTATATTTTTCGTCTTCAGCACTATTTTTATTATTAGTATTTTTATATTTTGAATTATTGAAATTTATATCATAAAATTGATTAGATTTAATTGTGGATAAGTTAGAAAAATTTTTCCATTTATTTTCGCCTAGTTTAAAATACCAAATTAAAAAATGAGCATATAAATCTCTACAAGTTTTATATCCTGCAAAATCTCCATTATCTTTTTTTTAGGTTTGTTAGAAAATCTATATCAATACTATTTAATATAGATATTATGTCATTTACATTATTTTTATCAACATTAAAAATATCTTTACCATCTTTTTTTTTGTTTTTTGATTATACATTTTTAATAATCTTGGAATATAGTGCATTGTTACAGTAGAGTTTTTATATCCATTTTTTAAATTATTTGGTTGACTAGAACACCAATTTATAAATTCATCTTTTATATTCGCCATTTTCTCTCCGATATTTTATTTATTAAATATAGTTTATATTTATATAATAAATTAATATTTATAAGTAGTTTAATTTCCTATTTCAAATTCTTTTTATAATTTATTTATTATTTCTATCTCGCTTTGTTTAAAGTCTAGTTTTTGACTTTTATTATCGTTTAAATCCATTTCTATATACACAGTATCGCTTAAACTTGATAGTATCAAAACATCTTTTAAAACATAATTTCCATCAATTAATTTGCAAATATTTCTCTCACCTTTTAGTTCATCACAAAGCCTAATATCAAGCTTTTTATAATTTACAAAATAACTCATATAAAGACTATTTTTACTAATCACCATATCAGTTCTAAAGCCACCTATATTTGCTAATTTCACCACTTTTATATCAAGGCTAAAAAAATACCAAATAGAGCAAATTATCCAAATAATTTTGATAAGCAAACTAAATCTTTTGAAAAGATATGCAAACACACAAAGAACTATAAAAATACTCATCATAACATTTAAACAACTATTTAGAGTAGGTAGGGAAATATTATCGTAATTTGTTGTTTGATAGACTTGAACAAGGCTTAAAAATACTAATTCAATCACGATAATAACAGAAATTGCGATTATCAAAAATACTTTTTCATATAAAAAATTAATAATTTTTGAAGTTAAATCATTAGCTTTTTTTGTTTTTGTTTTACACGCAAGTAAAACTACAAATTCTATCATAATATAAGGAATTATTCCTATAAAAATAGAATATATAAAACATACATAACCAAAAGTAAGAAGTAAATTAAAATCAAATCTAGGCAAATACCCAACTTCAAATAAATAATATTTAGTATAAGCAATAACAGAAACTAAGGTAATCAAAACTAGCGAAAATCTCATAGTTTTTGTAAATAAATTAGCAATTTTTAAAAGCTTAGAATAGTTTATTAAAAACCTTTTCATCTGTAAAGAATAATTTTCCAAACTATTTCTAGTCTTTCTTATAAAACAAATTTTTATTTTTCTAATAAAAGATATTTTAACTCCTTTTTTATAATTTAGCAAAAAAGTCGTTTATTTTTTAGGAATTTGAATTAGGAATTTAAATATTTTTATATAATCAAAAAAACTTATAAGGACAAACTATGAACTCAAGCTTATTTTTAATGGGTAGGATAAAAGAACTTGCAAATGAAATGATTTTAAATGAGCTTAACAAAAGAGCCGAGTTTGATTTGTCATTTTCGCATGCTGATATTTTAAATATGCTTTTTGATGAAAATGAGTATTGTATGGTTCAAATTGCTCAACAAATCCATAGAAGCAAAGCCACTGTAAGTTCATTAATTGATAAATTAGAGCTAAATGGTTATGTTATAAAAAGACAAAGTGAAGAAGATAGTAGAATGTATTTAATTAAAGCTACCAAAAAAGCTTTGGATTTAAGAGTAATTTTTGAAGAAGTTTCTAATATAGTTTTTTCTAAATTATTAAAAGATTTTTCAAAAGCTGAAGCTTTATTAATAGAAGAATTATTAGAAAAAATGCTAAAAAATATAAAAGATTAACTTTTTAATATAAAATAGTTCGTTATCAAACTAAAAGGAGATAAAATGAACAAAAATTTTAGCATTGAGAGTTTAGGTGAGTTTTCAAGTATTAGCAGAGTTGATTTAAAAGATAAGCTTGAATTTACTTCTTGTGAGATAAGTATTAACACACTTTTGGCAAATACAAATGTGCCTTTTATACATTATCATAAAAGCAATGAAGAAATATATATTATATTAAATGGAAATGGGGAAATAAAGTTAGATAATGAACTAATTTCAATTAAAAAAGGCGATATAATTAGAGTTGCTCCTAGTGTTAGAAGGCAGATTTTTGCTAAAAGTGATTTAAATTATATCTGTATTCAAGCTAAGGAAAATTCTTTAACTCAATATACATTTACAGATGGTGTGATTGAATAAAATTAAAAGTTTTTATATATAGCTTTAAAATGTCTATATATTAAAATTTAGTATTTTTAAATACCTAAATATTACAAAGATTTAGCACGGAATAAATATTCCGTGTATTTTTAAGAATTTACTATTTCATTTAGTATGTGATTTTCGTATTCTTTTAGATATTTTTGCGTATCTTCACCCTTATGAACGTTATAACAAGCAAAGGTTTTAAGCGCACTCATTCCGGCTGATTGGTTTGCTTTATGAAGACTTACGCTTAGCCCATCAACTCCAACATCACTAAAAAATTGCCCTTCTTCAAAAAATGCAACCTTTGGAGCGTTAAAGGTCCAAGAAATCATATATTTTTTACCTTGGCTAAGCCCACCTGAGCCGTATTTTTTGCTAGGGTCACTTCTACTTCTGCCATCATTTTCCCAAAGTTTTCCTTTACCAGCTGTATAAACTTTGGCTAGATATTCCCAAAAAATCCAAGGTGCATTCATATAAAAGCAAGGAATTTGATAGATGATGATATCAGCTTTTAAAAACTTTTCTACCTCAGTTGCTTCATCATAGCCTTGATTTATAGTGGTTTGTTCTACATTAAAGCCGTTTTTGCTTAAAGTCTTAAAAGCAACTTCTTGCAAGCTAGCGTTTAGCTCGCCTTTTGAGAAAAGATAAGGCATAGAACCATTAATCAGTAAAACATTTTTCATAAAACCTCCTTAATTTATGGTAAAGTCATTATAATTAATGGGAGTTTTTTGTCAATACGAACAAAAAGGAGAGTGTATGCAAAATCATTTAGAAAATTGTTGGCTAAAACACGCCCTAAAGCAAATTTTTGGCAAATATAAAATTGAGATCATGTATAATCTTTTGCATAGCGAAGTCTTAAGATACAACGAGCTTAAAAGAGCTGTTGGAGATGTTTCTTTTAAAAGTCTTACAAGAGCTTTAAAAGAGCTTGAAAGTGATGGTCTAATAATTCGCATAGAATATCCAGTAATACCACCAAAAGTAGAATACAGGCTAAGCAAAAAGGGACAAACTTTAGTTCCTATTATGAAAATGCTTTGCAAATGGGGAAATGAAAATAAATAATTCCTATTTCAAATTCTAATGATTTTATGGTATTAAAATCTAAATTTAATAATTAGAAAAACAAGCTTAAAGCACAATAAATAAGCATTAAAGCTAGAATAATATTTGTAATTTTTGCATATTTTACGAATAAAACACTAAAAATACTGCCAAAGCCAGCCCAAAGAAATGTAAAAATACTTCCTATAAAAGCTAGTAAAAATGCAAAAAGTATTAACATAAAGAAATCATTTTGATAAAAAGGCATTATGAAAGTTTGCATTGACACTATGCAATAAATATAAATTTTTGGATTTATAAATTGTAATAATGCACCTTGAATAAAGCTATTTGTAGGCTTTACATTATCATTTAATGTGCTTTTTATAATCTTAAAGGCTAAATAAGTTAAATAAATAGCTCCGATTATTTGCATATAAAATTGAAGCATAGGAATATATACTGATAATAAATTGCAAAAAATAGTGCAAATTAACATTACAACGCTAAAGCCTACAAAAACTCCGAAATTAAAAGGCAAACTCTTTTTAAATCCGAAATTTTTCGCATTTATCATTGATAAGATATTGTTTGCCCCTGGTGTAATAGACATAATCACAGCATAAGATAAAAAACTAAACCAACTAAACATATTAATCCTTTGATATTAAAACTAATTTATATATTTTCCACTATTTCAAATTCTAAAAAAAATTAGAATTTGAAATAGGAATTTGCTTTAGCTAGTTTTTGCTAATTCTTTGATTTTTTCTATTGTTTCGTAATTTACGCCAAATCTTCTTGAATACTTACTGACACAAGAATCAACTAAAAATTCTAAAACAATCTCACGAGCAACTTCTTTAGAACATAAATTATCTTTAATTAGCCTTGTTATTTCTTCTAAAATTTCTGCTTTTATGTTTAATAAATCAATCTTTATAAACTCACCTTCAAATGCTTTTGGACTTTGGGTAAATTCTTCTTTGTTTTCTTTATTATAAACCCTTCTTGCTTTTGCCACTCTTTTCTCAATTACCGAATATCCTAAGGCATTTTTACCATTGCTAGGCTCTTTTATAAGCTCAGGAGTAATTAAGAAAAAGTCATCTAAAAACGCTCCTGTTCCATTATCATCAACCCTAAGGCTTAAATCAAAACCATATAATTTTTCTTCTTTTTCTTGATTTAAAAACTCTTTTTCAAGCTTTTTATAAACATCATCGTTAAAGCATAAAATATCAAATTCTCCAACTTCATCAACAACTTTAATCTTAGCAAATGCTTTATTTTTCTTGCTGATTTTAAATTCTGCATCAATTACAACACCCAAGCTAAAGGCGTTATAATCTCCATACTCGCTTTGAGCGAATTCGCTATGCTTTAAATAGTCTATTTTTTCAACTAAATGAGAAAATCTTTTTATATCGCCTTTGATTTTTTTGCCACCTTTTTTGACAAAAACTTCAAAACCTAAGGCGTTTTTATCAAACTCATTTACGCCTATATCTTGAGCATCAACTTCAACTAAACTATTTAAAAATAAAGTATTTTTGCCATTTTCACGCTTATTGTTTAGTAAAAATCCATAAAGAGATTTTTTGGTTTTTGTATCCGAAGAAGCAAGATTCATAGCTTTATATTTTGACGCTAAAATTTCTATTAAATCAGGGTTAAAGCATAAAATATTAAAGTTTGAATAATAATCAAGCGCTTTAATATTTGCATAACTTTTACCACTTTTACTTTGTTTAAAATCTACTTCTTCAATAATACCTAAGCAAAATGCTTGATAATCACCATCATCTAAGTTTTCAAAATCAGAGCTTTTATAATGATCTATTGATTTGATTTCTTTTTTAAACTCATCTAGCGGGTGAGTTCCTAAATAAATGCCTAAATATTCTTTATCAAATTCTGCAAGTTCTGCAACGCTAAATTCTTCTTGATTTGTAATATCAATACTACTATGATATTCGGTTTCAAACTGAGAAAACAAGCTTTCTTGTAATCTTTTATCATGCTCTTTTTTTGCTTTAAATTCATTAATAATATAATCAATTGCAGCTAAAGAGCTTTTTCTATTAATTCCTATACATTCAAAGCAACCCGTTTTAGCTAAAGCTTCTATGCCTTTTTTATTCATATAAGCAGCATCAGCTCTTGCAATAAAGTCTTTTATATCAGTAAATGGCTTATCTCCTCTAGCTTTAGTAAGACCTTCAGCGCTTGGAATTCCAAAGCTTTTAATTGAGCCTAGTCCATAAACAATAGCAGCCTTTCCATCTTTATCAATAACGTTAAATTCTCTTGTGCCATCATTGATATTTGGTGGTAAAAGCTCTATTCCTAATCTATCAAGCTCATCTTTGTATTTTTCAATTTTTTCAACCTTACCTTCTTCGCTAGTTAGTAATGCTGCCATAAATTCCGTTTCATAATATTTTTTAAGATAAGCAGTCTGAAACGCAACTAGAGCATAAGCAGCCGAGTGAGATTTATTAAAGCCGTATTCAGCAAACTTTAAGATAAGCTCCCATAAATCATCAGCCTTTTTCTCATCAAAGCCTTGCTTTATAGCTCCATCTAAATACTCGCCTTTTAGCTTAATCATTTCTTCAAGCTTTTTCTTACCCATTGCACGGCGAACCAAATCAGCTCCACCTAGGCTAAATCCACCGATAGTTTGAACGACTTGCATAACTTGCTCTTGATATACAATAACCCCATAAGTTGGCTCTAAAATAGGCTTTAATTCAGGGAAAGCATATACAGCAGGTTTTCTTCCATGCTTAATGTCAATAAAATCATCAACCATTCCACTATCAAGTGGTCCTGGGCGATAAAGTGCAAGAACAGCGATTAAATCTTCAAAGCAAGTTGGCTTAAGCCTAGCATTTAAATCCTGCATTCCCGAGCTTTCTATTTGAAAAATCCCAAGAGTGTTACCAGTTTGAATTAAATCATAAACGCCTTTATCATTTACATCAATTTTGTTCCAGTCTATGTCTATATTATGGCGTTTTTTAATAAGTTTTATAGCATTATCAATAACGGTTAAAGTTTTAAGCCCCAAGAAGTCAAACTTAATCAAATCAACATCTTCAAGATAATCTTTCATATATTGAGTTACTAACGCATCTGATTTTGGCTGTTTAAATAATGGAGTTTTTTTCCATAATTCTTCGTTTGAAATAACAACACCAGCAGCATGCATTCCTGCGTTTCTATTAAGTCCTTCAAGAGCTAATGAATATTCCCAAACCCTTGTTCCGATTTTGCTTTTGCCCCTTACATCATCAGGATGACAAACTATATTTTTATATTCAGCGCGATTGTCTAAATCTTCAATGAAAGCTTTTATATCAGGGTTTTTTTCGTAAGCATCTTTTAAAGTGATTTTTAATTCTTCAGGCACTAATTTTGCTAAAGTATCAGCATCTTTTATGCGTAAATCACAAACCCTTGCAACATCACGAATAACACCTTTTGCAAGTAATTTACCAAAAGTAATTACTTGGGCTACGTTATAACGACCATATTTTTGTACAACATAATCAATCACTTCTTCACGCCTATTTTGACAAAAATCCACATCAATATCAGGCATAGAAACACGCTCAGGATTTAAAAAACGCTCAAAAAGTAAGTTATAAGGAAGTGGGTCTAAATCAGTTATTTCTAGACAAAATGACACCAAAGAACCTGCAGCAGAACCCCTACCAGGTCCAACAGGAATATCCATATCTTTAGCAGCCTTAATAAAATCATGAACGATTAGCATATAACCACTAAAACGCATATTTTTAATAATATTTATCTCAGTTCTTAAACGCTCTTTATATGTTTCGTGCTTGCTCTCATCAATATAAACCAAACGCTTAGCAAGTCCATCCCAGCAAAGCTTTTCAAACAATACATCATCATTATCAAAACTAAAAATATCTTTACTAGGAAGCTCTAAGCCGATTTTTTCGGCATATTCAAGGGCGAATTTAAAGTTTGGCGGAGTAGGGTTTCCTAGGTTTAATTCTAAATTACATTTATCAACTATTTCTTGAGTATTTTGCACAACTTCAGGCACATCAAGGAATAATTCATACATTTCTTCAGGACTTTTTACATAAATTTCACTCATTGTATGTCTTAAGCCTGTGTTTTTCTTAGCATCTTCACTTTCAGGATCAACCCCAACGATATCTCCTGTGCTAATTGCCATGAAAATATTTTGAGCTTGAGCTCTATCTTTGTATGTATAGTGCGAATCGTTTGTAGCAATTACTTTTATACCTAATTCTCTTCCTAATTTAAGTATATTTGTGTCTATATTATATTGAGAATTAATCCCCATTCTCATAATTTCAAGATAAAAATCATCTCCAAAAACTTCTTTATACCAAAGTGCAGCAGCTTTAGCTCCTTCGTAGCCTTTAGCTCCCATATCGGCGTTTGTTTTTCCATTACGGCGAACTTCTTTATCATTTAAGTGCCAATTAATCTCACCGGCAAGACATGCAGAACTACAAATAATGCCTTCACTATGCTCTTTTAATAATTTTTTATTAATTCTTGGGCGATAATAAAAACCATCTATATGAGCTCTTGAAGTAAGATACATAAGGTTTTCATAGCCTTTTTGATTTTTGGCAAATAAGCATATATGCCAGCGATGATTTGTTGAAGTGCTGCTTATATCATCTTCTTCGTGTAAGTAACCTTCAAAGCCAATAATAGGCTTAATGCCGTGCTTTTTCATACTTTTATAAAAGTGAATAGCCCCAAACATTACTCCATGATCGGTGATTGCACAAGCTTTGAAATTTAGCTCTTTTAGTCTTTTTGCTAATTCATCAATTTTGTTTGCACCATCTAAAAGCGAATATTCCGTATGTAAATGTAAATGTGTAAAATCCATATATTATCCTTTAGGGCTATTTTAGTCGTTTTATCTAAAGACTTCTTAAACGCAAATTCCTAGTTTCAAATTCTTTGAAATTTTTGTGGAATTTGAATTAGGAAAATAATTTTAGTTTTTAAATGAGTTTTTTAAAATATCTAGCATTTTTTCTCGATGCTTTTCAATTTGTATAGCTTGCCAAGTTTGGCTATTCAAATTGTTATCTTTATCATTTTTTTGATATTCTTCATTTTTATATATATCCAATAATTTTAAGCTTATTATTTTTTTATCTTTGCTTTTAAATTTATTAAATATTCTTTTCTTTTCAACAAATACATTATTACTAAAAGTTGAGTTTTCACCATCTGTTATTAGGGCTAAATTACCAAAATCATTCAGCACTTTTTGATTTTCTTTATCTTTACTTAAACCATCTAAATCATTTTGCGCTAAAACATGTTCTACTGAATTAACATATCTAAAACGATATTTTTCAATATCATCATTATGTTTTTTCTTAAAGTTTTCATCGGTCAACAAGTAATATTCTAAGCGATAAAACCAATAATGCGGAGTATTTGTGCCGTAGTTTAAAAAATTAAAATTGGGCTTATCCGTATTTTTTTCTACATTTTCAAAATTTAAATTTTTAATACTTTCTTTAATTTTATTTGTTTGGTCATCAAAATTAAATTGACCAAAAGAAACATCGCTAATAATATCAATCAAATTTGCCATATCAATTAAATTATTTGCCATGCCAAGTTGTTTTAATGCCAAAAAGTCATCAATGCTTTTTAGGTATTTTCTAAGATTATCTGCGTTATTACTATCTTTTAAATTATCCAAACATTTTTTTCTAGTTATTCCTTCTTCACTCATAATTTCATTACTCATAATTTCGTTTTTACAAAATTCTAAGTAATGCGTTAAAAAGTGGTGGTAGTTAGCATTATCTCCACTCCTTGCTATTCTTAGATAGTTTTGAATAATTGCTAAATCATTAGCATCACTTACTTCATTCCAATTATTGTTTTTATTCCATAATTTATATTCATTTTCTTCATTATCTGCTTTTCTTTTTATCACAAAGGTATCAAAAATGGTTCTATATTCTTTTAAAGCATCTATGATTGTTTTTGCTTGTTCTGCATTCAACCCATCATTTAATTTATCCCAAGTATTTTCAAGGAATTTGTCTTTTTTTATTGATATTTTTATATCTTTTTTAAAAATATTTGATTCTTGTCTTGATAAAATCTTAAAAACATGCAAAATAAAGGTAGGAAAATCAATAATACTCTCAAACTTAACTCTATCATTATTATTATTTGAGTAATTTTGTAATTTTTTTTCATTTTTTATTATATTTTCAATAGTTGGCTTGGTTGTATTGGTGTTCGTATTATTATCTATAAAACTAAAATCTGAAAAATAATTCATCTGCGAACATTCATCAAATATCCTAGCGTATTTTGTAACTTCGCTTTTTTCATTTTGAATTTTTTGTTCTTTTTCATAATCGCTTATCAACTTTAACAATCTTGCCTTTAAAATATCTGTGCCATCAAGCTGAACTCCTGTATTATTCATCCTTACAAAGTATTTATTTAGCTCTACTTGGTCACTTAAAATAACTAAATTAAACTTAACATCTTTTTTTATAAAATTAATACGTTGTTGCTTATCTTCTTCATTATCTTTACCAAAATACACTTCAAAAAATTTAAAAGCATTCTTAAAACCTACATTTGTATTGTTTTTTTCGTTAAAACATTCATCTAAAGTTTTACCCTTACAGTATTTATCTATCGCCTGAACATCTTCTTCTCTAATAGGCATTTCTATATCAAAATAATCTTCTTTCTTAAATTTTCCTTGTAACAAATACCTTAAAACTAGCCAAATAGTAGTTAGCCTTTGCTGCCCATCTATAAGGACATATTTGCCATTATCTTCTGATACTACGATATTACCTATAAAATGAGATTTTTGTTCTTTTTGGTTTTTATTATGCTCAATACAATTTTTAAAATCATCTAAAAGAGTTTTTATTTGCTCATCTTTCCAAGCATAAAGCCTTTGATAGGGTGGTATTATGAAACCATATCCTTTAATATCATTAATTATTTTAATCTCTGCTTTAGTATCCATCTTTTATCCTTTTGTAGATTTAAGTTCAATTTCATTATAAACTTCTTGTGAAATTATAGGAATTTGATATTTTTCATATTCATTATTAAAAAACTCCATATCATTTTTTAATATTTTATAGGCTATATTGGTATAATCTATATTTGTTAATTCTATTTGGGAACTTAAAATAACCTTGTCTTTTAAATAATCTATTATTTGACTTTCAAAAGTGGAAAAATAAATCTTTTTAATTATATCTTGTGCTAAATTAAGTGAATTAACTTTATTAAATTTTTGATTTGTAATTCTAAAATTATGAAATAATCTCATTAATAACCTAATAAATAAATCAAAATTTCCATTACTATATTTATCCATAAAAATAATCATAGTAGCCCTTAAACCTTGTCTTAAATATTTACTATAATCATTATTTTCTTTAATACGTATATAAATAGGTGAATAATGGATTGTTTTGACAATTTCATAATATTTTTTAAAATACTCAAAAAAATCTACTCCATTTGAAAAATCTCTTATAATACCAGTATCATACAACGACAAACCACTTAAATCTTCTTTGCAAAATTCATCAAACACATCAATTTTAGTATTTCTATCCAATTCACCATGTTTAATTGCATATCTAGCATATGAAAGTAGCTTATCTATAAAGTTTGAAATATTAACCTCTTTACTCTTATTTATACTTTCAAAATATCTAGCATTAGCATTTTGCAAATCTTTATGACGCTCTTGCATGGCTTGTAAATGAAAGGCTTTTATTAAATCATAGCTTTCTAGTTTTTTGCCTTTTGAGTTGGTATTATCAAAAAAGATAAAAGCATCATCGGCGTTTATTGTAGCTACTATGATAAATTGTGTATTTTCTAGCTTTTTTAGAAAATCTTTAGCTTTATCTTCATTACTCAAATAGTTTTTAATATACTCATAATTATTCTTAATATTATCTTGAGAAATTTTATGAAAAAAACTTACATCTTTTAGATAAGTTTGATATTTATGTAGTTGCATAAAAAACAAAGAAACTTTTTTACAAAATAAACTCGAAATCTTACTTTTATTGTCTAATTTTATTATTTTATTTTCTAACGCCATTAAAATAAGCTTTATGGTAGTTAGCCTTTGCTGTCCGTCTATTACTTCATAAATTTCGTTTTCGGTTTTATGCAAAATAATAGAGCCTAGCAAGGCTCCTTTTTTACTATTTTCAATATCTTTTAAAAGCATTCTTGTTTGCTTTATCTCCCATACATAAGGGCGTTGATAATCAGGTATGCTAAGTTTTAACTTGCTTGCTAAAGTGTTAAAATTTATAACATTTGAACCTACTTGATTTGTATCATTAAGCTTAAAATCAATACATCCCATAACTTTTTCCTTTTTTTAGTAATTAACCATAATAATTAATTATTATAGCAAAAGCATTGTCGTGATTGTGTCCATATAAAAAATTTAAATTAAGATTTTTAATATATTTAATGCTTTATGAAGTTAGCAAATTCCTATTTCAAATTCTTTGAAATTTTTGTGGAATTTGAATTAGGAATTTGACTAATGATTATTCTTCTTTTTCGTTGATTTTACTAATAATTTATAAGCTTTATAAACATTTAAAATAGCAGCTGCAATTCCAAACCCAAGCCCTACAAAAAATAAGGGCTTATAAAGTTTTGCAAGCAAGATTCCAAGCCCAACACCTATTAAAATAGCAACTACAACGCTAATTCCTAAGCTTAAATAATTTGCTGCATCAACTAAGGTTCTAACTTTTTTAGCTCTGCTATTTTCTTGCTTATGCACGAATTGCCTTTACAAATGCGTTTTTGAAAAGCTCTAATTCAGTATCTTCAAATGAAGTGCAAATAAAGGCTGTTTCATAGGTTGATGGTGCTAGATTTACGCCGTTTTCAAGCATAACTTTATGAAATCTTGAAAATTTAGCTGTATCACTAGTCTTTGCTTCATCGTAATTAGTAGGATATTTTTCATTAAAGAAAAATCCTAACATTGAGCCTATATTTTTTGCTACAAAAGGAACTCCTGCTTTTTTGCTCTCATCAAGCATTATGTTAATTGCTGCTTTTGCCCATTCATCGCATTTTTTATAAATATCTTTATTTAATTTGCTTAAACTTGCAATTCCAGCTGCCATCGCAAGTGGGTTTCCACTTAAAGTTCCTGCTTGATACACTCCACCTATTGGGCTTAATAATTGCATAATTTCTTTTCTAGCTGCATACGCACCAACAGGAAGACCACCTCCGATTACTTTACCAAAGCAAACCATATCAGGCTTAATACCATAAACCTCTAAAGCTCCACCTAAAGCAGCTCTAAAACCACTCATAACTTCATCAAAAATTAAAACGATTTTAAGCTCATCGCAAAGTTTTCTAAGCTCTATTAAAAACTCCTTGCTAGCAGGAACAAAGCCCATATTTCCAGCAATAGGCTCGATTATAATAACGCCTATTTCATTGCCGTTTTGTTTAGCTGCTGCGATTTGCTCTTTTACGCTATTTATATCATTATATTTTGCTGTATAGGTGTCTTTTACGGCGTTTTTGCTAACACCACTTGAGCTTGGAGTATTAAAAGTAGCTAAGCCACTTCCAGCATTTACTAAAAGCATATCAGCATGTCCATGATAACAACCATCAAATTTCATTATCCCATCACGCCCACTAAATGCTCTTGCAAGGCGGATTGCACTCATGGTTGCTTCTGTTCCACTATTTACAAATCTAATCATTTCAATCGCAGGATATAGTGAAATAACTTTTTTTGCTAATTCGCTTTCAGCTAAAGTAGGAGCTCCATAGCTTGTGCCATTTGCTGCTGCATCACATATTGCTTTGGTTATATCATCATCTGCATGACCTAAAATACAAGGTCCATAGCTTTGCACGAAATCAAGGTATTTTTTACCTTCAATATCATAAACATAAGCACCTTTAGCATTTTTTATAAATATCGGATCATTATCAACGCTTTTGAATGCTCTTACGGGAGAATTTACCCCACCTGCTATTAGTTCTTTTGCTTCTTTAAAAGCTTCTTTATTTGTCATTTTTTTCTCCTTTTTTCTTTATATATAAGTATAGATTTTTTATTTCTTCATTTGTTAAATAATAGTTTGGCATTATGTTTTTTGAACTTGTTTTGCTAACTAAGGCCTTATAAAAATTCTCATAACTAATATCTTTTATACTAGGAATTATTACTTTTATTGTTTTTCCGTTTTCTTTATATGTTGCAAATACTTGTTCGCTTCCATCAAGCCCATGGCATTTATCACAGCCAATTCCTCTTGGATTTTGATATAAACTTAATTGATATTCATCTTTACTTAAAAAATCGCTATTTGCATAAACAAATACGCTAAGTATTAATAAGATTAATTTTAGTTTCATTTTATAATCCGTTGTTTTTAGGGGTTATAATACACTCTTTATTTTTATAAAGGTTACAAATTGATATTAGATGGAAAAAAATTAAGCCAAGAATTATACATAAAATTATCATCAAAAATTAAAGAATTAAATACAAAACCTTGCTTAGCAGTAATCTTAGTAGGAGATGATTATGCAAGTAGTATTTATGTAAGAAATAAATTAAAAGCTTGTAATGAATTAGGAATTATCAGTAAAGATTATAAATTAAGTTCAGACATTAGCGAAATAGAGCTTTTAGATTTAATCAAGTCTTTAAATGAAGATGAAAATATTGATGCAATTTTAGTTCAATTACCATTACCAAATCATATTGATAAAAATAACATTATAAACGCAATTAAGCCAGAAAAAGACGTAGATGGCTTTACTCCTTATAATTTAGGTTTAGTATTAGCTAATCAAGAGCCTTATTTTTATGCTTGCACTCCTTTAGGGATTAAAATTTTATTAAATCATTATAAGGTTGATTTAAAAGGCAAAAATATATGCATAATAAATGATAGCATTATAGTTGGACGCCCACTTGCTGCTATGATGATTAACGAAGGTGCAAGTGTTAGTATATGTCATAAATACACAAAAGATTTAAAAGAATATACCTTAAATGCAGATATTTTAATAAGTGCTACTGGAGTTTTACACCTTTTAAATGATGATTATTTAAAAGATGGAGCGATTTTGGTTGATGTAGGAATTACTAAAAAAATTGATGGAAAAATGATAGCAGGAGATTATATTAAAACAAGCGATAAAGCAAGTATGATTACCCCTGTTCCTGGCGGTGTTGGGCCTATGACAATATATGCTTTAATGCTAAACACCTATGAAGCAAGATTAAAAAAGGAAAAAAATGAAAGAAAATAAAACAAAATGGCAAAAATTAGTTGATTTTTGGAACTCATGGACTGGGACTATTATATTTGTCTTAGTTTTTATATTTTTTGTAGCACAAGCTTTTACAATTCCAAGTGGTTCTATGAAAAATACATTATTAATAGGCGATCATTTATTTGTAAAAAAATTCGCTTATGGAATACCAACTCCTAGAATACCATTTTTAGAAGTGCCTGTTTTACCTGATTTTAAAGGCGATGGACATTTATTAAGCTATGCAAAGCCAAAGCGTGGAGATATAGTAGTATTTTTATATCCACATAATACGAAATTACATTATGTTAAGCGTTGTGTTGGCTTAGGTGATGATGAGATAATTTATTCAAACAAAACTCTTTATGTAAGAATGCATGAAGGAGATGAATATATGAGAGCAAATTATCCTGAAAATAAGCAAGTGATTTTACAAGGTAAATTATATATAAAAGAGCCATTTACAAAAAAAGGAATTCATTATGATGAAAGAATTGATTTTGATAGAGTAATTGAAGCTTATATTGCAAAAAATCAATTCGCAATGGAGCCTATTTATGTTAGTGAATTAAAAGGACTTCATAAAGCATATTATTATAAAGTTCCTAGCAATGAATATTTTATGATGGGCGATAATCGTGACCATTCAAATGATAGTAGATTTTGGGGAAGTGTAGATTATAAATATATTGAAGGAAAGCCTTGGTTTGTATATTTAAGCTGGGATGAAGATTATAATATTCGCTGGGAAAGAATGTTTAAAAGTGTTGATACATTAGAAAATGATGAGCGTTATATTCATCATGAAGTAAGCGATATTAATTCACTTGATTAAGATAATTTAAATTCCGAATTCAAATTCTTTGATTTTTATAAAAAAGCTTTAAAGCTGATTAAAATTACTTAGAATTTGAATTCCGAATTAACTTTTTGCTAATACAAAATCCGAATTTAAATTCTTTAAGATTAATTAAATAATGAAGGCGTATAGTTGCTTAGCTTTAAAAGCGAATAAGCTTTATTAGTTGCTAGTCTTCCTTTTGCACTTTTTTCAATATAATTATTTGAAATCAAATAAGGCTCAATTACATCTTCAATAGTTCTTTCATCTTCGCTTAAAGCTGCTGCAATTGTATTTAATCCAACAGCTTTTTTAGCCTTACATAAAAACTCAAGATAATTTAAATCGCATTCATCAAGCCCTAATTCATTTACACCTAAGCTCTCAAGCGCTTGTTTTGCTCTTTGTAAGCTTATTTTTGTTTCATTATTTACAATGGCAAAATCTCTAACTCTTTTAAGCAGTCTAAGAGCAATCCTTGGAGTGCTTCTACATCTTTTAGCTATTTCTTTACTAGCTTCATCATCGCAACTTATATCAAGCTTTAAAGCTGCTTTTTTTATGATTAAAGCAAGTTCATCAGGAGTATAAAACTCTAATCTACAATTAATCCCAAATCTATCTCTAAGCGGAGTTGATATTCCACCACTTTTTGTTGTTGCAGCGATTAAACAAAACTTAGCTAAATCAATTTTAACCGTTTGAGCAGCAGGACCACTTCCTATAATAATATCTAAGCGAAAGTCTTCCATCGCAGGATATAAAACTTCTTCAATAGCTGGACTTAGGCGATGAATTTCATCTATAAATAAAATATCTCCATCTTCAAGATTTGTAAGAATTGCAGCTAAATCTCCGCTTTTTTCTATCATAGGAGCCGCTGTTGTTTTAATATTTACGCCCATTTCGTTTGCAATTATATTTGCTAGAGTAGTTTTTCCAAGTCCTGCAGGTCCAAAAAATAAAGTATGATCTAAGGGAGCATTTCTTAATTTTGCTGATTTTATAAATACTTTTAAGTTTTCTTTTGTTTTTGCTTGTCCTACATATTCATCAAAATTAGTAGGCCTTAAGCTAATTTCGTATTTGCTATCATCTTTAAATTGTTCAATTTCTACTATTCTTTCCATATTTTGCCTTAAATAATGTTTGTAAATAATTTGTATAATCTTAGCAAAATATAAAAACGAGTGATTACATGAATAAAAATTTAGGACTTTTAGGACAATTAGAATTAGAATTTGATTTTGATATTGTTGATGATTTTATGACGCATTTTAATATATTTTGCGATTCTTTAGAGCCTGTTATAATAGCTTTAGAAGATGAGGTTAAATATTCTGAAAAAATTAACGAATTATTTAGAATGTTTCACAATATGAAAAGTGCTAGTGGGTTTTTAAAAATTAATCAATTCGTAAATATTTGCAAAATTGTTGAAGATGTTTTAGATGAAGCTAGAGCTATGAGTGGGCCTGCAAGCGATGAATTAATTGACTGGCTTTTATTAATAACCGATCAATTTATTGTCTATAAAATTGATTTTAATGAAAATAATTCTTATTTATCAGCACTAAATCCTAAAATAATCAAAATACCAGAAAGGCTAAATAAGTGAATACAAAAGTCTTTATTACTTGCTTAGTTTTATTAGTGTTTTGCTGTTTATTATATTTATTTCGTCCGTTTTTATTAACAATAGCAATAGCTGTTTTAATGGCAGTTGCAACAGCAAATCTTCATCATAAAATATTTGTTAAAACTAAAAAAAAATATCTAGCACCTATAATTTTGACTGCTTTAATGTCTTTATTGTTTTTCGCTCCTTTAGGATATACTAGCTTTTCTCTTGCAAGTTCTATAAAAGAATTTGATTTAACACAAGTTCAAACAACTATTACAAAATTAAAGGCAATTGATTTTAATTTACCGCAAGATTTTAGTTTTGTAGAGCCTAAAATAAAAGAATTTTTAAATGAAATTGATTTAAACAATTTAGGTAAAAACATTCTAAATTATGCTTCAAATTTTACCAAATCAGGGGCTAAATTCTTTACAGAATTAGTTCTTATTGTGATTTTTTATTTTTTCGCAAATTATTATGGAGTAGAGCTAGTAGGATTTTTTAAAAGATTACTTCCACTTAGAAAAAAAGAATTTGAAAACATTTTAAGTGAAGTTTCAAACGTTATGAGTGTTGTGTTTTATTCTGTGATTATTACCGCAGTTTTTGAAGGTTGTTTGTTTGCAATGTTTTTGGTATATTTTGGATATGATGGGCTTTTAATGGGGATTTTATATGCGATTTCTTCGCTAATTCCATTAATAGGCGGGGCTTTACTTTGGGTTCCTGTAAGCCTTTATGAGTACTCGCATGGAAATACTACTAATGCAATAGTGATTGCGCTTTATTCTATTGTGGTAATTTCTATTATTGCAGATACATTTATAAAGCCTTTAATAATTAAATGGATAAATGAAAAACTATTAAAAACTCCGGCAAATATCAATGAGCTTTTGATATTTTTTGCGATGATTGCAGGTATTTCTACTTTTGGATTTTGGGGAGTTATACTTGGACCTGCTATTTTGGCGTTATTTTTATCAGTAGTTAAATTATATGTTTTGATTATGGAAGCTAAGAATTAATTTTAAGATTAATTGTTAATAATGAAAATCGCATAAGAATTTGAAATAGGAATTTAAAATCATAATTCCGAATTCAAATTCTAATTGATTTTATCAAGCATACTAAGAACTTCTTCAAAGGCAAAAGCTTCATCATTTCCTTGTCTTAAAAAATCATTCATATAATCTTTTTTAGAAATTGCAAAATCAAGCTCTTTATCGCTACCTTTAACATAAGCTCCAATTCTAATTAAGGTTTCATTTTCTTTTAGCACGGAATTAAGTCTTTTAAACTTTGCTGCATTTTTTTTATGCTCAGGCGTAACTACATCTCCCATAACCCTGCTTGCTGAGTTTTGAATATTTATAGGTGGATATATTCCAAAATCAGTTAGATTTCTATCAAGAACAATATGCCCATCAAGAATTGATCTACTTTGATCAGCGATAGGATCACTCATATCATCTCCATCTACAAGCACGGTAAAAAACGCTGTTATAGTTCCTTTTCCTTCTTCTTTACCAGCACGCTCCATTAATTGTGGTAGTAGGTTAAAAACACTTGGTGGATAGCCTTTAGCAGTTGGTGGCTCACCTAATGCAAGTCCAATTTCTCTTTGTGCCATAGCAAAACGAGTAACACTATCCATAATAAAAAGAACATCCATTCCTTGCTCTTTAAAAAACTCAGCAACACTCATAGCACAAAATGCTCCGTATTTACGCATCAAAGCACTATCATCGCTAGTTGCTACTATCATTACGGTATCATCCATTTTTCCGCCTAAGTTTTTGTGGATAAACTCAGGTATCTCACGCCCACGCTCGCCTATTAATGCTACTACTTTTACTGCTGCAGGAGCGTTTTTAACTATCATTCCCATAAGGGTTGATTTACCAACCCCAGAGCCAGCAAATATGCCTAGTTTTTGTCCAACTCCGCAAGTTAAAAGCCCATCAATACTTTTAATCCCAACAGGAAAAGGCTCACTTATAAGCCCACGCTTTAAAGCTTCAATAGGAGCTCTTAAAATAGGCATCATTTTTGTAGGATTTATTTTGTCTTTTCCATCTTTTGGTCTCATAAAAGGATCAACCACACGCCCAAGTAGTTCCATTGAACAAGGGATTTTCATTCCTGCTTCTTCCATGAAAGCTTTATCGCCTACTTTAAAGCCTTCTACGAAATCAAAAGGGCTTAAAAAGCTTATAAATTCTTCAATCTTAACAACCATCGCATAAGCAGTTTTTTCTTCATTTTCAAGTCTTATTAAATCACCTACGCTAGTTGTTAAACCTTTAATCTCAATGCTAATTGAACTAATTTTATATATATAGCCAAAGTTTTGAGATTTTGGAATTTGTGCTATTTTTTTCTTTAATCTTTCTAAATTCATTTTATTAGAGAGTAAAACTCTTTCCTAGTTCTTTCGTCGCTTAAAAATATTCCTTTAAGTGAGCTTGTTATGGTTTTTGAATTTACTTTTTGAATGCCACGCATTTGCATACATAAATGCTCTGCTTCAATAGTTACAGCTACACCTTTTGGTTTTAATATTTCATATAATGAATTGCTAATTTGTTCGCATAATTGTTCTTGAATTTGTAGGCGTCTTGCAAATACTTCTACAAGCCTAGGAAGTTTTGAAAGTCCTACGACTTTGCCATTTGGAATATATGCGATATGAACTTTTCCAAAAAAAGGCAATAAATGGTGTTCGCATAAACTATAAAAATCAATGTCTTTTACTAAAACCATTTCATTATTATCTGTATTAAAAATCGCTTCGTTTAGAATATCTTTTGGGTTTTGATGGTAACCACTACATAAGTATTCATAAGATTTTTGAACTCTTTCAGGGGTTTTTATCAGTCCTTCTCGGTCTGGATTTTCTCCGATTTTTATTAATAAATCTTTAATTAAATCTTTCATTCTTTACCTTTATATTTTGCCAATGATTAATTTTTTTAGCTAGAATTGTGCGAAATATTTTACAAAAGGTAGTTTAATGAAACTTAGTACAACAAAAATCAACGAAATTAATTACTCAGTAAGCGGTGTTATTGAGCAATCTTTATTAGATGAAAAGATTAAAGAAATAGCTGTAAAAGCTAGCAAGACTATGCAAGTTGCTGGATTTAGAAAAGGTAAAGTACCTGTAAATGTAGTATTATCAAGATATAAAGATTCTTTAGTAAAAGATGCAGAGCAAGAAGCAATCACAAGCGCTTATAAAGAAGCTGTAAAACAAACAGGTAAAGAAGAAAAAGAATTAATTGGTGAGCCAAGCTTTAAGAAGTTTGAAAGAAAAGAAAATGGAATAGAATTTGAATTCGTAATTTCATTTAGACCAACAATTGACTTAACAGGCTATGAAGCTTTAGTTCCTGAGCTAAAAATAGAAGAAATTAAAGAAAAAGACATTAAAGCTAGAAAAGAAGCAATGTTAAAGCAATACGCTCCACTTGAAAAGACAAAAAAGCAAATCCTTAAAAAAGGTGATTATGCTAAATTTGACTTTGAAGGCTTTGTTGATGGCGTTGCATTTGAAGGTGGAAAAGCAGAAAATTATATGCTAGAAATCGGCAGCAATCAATTTATTCCAGGTTTTGAAGATGGTATGATTGAATTAAAAGTTGGCGAAGAAAAAGATATAGAAGTAACTTTCCCAGAGAATTATCAAGCGGCACACTTAGCTGGTAAAAAAGCTGTATTTAAAGTAAAATTACATGAAATTCATGGAAGAAAATTACCTGAAATTGATGAAGAATTACTTAAAAAATTATTACCAGGTGTAGAAAACCCAACCGAAGCAATCTTAGATGAAAAGATTAAAGAACAATTAGAAACAGAAGCTAAATTTAAACAAATTGATGAGAAATTAAAGCAAGAATTTGTTGAAAAAATGCTAGAAAAATATGATTTTGCAGTTCCACAAAATATATTAGAGCAAGAAACTAATTTACAATTCAATCAAGCAGCAAGAAGCTTTAGTAAAGAAGAATTTGATAAATTAAAAGATGAAAAATATCTAGAAGAAAAAAGAAAAGAATATGAAGCAGAAGCTTTAAAGAGCGTTAAATTAACTTTCATTGTTGATGAGTTAGCAAAATTAAGAAAAGTAGTTGTAAATGATCAAGAAGTAGCACAAGCTATTTATTTTGAAGCTTTAAGATATGGAATGGATCCAAAACAACTAATTGAAACTTATACAAAAAATGGAACTTTACCAGCTGTTAGAATGAGCTTAGTAGAAGAAAAATTATTTGCTGATTTATTTTTAGGAAAAGATAAATGAGCTACATTCCATATGTAGTTGAAAAAACTAGCAAAGGCGAGAGAAGTTATGATATCTACTCTCGCTTACTTAAAGATAGAATTATTCTTTTAAGTGGAGAGATAAATGATGAAGTAGCAGCTAGTGTTGTTGCTCAATTATTATTTCTTGAAGCTCAAGATGCTAATAAGGATATTTATTTATATATAAATAGCCCAGGTGGTGTGGTTACTAGTGGATTTAGTATATTTGATACTATGAATTATATTAAACCTGATGTTAGCACAATTTGTATAGGTCAGGCTGCTTCAATGGGCGCATTTTTACTTAGCTCAGGTGCTAAAGGCAAAAGATTTGCTTTAACAAATGCAAGAATTATGATACATCAGCCACTAGGTGGAGCGAGAGGACAAGCAACTGATATTGAAATACAAGCTAAAGAAATTTTAAGATTAAAAGCAATTCTTAATAAAATATTAGCTGAAAACACAGGCAATAAACTTGCTAAAATTGAAAAAGACACTGAAAGAGATTATTTTATGAGCTCAGATGAAGCTTTAAAATATGGATTAATAGATAAGGTATTAGAAAAAAGTTTTAAATAGGATAGGGCTTTGAATAAAGATGTAATTTATGATGAATCTCCTAAGATTCAAAAACTTAGTGGTGGAGAGTTTGAGAAATTTACTCAACAAGTGATTAAACAATTAATTGAAGATAATGTTCCACCAACTCCTACTAATTATGCTATATATTTTGAAAAAATGCTTGATACTAAACCTATGGCGTTTAAAAAAAGAGTTAATGAAATGATATCTTATGAAAAAGAAGATCAAAGCAATAAAATAGCAGTGATTGAACAAGATATTAAAGAAACTTTTGCAAATATTAAGCAATTAGTTGGCTCAATTGCAGCGATTTATAAAAACATCACTACAATGAAAGCATTAATTAAGAAAAAAATAGGGGATTTAAGTATTGCAACTGGCTCTTTATCAATTCAAAATATCTTAAAATCACTTGATAGTGATATGGCAAAACTTACAACTGCTCTTGATATACAATTAAATAGTATTAAAAAAGGTTATGATGAGATTGTAAAAATCCATAATAGGGTAAATGAGCAAAGTGAGTTTGATGATAAATTCGGAGTATTTAATAAAAGATATTTATACAGCAATATAACTCAAGATATAGAAGATATTAAAAAATATGGCTATTCAATATCACTAATGTTTGTAAAAATTAAAGATAGTTTATTAAATACAATTGAACTACAAAAAGACAAAAATCTTTTAATGAGAAATGTTGCTAAGTTATTATTAAAAACTTCAAGAAGAAGTGATGTAGTAGCACATTTTGGTGATGGAATATTTGTAATGGCTATGAAGCATACAAATATAGTAAATGCTAAGAAAGCTTGTGAGAGAATTTCTGATTTATTTTACAATACGACGTTTTTCATTAATGATAATGAGATTGATATCAATATAGAAATGAGTGTTGTAGCGCTTAGTGGTGATAATTATGAAGAGCAAATCTTAGAAGCTATTAGTGTATTACCTAATACGGGTAAAGACAAAGAAATTTATGCTGTTGTTGGAGATAGCGAAGAAGATGCTTGAAATAATCACATATCCAAATAAACTTCTTTTTACAAGAAGCCAAGAAGTAGAGAAATTTGATGAAAATCTACATAAACTTTTAGATGATATGTATGAAACTATGATTTCATCAAATGGTATAGGCTTAGCTGCAATTCAAGTAGCAAAACCTTTAAGAATATTTTTAATAAATCTATTAAATGATAAAGAAGAGCAAAACAAAGAAGATTTAATTGAATTTATTAATCCTGTAATTACTCCTATTGGAGAAGGAACTCAAGTTTATGAAGAAGGTTGCCTTAGTGTTCCTGGATTTTTTGAAGAAGTAACTAGATACGATAGGATTAAGGTTGATTACTGCGATAGGTTTGGCAATGCAAAAAGTCTTGAGACAGATGGTCTTTTAGCTGTTGCTATCCAACATGAAAACGACCATTTAAATGGACATTTATTTATAGAAAAACTATCTTTTAACGGAAGAAAAAAACTAGAAAAACATTTAAAAAACTCTAAAAAGTCTAAAAAATAATCTTAGCTCAAGCTAGGGTTATTTAACTTGCATTATAAATAATAAGCCTAGATTTTAATAATTATTTAAATGATTAATTCTTAATGTTTTAAAGTAATTTTTAATTCAAATTCTTTGAAATTTTCAATATTTAATCAATAATAAAATACAAAATTATAAGCGAACTAAAGTTTATTTAAATCTATTAAATGTATTTGTATTTAAAATTAGCAAAATTTTGTAATCACACGAGCAAAGCCAAAATAATTACAAATTTCAAAGAATTTGAATTAGGAATTTAAATAATATTAGACCTTATAAAATTAAAAGTATTCATTTGTTTTTTTACGTAAATTAAGATTACAACTTTTACTTGTATTATTTTAAAATATCAGCTTTCAATTTATCAAGCATAATCTTATAAATTTTAAAGTCAAATTCCTAATCTAAATTCTTTTGTTTGTCTAAATAATTAAACATAAACTTCAAATACTTTTATATTTTTTCTTTTAGTTTGAATTTTAGCGCTTACTACTTAGGAGTGTTTTGCTTGAGATTGCTTGAGATTGGTTGAGATTGGTTGAGTGCCGAGCGTATAATGATTATCAATAGTTTTTGTTTAAACTTTTAAAGAATTTGAAATAGGAATTTGATTTTATTAATTCTATTTAAGTTCAAAATATTTAATAGCTTTAGTTTTTACATACTAAATTATTTGAAATATATAAACTCATAAAAATTCTTAAGAATTTGAAATAGGAATTTAATTAAGTACAATGAATTATCCTAAATATTTAGCATAATAATTTGTAGCTTATATAACTAATAATTTTTTAAAATGTGTAAAAATTGCTTTTTAATTTTAAAATTCCTATTTTAAATTCTTTAAACTTCTTAAATACTTATTATTATTTGAGTAATCTAGTAACAACTAAAAATAATATTTTATTTTTTTTACAAAATTTCACATTATTTAACATTACAATCAAAATAAAACTAAAGAAGATAAAATGACCCCAAAAGAATTAAGAGCTTTGATTTCAAAAAACGAGTTTAATAAACCTACTTCAGGTGTGTGTCCTAACTATGTTCAAGCAAATCTTGCGATTTTACCAAAGAGTGATGCTTATGATTTTTTATTATTTTGTCAAAGAAATCCAAAACCTTGTCCTTTGATAGAAGTGCTTGATGCAGGAGAGTATTTGACCAAAATATGTGCTGATAACGCAGACATTAGAACAAGCATTCCTAAATACAGAATATATAAAAAAGGCGAATTAGTAGATGAAGTAAGCGATATTATAAATTATTTTAAAGATGATTATGTAAGTTTTCTAATGGGCTGTTCGTTTTCATTTGAAGCAGCTTTGATAAATCACAAAATCCCTTTAAGACACATTGAAGAAGATCATAATGTGCCTATGTATATTACAAATATTGATTGCCTTAGTGCGGGTAAATTTCATGGAAAAATGGTTGTATCAATGAGACCTATTAAATACAAGGATTTAATTAGAGCTACAACTACAACAGCACTTTTTCCAAGCGTTCATGGAGCTCCAATTCACATAGGAAATCCACGCGAAATAGGTATAAAAGATATTTCAAAGCCTGATTTTGGCGACGCATCTACTATTTATCCTGATGAAGTTTGTGTATTTTGGGCTTGTGGGGTAACTCCGCAAAGCATTGCACTTACTAGCAAACCTGAGATTATGATAACACATTCGCCTGGCTATATGTTCGTAACTGATAAGCAAGATAATGAATATTCAGTATTTTAGGAGCGTAAAATGTATAATGAGTTTAAAATAATTAGTGAAACTTCACTTCTTTTATACCTAGCGCCTCCTATTAGTATGCAAAATCAACGTCTTTGCTACGCACTTAACGAAGAGCTTAAAAACAAAGCTCATATTAAAGAAGTAGTAGTTGGTATGAATAGTGTTTATGTGCTAACAAGTGATTTAAATTATAAAGAATTATTAGATTTACAAAGCGAATTAAACGAACTAATAAAATACATAAAACCACTTGAATTAAATGGAAAATTAGTAGAAATTGCAGTTGATTATGGTGGGGATTTAGGACTTGATTTAAAAGTTATTGCTAAGGCTAAAGGTATGAGTATGAGCGAATTTGCAAAATTACATGCCGAGCCTATTTATGATGTTTATTTTATAGGTTTTCAACCTGGTTTTGCTTATTTAGGTGGGCTTGATATTAGGCTTCATACTCCAAGACTTAGCACTCCAAGACTAAAAATCCCTGCAGGTTCAGTTGGTATAGGCGGAGCACAAACTGGAATATATCCTTATCAAAGCCCTGGTGGTTGGAACATAATAGGCAATACTAAAACAAAATTATTTGATATTAATAGCGACGAGCCAAGCCTTTTAAAAGCAGGAGATAAGCTTAAGTTTGTAATTAATAGCATTAAGGAGAGATTATGAAAGTTACAAAAGTTTCATCAATTTCTAGCATTCAAGATTTAGGAAGACTAAATTATAAAGCTTATGGGGTTAATGAAAACGGAGCTTTGGATAAATGGAGCTTTATGTTAGGAAATGCTTTATTAGGCAATGATTTAAACGCACCTGCAATTGAAGTTATTTTAGGCGGTATTGAAATATATTGCGATAAAGCAATGACTTTTTGTATCACAGGAGCAAATTATGAAGCTTTTATAGATGAAAAGCCAATTCATAATAATTACAGAATTAGAATTGAAGCAGGAAAAACCTTAAGATTAGTAAGGGCAATGTCGGGAATGTGTGCTTATATTTGTGCTTATGGTGGTTTTAAGGCTGATTTGGTTTTAAACTCAGCTTCTACAAATCTTAGTGCAAATTTTGGTGGATTAAACGGAAGAGCATTAAAAGTAGGCGATGAGCTTAGCATAGGCTCAAGAATGAATTTATCTCAAATAGCAGTAGCGGGTATTAAAAATAGAAAAAGCATTAGGATATTAAAGGGTAGTGAGTGGGATTATTTTAGCGATGAGGCTAAACACAATTTATTAAATAATGAGTTTTTAATTACAAGTTCAAGCAATAGAATGGGGTATAGATTAAAAAGTGATTTTAAATTAGATTTAAAAGAAGAGCTTTCTTTAGCATCTCACGGAGTTAGTGCAGGGACAATTCAAGTGCCAAGTGGCGGAGAGCCTATTGTTTTATTAAAAGATGCACAAACTACAGGCGGTTATGCAAAAATCGCTCAAGTAATTGAGGCTGATTTAGGGCTTTTTGCTCAAAGTAGAATTAATAGTAAAATCTCTTTTGAATTAGTAGATTTAAAAGAAGCCTTAGAAGCTAAAAAAGAAAGAATATCACATATAAATCAAGTAAAGGAGTACGCAAGTGAAAATTGATTTTAATTCAGATTTAGCTGAAGGCATTGGTAATGATGAAGAGATTATGAGAGTAATTAGCTCGGTAAATGTTTGCTGTGGTCTTCATGCAGGCAATTATAAAGAGATTTTAAAGACACTTAAACTTGCAAAAGAATTAGGCTTAAGAATAGGAGCGCATCCTAGCTTTGATGATAGGGCTAATTTTGGAAGAAGTAATGAAAATCTAAGTGAAGTTGAGCTAAAAGCCTTGCTTGCTTATCAATTTGGTGCGATGAAGCAAATGTGTGAATTAGTAGGGGTTAAATTAAGCTATGTTAAGCCACATGGAGCTTTATATAATATGGCTTGCGTAGATTTTAAACTAGCTAAAAATATCGCAATAGAAGTTGCAAAATTAGGCGAAGATATTGCTTTAATGGGGCTTAGTAATTCGTGTTTAATTAGTGCTACAAATGAAGTTGGTATTAAATCAATTAGCGAAGTTTTTGCAGATAGAAGATATACAGACGAGGGCTTGTTGGTATCAAGAAGTAAAGAAAATGCTGTTATTAAAGATGAAAATGAAGCTATAAATCAAGTTTTAAGAATGATTAAAAACTCATTTGTAATTAGCGAAAATGGCAAAAAAGTTCCTATAAAGGCTGAAAGTTTATGCTTGCATGGAGATAACGAAAAAGCAATTTTATTTGCCAAAAAAATCAAAAAAACTTTAGAAGAAAACAACATAAGCATAAGGAGTAATTAATGAAAGATAATCGTGCCATTTTAGGGGCTGCGTTTTTAATGGCAACTTCAGCAGTTGGCCCTGGGTTTTTAACTCAAACTGCAAGTTTTACAGCTGATTTAGGAGCTAGTTTTGCCTTTATTATTTTAATGTCAGTTATTATGGATATAGGGGTTCAATTTAACGTATGGAGAGTAATTGCAGTAAGTAAGCTAAAGGCTCAAGATATTGCTAATAAGGTCTTTCCTGGAGTTGGGTATTTATTATCATTTTTGATTATTTTGGGCGGACTTGCTTTTAATATAGGAAATATTGCAGGAGCTGGGCTTGGATTTGAGACGATATTTGGCATTAATCCTATTTTAGGAGCTTGTATTAGTGCAATTATTGCTATTGGGATTTTTATTAATAAAGACGCAGGTGCTCATATGGATAGATTTGCAAAAATCTTAGGAGCATTGTTAATCTTAATTATTATTTATATTGTTTTTAAGGCAAATCCACCTTTTAAAGAAGTTGTAGTAGAAACCTTTGTGCCATCTAAGTTTAATGCACTAAGCCTAGTAACTTTAATAGGTGGAACCGTTGGTGGATATATCACATTTTCAGGCGCTCATCGTTTGCTTGATGCAGGGATAAGTGGTAAAGAAAATCTAAAAGAAGTTAGCAAAAGCTCAATTTCAGGAATACTAATAGCAAGTATTATTAGAGTATTTTTATTTTTAGCTGTTTTAGGTGTTATTTCTTTGGGCGTTAAATTAAATCCTAATAATCCTGCTTTAACTCCGTTTGAATATATTTTAGGCTCATTTGGAAGCATTGTTTTTGGTATAGTTATTTGGGCTGCTTCTATTACATCAGTTGTTGGCTGTGCTTATACTTCGGTAAGTTTTATTTCAAGCTTTAGCCCATGGCTTAAAAAGAATGAAAATAACATAATAATAGCATTTATAATATTTTCAACCTTAGTATTTTCTACCATAGGTCGTCCTACTCAAGTTTTAATTCTAGTTGGGACTTTAAACGGATTTATTTTGCCTATTGCTTTATGTGTGATTTTGATTGCTGCATATAAGAAAAACATAGTAGGTGATTATAATCATTCTAAATTATTAGCTTTATTTGGTTGGATTATTACTATTGCTATGGCTTATTTATGCTATGAAACCACAATGAAATATATAAACTCTTAATCAAAAAGAATTTGAAATTCCTATTTCAAATTCTTTAATTTTTCAATGTAATTTCTAAGTAAATTCAAAAGGAATTTGAATTCGGAAATTGAGTTTAAAAATCCAAATTCCTATTCTAAATTCTTTAAAATTTATTTTAATTTAAGTTTATATTAGTATTATTGACAGATTTTTTTGAACTTCAAATTACACAATTTCCCCTTTATATTTCAATCACATTTCGGCGGTTAGGCCTTACTCTCGTGGGAGGAAAAAAATGCGTGATTATTTAACAACTAGAACTCTTAGTAATGATGATTTTTATAAGTTAATTAAAAAAGCACTTTATTATAAAAATAACGATGGCTTTTTTAAAACTTATGAAAATAAAATCATAGCTAATTTATTTTTTGAAGATTCTACAAGAACAAGGACTAGTTTTGAAGTTGCCGAGCTTAAGCTTGGCTTTAGAGTGCTTAATTTTTCTGCAGCAAGTTCAAGTATTAATAAAGGCGAGAGTTTATATGATACTTGCAAGACTTTTGAAAGTCTTGGAACTAGCGTTTTAGTAATTAGGCATAAACAAAATAATTATTTTGATGAATTAAAAAATCTTAATGCAAAAATCATCAATGCAGGTGATGGCAGCGGAGCACATCCATCTCAATGTTTGCTTGATCTTATGACAATCTACGAACAATTTAATACTTTTGAAGGTCTTAAAATTGCTATTGTTGGAGATATTAAAAACTCTCGTGTAGCAAGGTCAAACAAAGATGCGCTTGAGCGACTTGGAGCTAAAGTATTTTTAGTAGCACCGCCTATTTATCAAGACAATGAATACAAAGATTATTACAAACTTGATGAAATAATTAACGAAATTGATGTTTGCATGCTACTTCGCATTCAGCACGAAAGACACGATAAAAACGAACTTGATTTAGCTAAATACAGAAATTCATTCGCCCTTACAATGGATAAATACAAAATGCTAAAAGAGAATGCAATCATTCTTCATCCAGCACCAATTAATAGAGATGTAGAGATTGATAGTTGTTTGGTTGAGTGTCCTAAATCAAGGATTTTTACACAAATGAGTAATGGTGTGTTTGCCAGAATGGCAATATTAGATTATGTTTATGAAAGGATTTAAAATGCTTCTTAAAAATTGCAATGCGTTTATTGATAATGAATTTATTAATACAGATATTTTAATTGAAAATGAAAAGATTGTAAAAATCGCTCCTAATATTAATTATTGTGGCGAAGTAATTGATGTTAAAGGTAGGCTTGTTAGTGCAGGTTTTGTTGATATTCATCAGCACCTAAGAGAGCCAGGATATTCACACAAAGAGACAATTAAAACAGGCTCATTAGCAAATGCAAAAGGTGGAATTACCACAGCTTGTGCTATGCCAAACCTAAAGCCAGTGCCTGATAGCTTAGAGAATTTAAATCAAGAATTAGAACTTATTAAAAAAGATTCTTGCATGAAAGTCTTACCATACGGAGCAATTACGCTTGAAGAAAAGGGGCAAAGCTTAGTTAATTTTAGCGAATTAGCACCTTTTGTATTTGCGTTTAGTGATGATGGAAGAGGCGTTGCAAATGCAAAAATTATGAAAGATGCAATGATAGAATGCGCTAAGCTTAATAAATACATAATAGCACATTGTGAGGATTTAGACTTAGTAGAAGGTGGTTTTATGCACGATGGTTTGCAAGCAAAAAAGCTAGGCATAAAAGGAATTTCAAGCTCAAGCGAAAGTGTGCAAGTTGCAAGAGATATGCTACTTTGTAAAGAGACTAATTCAAATTATCATGTATGCCACATAAGTGCAAAAGAAAGCGTAAAAATGGTTGAGCTTGGCAAGAGCTTAGGTGTAAATATAAGCTGCGAAGTAACCCCACATCATTTAATATCTTGTGATGAAGATATAAAAGAAGATAATGGAATGTGGAAAATGAACCCACCTTTAAGAAGTAAAGATGATAAAGATTATTTAATAAAAGCTTTAAATGAAGGCATAATTGAAGTTATCGCAACCGATCATGCTCCACATTCAAAAGATGAAAAGCAAGGTGGATTTTCTAAAGCGTATTTTGGAATTATAGGAAGTGAGTTTGCATTTTCGCTGCTTTATACAAAGCTAGTTAAAACGAATTTAGTAAGCCTAAAAACTATCTTAAACGCATTTAGCCTAAATCCTAAAAAAATCTTTAATTTAGAAAACGCAGGAGAGCTAAAAGTTGGCTCTAGGGCTGATATTGTTGTGATAGATTTAGAAAAAACTTGGGAATTAAAAGAAAGCGAAATTATAAGTCTTGGCAAAAACACACCTTATTTAGGTGAAGTTTTAAGCTCAAAAGTAATGTTAACAATTTGTGATGGAAAAATAATTTATAAAGGAGAATAAATGAAAGAGATTAAATCAATTTTAGTAATAGGAAGTGGTCCGATTATTATAGGTCAAGCTGCTGAGTTTGATTATGCAGGAACTCAAGCTTGTTTGTCGCTTAAAGAAGAAGGAAAAAGAGTAATTTTAATAAACTCAAATCCAGCCACCATAATGACTGATAAAAATATTGCAGATGAGATTTATATAGAGCCAATTACTTTAGAATTTGTAACAAAGGTTATTAAAAAAACTCGTCCTGATGCAATCTTAGCAACCTTAGGCGGACAAGTTGCGCTTAATATGGCGATAGAATTAGATAAAGCCGGAGTGTTAAAAGAATTTGATATCAAGGTTTTAGGCTCAAGTTTAGAGACAATTAATAAGGCTGAAGATAGAGAATTATTTAGAAATTTAATGAATGAATTAAATGAGCCAGTTCCACCTAGTGTAATAGTAAATGATACTTTAAGTGCAATTTCATTTGCAAAAGAATGTGGCTATCCTGTCGTAGTTCGCCCTGCATTTACAATGGGTGGAACAGGTGGTGGAATATGCGAAAATGAAGCTGAACTTAGAAAAATCACTCAAGAAGGCTTAACATATTCACCTACAAATCAGTGTTTAATAGAAAAATCAATAGCAGGATTCATAGAGCTTGAATATGAAGTTATAAGAGATAGAAAAGATCAAGCGATTTTAATTTGCGATATGGAAAATATAGACCCAGTTGGCATTCATACAGGCGATTCGCTTGTGGTTGCACCAACTCAAACACTTAGTCCTGAGATTAAACAAAAAATGATAAATGTAGCTTTAAAACTAATAAAAGCTTTAAAGATTGAGGGTGGTTGTAATGTTCAAATTGCACTAAATCCTAATACAAATGATTATTATATAATTGAAGTAAATCCTAGAGTATCACGCTCAAGTGCATTAGCTAGCAAGGCAACTTCTTTTCCTATTGCAAAAATTGCTGCAAAAATTGCACTTGGTAAAACTTTAGATGAGATTAAAAACGAAGCAAGTGGCTTAAGCTATCTTGAATATAAACCAAACTTAGATTATGTTGTAACGAAAGCTCCTAGATTTGCCTTTGATAAGTTTAAAGATGCTAATAGATATTTAGGCACGCAAATGAAAGCAACAGGCGAAGTAATGGGGCTTGGAACTAGCTTAGCAGAAAGTATTTTAAAGGCTATTAAATCGCTTGAATATGGTATTTGTCATTTAGGGCTAAAAGATGGCGAAACTTATTCAGATGAAAAAATCAAAAAGCGTTTAAGTAAAGCAGGAGATGAGAGAATATTTTTTATAGGTGAGGCTTTAAGGCGAGGAATTAGCGTTGATGAGATTATGAGCCTTACAAAAATACAAAGATTATTCATTGAAACTTTTAAGCAAATTATTGATACAGAGCATGAATTAAAAGAAAAAAGATTTGATATAGAGGCTTTAAAAAAAGCTAAAAAATTAGGCCTAGCTGATAAAATCATCGCTCATCGTTGGCAATGTAGCCAAAAAGAAGTTTATGAATTAAGGGCTAAAAACAACATAAGACCTATTTATAAATGCGTTCAGCCGATTGATTATAAAAATAAAATCCCGAGTTTTTATTCAACTTATAATGATTTTAAAGATACAAATGAAATCAGCAAAAATCAAAAAATAATAGTTTTAGGCAGTGGTCCTATTAGAATAGGGCAAGGAATTGAGTTTGATTATTCTAGCGTTCATGCTATTTGGGCTATTAAAGAAATGGGCTATGAAGCAATAATAATTAACAATAATCCTGAAACTTTATCAACTGATTATAGTGTGGCTAATAAGCTTTATTTTGAGCCTTTAAGCAATGAAGAAGTTTTAGAAATTATTAATATTGAAAAACCTTTAGGAGTAATTGTTAGTTTTGGCGGACAAACTGCTATTAATTTAGCTGAATTTTTAGAAGCGAATGGGGTTAAGATTTTAGGGACTAGTTTAGATAGTATAAATACGGCTGAAGATAGAAAATTATTTGAAAAATTAATGAGTGATTTAGGCTTAAATCAACCAAAAGGAATTACAGCAATTAGTGTTGATGAAGCTCTTAAAAATGCTAATTTGATAGGCTATCCTGTGCTAGTTCGCCCATCGTTTGTATTAGGCGGAAGAGCTATGCAAATAGTATTTAACGATGAAGAACTTAAAAAATATATGCAAAATGCTACCGAAATTAGCCAAGATAAACCTATATTAATAGATAAATATTTATGTGGAAAAGAGCTAGAAATTGATTTAATATGCGATGGAGAAAATGTCTATATACCAAGTATTTTAGAACATATTGAAAGAGCAGGAGTGCATAGTGGAGATAGCACAGCAATAACTCCAAGTATTAGTATAAACGATGAGGTAAAGGCTAAGATTATTGATTATGCTAAAAAGCTTGCAATTGCTTTAAAAATCAAAGGTCTTTTAAATATACAATTCGTATATTATGAAAACGAGCTTTATGTATTAGAAGTAAACCCTAGAGCATCAAGAACATTGCCATTTTTAAGCAAGGTTTTAAATAAAAATCTAGCAAATATAGCGCTTAAAGTTGCTTTAGGAAAGAGCTTAAAAGAATTAGGCATTAGTAAAGAATACGAAGAAGTAAAGGGTATGTATTATGTAAAAGTTCCTGTTTTTTCATTTTCTAAACTTGCTTTAGTTGATACTATTTTAGGACCTGAGATGAAAAGCACAGGAGAAGTTTTAGGAGCAAGTGTAAGCCCTAATAAAGCTATATTTAAAGGCTTATTAGCTAGTGGAATTAGTATTAAAGAATATAGCAAGGTTTTATTTAGCATTGATGATAAAAATAAGCCTGAAGCTTTAGAATTAGCTCGTGGTTTTAGTGCTTTAGGATATGAAATATTAGCTACTTTAAATACTGCAAATTATTTTGCTACAAATGGCGTAAAAGTAAGCAAGGTTGATAGGCTTAGCGAAAGTGATGAGATAATTACAAAGCTTGTAAATAAGCAAATTTCGCTTGTAATAAACACTCCAAGCGATGCAAAATCTAGCCTTAGCGATGGCTTTAAAATAAGAAGAGCTGCAAGTGAGAGTAAGGTTGCAAGTTTTACAAATCTTGATATTGCAAAAGCTTATTTAAAGGCTTTAGAAGAAATAAGCTTAAATATTTATTCTTTATAAAATATAAGGAATTAGGATTTAATAAATTTAGCTTTTAAATAGTGCATATTAAAAATGATGATTATTTACGATTTTTAATTAGATTTAGATGTTAATTTCTTTTTAAGGAGAAGCTATGAAAAAGCTTTTATGGGTTGTAATTGCTATCCTTGGAGCGTTTTGTATGGGCGTTATTGCATTAAATAACGGCGAGAGCATAAATGCTGCTTGGATTGTTATAGCTGCTGTTTGTATTTATACAATCGGCTATAGATTTTATGCTTTGTTTGTTGAAACTAAGCTTTGCGGTGTTGATGCTAGTAGGATTACTCCTGCTGTTGCATTAAATGATGGAAAAGACTATGTTCCTACAAACAAATATGTATTATTCGGTCATCACTTTGCAGCAATTGCAGGAGCTGGACCACTTGTTGGACCAATCCTAGCAGCTCAAATGGGATACTTGCCTAGTGTTTTATGGATTTTAATAGGCGGTGTTTTAGTAGGTAGCGTGCATGATTTTGTGGTGCTTTTTGTATCTAGTAGAAGAGGCGGAAAGAGCCTTGGCGAAATGATAAAAGATGAAATGGGAAATTTTGTTGGCGCTATTTCTATGCTAGGAATTTTTTTGATTATGTTAATTATCATTGCAATTTTGGCAATGGTTGTTGTAAAAGCTTTAGCTCACTCTCCTTGGGGAACATTCACGATAGCTTCAACAATTCCTATTGCGATATTTATGGGAATTTATATGAGATTTATTCGCCCAGGTGCTGTTGGAGAAGCTAGTATAATAGGCTTTGTTTTACTTATGCTTGCACTTTATTTTGGTAAAGTTGTAGCAAATGACCCAGAATTAGCAAGACATTTTGATTTTAGTGTTCTTGAACTTAGCTTTATAATGATGGGTTATGGAATGATTGCTGCGATTTTGCCTGTTTGGTTTTTGCTTGCACCTAGAGATTATCTATCAACTTTCTTAAAAATTGGTGTTATTGTGATAATGGCTGCTTGCGTTGTTTTAGTTTTACCTGAGATTAAAATGGCTAAGGTTACAAAATTCGTTGATGGCACAGGTCCGGTTTTTGCTGGCGGATTATTTCCATTTTTATTCATAAATATTGCTTGCGGGGCGATTTCAGGCTTTCACGCATTAATTTCTAGTGGAACAAGTCCAAAAATGCTAGAAAATGAATCTCAAGCAAAAATGGTAGGCTATGGTTCAATGTTAATGGAAAGTGCTGTTGCTATAATGGCTCTTATTGCTGCTTGTATCTTGCAACCTGGAGTATATTTTGCAATAAACTCAGCACCTGCAATTATAGGCACTACGCTTGAAAGTGCAGCTGCAACCATTAGTGCTTGGGGCTTTAGCGTAACACCTGCTGATATAGCTAATCTTGCAAATGATATAGGAGAAGCTAGTGTTTTAAGTAGAACGGGTGGAGCACCTACATTTGCAATAGGCTTATCATTAATCATTCACGAATTAATCGGTGGAAAAGAAATGATGGCGTTTTGGTATCACTTCGCGATTTTATTTGAAGCTTTATTTATCTTAACAGCAGTTGATGCAGGAACTAGAACTTGTAGATTTATGGTTCAAGATATGTTAGGAAATATTTATAAGCCACTTGCAAATACAAGCAATTTAGGAGCAAATATATTTGCAACTATTATTTGCGTTGCTGGTTGGGGTTGGTTCTTATATGGTGGAGCGATTGACCCACTTGGTGGGATTTACTCACTTTGGTCGCTATTTGGTGTATCAAATCAGCTTTTAGCAGTGGTTGCTATGTTTTTATGTGCTTCAGTGTTTATTAAAATGGGAAAAAGAAAGTATATTTTAGCAATAATCTTGCCTGCACTTTTTGTAATCTCTACAACATTTACAGCAGGAATTGCAAAAATTATGCCACAAAGTGAAAGCAAAATCGCTAACTCAATTTCTCACGTTGCAACAGCTCAAATAAATTTTGCTAAAGCAGATGATTTAATGGCAAAAATTAATGCAGGAGATACAAGCGAAGCAACAGCAAAAGAATTAGCAAAAGCTAAGCAAATTGCAAATTCAAACGTTGTAAATGCAATTTTAACTATATTTTTCTTGCTAGTTACAATTATCGTTGGGCTTAAGTTTGTAATGATTTTAAGAGAAAGCTATACAGGTAGATTTTCTATACCATTAAAAGAAGTGGTATATGAAAAAGCAAATTCGTGAGTTCTTTTACGCTTTAGCTGGTGCGCCTGATTATGAAAAATATTTAGAGCATTTTAAGAAAATGCACCCTGATAAAACTCCTTTAAGTAAAAAGGAGTTTTTCATAGAGCAAACCAGCAAGCGTAAAACAAAATGCTGATAAAGATAAAGTAGCTAGTTAGCTAATACAAATTATCTTTATTAGCAATTTTTACTTACATTTAGAATTATCAAGTTTAAGTTTTTGGAATTTAAAATAGGAATTTCATTTTTTTTAGTGATTATTTTTTAAATTATCTTAGAAGAATGGGTAAGGATTTAAATTGCGAAGTCGTTTTCTTACTCCTTTTTATAAAAAAGTATTATAAAAATTCCAAAAAATCTTTTTTAAGAAAAATGAAATTCCTATTTCAAATTCCTTTTGAATTTGCTTAGAAATTACATTGAAAATTTAAAGAATTTGAAATAGGAATTTGAGTGTAGTTTTGTTTGAATTAAGCTGTTTTTTAAACAATTTTTTAGATTTTAGATAATTTCAAATTCCTGTTTTAAATTCTTAAATTTTAAATTATTTGATAATTCACTTAAACTAATATTGTGTAAAGCTAGAAAAAATCTAAGATTTTTAGGCACTTTTGCTATTCTAAACATTTCTTTTTGATTTTTGCTTAGTTTAAAAATCGCCTTTAAAAATACCAAAAAATAACCTTTATAAATGCAAATGCAAACACAATTACTCCCAAAATAAAGCTCAGCTTCGTTGTTTTTAGCCAAAAGATTTTTTAATTCTATTTTTTGCTTTGTTGAACTTATAAAACCTAGTTTTTTGATTGCTTTATCTATTGCGTTTTCGTTTAGACAAAAATAAATACCTTTATATGAAAATGCATCTTTACATATTTTGCTTTTATCGTTTTCTAAATAATTTAGAGTGTTTTTAACGCCATTTGAATAACTTTTTATGAATTCATTTGCGTATTTTAATCTTATTTCATTTCTTTTATATTTAGTATCAAAATTGCTTTCATCTTGAAAATATTCATATTTGTTTTGCTCTAAATATTGCATGATTTCATCTTTGCTGACATTTATTAATGGGCGAATAATTTTATAATTTTTTCTATTATCAATACCATTAAAACCAAGCAAATTACAAAGTCCTGCACCTTTTGCAAATTGCATTAAAAACCATTCAAATCTATCATTTAGATTATGAGCTATTATTAAATTATCATAATTACACATAAGCTCATCAAAGAACTCATATCTATAATTTCTAGCATTATTTTCAAAATTATTTTGTGCTAGATTTGCGTGCTTTATATAAATGTTTTTTCCGTATTTTTTAGCTAAATTTCTAGCTTTTTCTTCTTCTTCATCTGAATTTATTCTTGTGTGATAATTTACTAAGCACAAATCAAACTCGCAATTATCTAACAAAGCATAAAAAAGTGCCGTGCTATCAGTGCCATGAGAAAAGGCTAAAAGGTTTTTTTTGCCTTTTAGCTCGTCTAAAAAATCAATTTTCATAGCGTCTTAGAGCTGTTGCGATTAATGTTTTTTCATTTACTTGCGTGATTTTACAAACTATTAAATCGCCCACTTTTAAATCTTGAACTTCGCTTTCGTTTATTAGTATTTCTCCATCAATATCTCTATCAAATAAAAGTGGCTTAGCACCTATGAAAAACTCTCCTTCGCTAGATTCGCCCAAACAACTTGCTATGATTTCTTGATTTAGCATTTTTGCAAAACTTTGATTTATCTTTTCATCTACTATTTTTTCAATTTTTTTAAGTCTTGCTTTTATTGTATTTGCGTGAATTTGTGGCATTTCGTAAGCTGCTGTGTCTTCTTCTTTTGAATATGCAAATACACTAATTCTATCAAAATCAAATTCTTTTATAAACTCGCATAAATCATTAAAATCTTCTTCGCTCTCACCTGGGTGTCCTACGATAAAGCCAGTTCTTAAAAAGCTATTAGGAGCTTTTCTCATTTGTTCTAAAAAGCTAATTGCCTTAGCCTTATCATATCCACGCTTCATAATCTTTAGCAAATTATTACTTGAATGTTGAAGTGGCATATCAAAATAATTTACAAATACTTTTGAATCAATGATTTTAGCAATTAAACTTGGCTTTAGTGAGCTTGGATATAGATATAAAATTCTTGCAGCCTTAACGCCTTTTATTTTTTCAATTTCATCTATTAATTTCTCTAAACCATCGCTAATATTTAAATCTTTTAAATAAGAGCTTGTATCTTGAGCAATGAAAGAAAAATCATAATAGCCTTTTTCAACAAGTCCTTTTACTTCTTTTGCTACGTCAAGAACACTTCGTGATTTTAATTTACCTTTAAAGCTAGGAATTGCACAAAAGCTACATTTTTGATTACAGCCTTCAGCGATTTTAATATATGCGTGAGTATTTGAGCCTGTTATAACTCTTTTAGCGTTTGCATCTTGTAAATATACAAAATCTCTAAATCTACTTTCACGATTTGCGATTAGCTCATCAATTTTTTCATACTCGCTAACCCCTGCAAATAAATCAACTTCAGGTAATTCTTTTACTAATTCATCTTTATAGCGTTGCATCAAGCAGCCTGTAACAACCAAAATTGAATTTTTTTTTCTAATTTCGTGAAGTTCTAAAATCGCATTTATACTCTCAATTTTTGCACTTTTTATAAAGCCACAGGTATTTACTATCAAAACATCAGCTTCGCTAGCTTCGTTTGTAATTTCGTATTCTTTTAAACGTCCTAGCATGATTTCACTATCTACTAGATTTTTATTACAGCCTAAACTTTGTAAAAATAATTTCATTAAAAATTCCTTTAAAAAAAGCTATTATCTTAATAAATTTTAGCTAAGATTTGCCTTTAAAATTACAATTACGGAGTAAATTTTGGATACTTATGAATTCGGCGAATTACTAAAAGAACTAAGAATAAAATTAGAAAATATAGAAAAAATCATAAAACCAAACGAAGCAAAAAAAAGACTACAAGAAATAGAAAAAGAACAAGAAAATCCAGAACTATGGTCTCAAGCCAAAAAAGCTGCAGAACTTGGAAAAGAAAAAACAAAACTAAATCAATTAGTTTCAAAATACGAGATTGCTTATAGTGAATTAATAGGCACAATTGAATTATTTGAATTAGCTTGTAAAGAAAATGATATAGACACATTAGAAGCTTTATATGCTGATAGCCAAACCCTTGAAGATACTATAAAAAGTCTTGAGATTTCAATGCTTTTAAGTGGAGAAAATGATTCTAAAAACGCAATTATCAATATTCACCCAGGAGCAGGCGGAACAGAGAGTAACGACTGGGCTAGTATAGTTTATAGAATGTATTTAAGATTTTGTGAAAGAGAAGGCTTTAAGGTTGAAACACTTGATTACCAAGAAGGTGATGAAGCAGGGATAAAAGATGTTAGCTTTGTTGCTCGTGGGCTTAATGCTTACGGATATTTTAAGGCTGAACACGGAGTTCATAGACTTGTAAGAATTAGCCCATTTGATAGCAATGCAAGACGTCATACTAGTTTTTGTAGCGTAATCGTTGCACCTGAAATTGATGATGATATAGAAATTGAAATTGAAGAAAAAGATATAAGAATTGATTATTATAGAGCAAGCGGTGCGGGCGGACAACATGTAAATAAGACAGAAAGTGCTGTAAGAATTACTCATATTCCAACAGGAATTGTAGTTCAATGTCAAAACGATAGAAGTCAGCACAAAAACAAAGCCACAGCTTATAAAATGCTTCGCTCAAGACTTTATGAGCTTGAAATGGAGAAATTAAATGATGGCAAAGATACAGGGGGAGTTGGCGAAAATAGTTTCGGACATCAAATTCGCTCTTATGTTTTAGCTCCTTATCAGCAAGTAAAAGACGCTAGAAGCAATGAAGCATTTAGTCAAGTTGATGCGATACTTGATGGCGATATTAAAAAAATGATAGAAGGCGTTTTAATTGCACAAAAGGGTGATAATGAATAAAGAAATAGCTTTGCTTGCTTTAAAAGATAAGATTAGCGAAGAAGATTTGTTTATATTAAGCACTAAAGATAATGCAGATTTTTCTAAGATATGCTTACTTGATTTAAAAAGCCCTTTAACAGGGCTTATTTTAGGATTATTTTTAGGAGTACTTGGGGTTGATAGATTTTATAAAGGCGATATATTTTTAGGAATTATCAAAATTTTTGTAAATTTGATAACATTTGGTATTTGGTGGCTTTTAGATTTATTTTTAGTTTATCATGGGATTAAAAAGGATAATTTTCAAAAGATTTTGATGGTAATTTGAAGGAAAATTTATGCAAGAGAGCGAATTAGTATATTTGTTAGGCAAGATAAAATCTAATGATTTAGTGAGTTTAAAAGATAAGAATTTAGATAAAAAGATTTTATTAGCACTTAATCTAAAATCTCCAAAAATAGGGGTGATATTAGGAATATTTTTTGGTGTTTTTGGGGTTGATAGATTTTATAAAGGCGATATATTTTTAGGAATTATTAAGCTTATTTTGTCTTTTATCTCTCATGCTGCTTTATTTACTGCTTTTTTAAGTGCTTTGAGTGTTATTGTATATGCTGCACCAGATGCACCGCCTGCGCCACCTAATTTAGAGCAAGAAATAGATACAATCATTTTGTATTGTTTTGGTATATGGTTTTTGTTTATGATTTATATCGTTTGTGATTTATTTTTAGTCTATCGTGGGATTAAAAAGGATAATTTTCAAAAGATTTTGATGGTAATTTGATGTGGAATTTGAAATAGGATTTATTAATGAAAGAATATCAAGCTTTGTATTTAAAAACATATTTAAATACTAAACAAATACTAAGCTTAGAAGATAAAAATTTGAATAATAATGCTCTTTTTATGCTTAATCTAAAATCTCCTAAAATGGCATTAATTTTAGGGATATTTCTTGGAAGTTTTGGAGTTGATAGATTTTATAAAGGTAATATACTTTTAGGAATTATTAGATTGTTAGGTGGTGTAATTTCACATTTTTTGTTTATTGCATTTCAAGGACTTGCTATGCTTTTTGGGCGTGGCGTTGAGAGCAATGAAAATGCTGATTTGATAGTCTTATCTTGCCTTGCATTATGGGTACTTATTAATTTTTTTATTTATTTTGATGTATTTTTAGTTTATCGTGGTATAAAAAATGATAATTTTCAAAAGATTTTAAGTGTAATAAAGGATGAAAATTGAATATATTTTTAATATTAATAATAATTTTAGGCATTATTGGATTTATTACTGGTAAAGGTATTATTAGAACTATCTTTTCATTTTTTGCTATTGCAATTGGCACTATTATAACTGCTATTTTAGGGCTTATTGGAGCGATATTGCTACCATTTTTCTTCAAAGGAAATATTTTAAATAATCAATTTAGCCAAATGAAAGGCGGATATGCTGAATATTTAGTAGCTTTAATTGCAAAGATTGCAAAGCTAGATGGCGTAATATCTCCTAAAGAAGCTGAGTTTATAAAGCTAATCTTAGATAAAAATTCATATAATTTAGTTGAGCGTGAAAGATTAAAACAAGTTTTTAAAGACGCTAAAGAAAATCCAGAAAATTACAAACTTGTAGCACAAGAACTTAAAAATAATTTTACTCTTAATAAACACGAAAAGCTAAATATTATGCAAAGCTTACTTTTTTGTGCGAGTATTGATGGCTTTAGCGAAAGAAAGGTTTCAGCCTTAAAAGAGATTGCAGAAATTTTTGAAGTTTCAAATGAATTTGCACAATTTATTAATTTTGGTAACAATACGCGAAAAAATAAGCAAAGTATAAAAGATCCTTATAAGGTCTTAGAATTAAGTCCAAATGCAAGCTTAGTAGAAGTAAAAGCAGCATATAGAAGACTTGCGAAAAAATATCATCCTGATATACTAAATACAAAAAATCTTAGTGAAGATGAATTAAGAGCAGGTATAGAAAAGTTTCATGAAATAAATGAAGCTTATGAAATTTTAAAAGAAAAATTGAGTTAAGGAAGATAAGTGGTTATATTAATAACAGGAGTTGCAGGATATATTGGTTCAGCTACTGCAACTAGGTTTTTAGAAGCTGGTCATAAGGTTATTGGAATTGATAATTTAAGTGGAAAAAATAAAAAAGCTATTAAAAATATTAAAAAATATTATGAAATAGATTTTTATGAAGTTGATATTTCAAATGGCAATGCTTTAGAAGATGTTGTAAGTAGATTTAAAATAGATATGGTTTTTCATTTTGCAGCAAGCACTAATGAAAACTTTAGCAAAAAAGACAATCTAACATTTTATGAAAACAATATCATAAATCTTTTTAAAGTTTTAAAGGTTATGAAAAAGCATAAGATTAATAATTTAATCTATCCATCAAGTATATTTGCAAAAATAGGCTTAGAGAATACAAATGATGCTTATGTTAAAACAAAGATTTTAGCAGAAAATATGATTCGTGATTATGCGAATACTAATCCTGATTTTTCTTATGCAATTTTAAGATATTGCAATATCGCTGGATATTATTCTAAGATATTTTTAGGAGAATTCGAGCATTATTCAATAATTAAAAATGTTGCAAGGCTTGCTTGTGGAAAAGCTGAATTGGGTCGTGATTTTATTTATGATGAGAATTATCATTTCGTTCATATTGATGATGTTGTAAATATTAATCTAAAAATTGCTAATGAATTGCACGAAAAAAGACAAAATATATGCACCACTATTGCAAGTAAAGAAAGTATAAGCGTAAAAGAATTAGTAGCTTTAGTAGAAAAGCTAAGCAAAAAAGACATAAATATAACAATAGCTTTAAAAAATGAGCATAAGCATGAAGAAAAATTTTGCAATTATTTAGAGTATGAATTAGAGTATTCTATTGAAGATATTTGCAAAAATCAATTAGAGCACGAAGCTAGGTTTTAATGTTTAGATATTTATTACTAAAGTATGAAAAAGAAAATTTAATAAAATTTTTAAAAGAATTTGATTTAAGATATGAAGAAGATATAGAATATGCTTTAGTTTATGAAGAAAACGACGAGATAAAAGCTTGCGCTTGTATAAGTGGCAATATAGTAAAATGTATTGCCATTGATAAATCTTTGCAAGGCAATAATTTTAGTGCAACACTGCTTAGCCAAATTGCTGATAAATTAAGAGAGCTTAATATAAATGAATATTTTATATTTACAAAGCCATGTAATGCTAAGATATTTTCAAATTTAGGGCTTTATTTATTATGCAAAACTCCTGATATTGCTCTTTTTGAAAATACTAAGCTAAATTACGAAAAGTATAAATTTGATTTAGAAAAGCATTACAAAAAAGCTAATAAAATAGGTGCAATTGTAATGAATTTAAATCCTATGAGTAAGGGGCATTTGTATTTAATAAAAGAAGCTTTAAAGCAATGCGATATTTTACATATATTTATTTTAAGTGAAGATTTAAGTATGTTTAGCACTGATGCAAGAATACAGATTGCTAAAAACGAGCTAAAAGAATATAAAAATATAATAATTCACGAAAGCAAAAATTACATAATCTCAAAAGCTACATTTCCTACATATTTTTTAAAAGATAGTGCTGATATAAATGAAGTTTATTCAAGACTTGATATAACTTTATTTGCTACAAAAATAGCACCTATTTTAGGAATAAACATTAGATTTTTTGGAAGTGAGCCAAACGATAAAATTACAAATGATTATAATGAAAAAGCAAAAGAAATTTTAAAAGAATTTGAAATAGGATTTTGCGAAGTGCCAAGACTTGAAATTAATAATGAAGTAGTAAGTGCTAGTAGAATTAGGAAAATTATTTTAAATGATAAGGATTATTTAAATAATGAAGAGTTACAATTGCTCTGCACAAATTCAACTTATGAATATTTAAAAAATAATTTAATAACTAAAAATTAAGTTATCTTTGCAATAATAAAACAAAACTTAAAAAATTTAATTAATTAGGAGATTTGATGATTACAACCGTTGCTAGTGCAGGTTCGCTTGAATCAGGCGATGTTTTAATTAGTATAAGTCCAGCAAATGTTGGAAGAAAGATTGAGCTAAATTCAAGTGTTTATAAACAATTTGGCGAAGATATTTTAAAAAGTGTTAATGAAATCTTAGATGAATACGAAGTAAAAAACGCAACAATTAAGATTGAAGATAAAGGAGCGCTTGATTTAGTAATCCGTGCAAGGCTTAAAACTGCAATTTTTAGAGCTAGTTTAAAAGATTATAATTGGGAGAATGAATTATGCTAAATAAAGATAGATTAAGAAGAAGTATGATGTTCTTACCAGGCAATGCACCTGCTAAGCTAATTGATGCACATATTTATGGAAGTGATTCAATTATGATTGACTTAGAAGATGCTGTAAGTATTTCAGCAAAAGACGCTGCTAGAATGCTAACTTATGAAACTCTAAAAAAGATTAACTATGGCACAACAGAAGTAGTAGTTAGAATAAATGCTCTTAATTCTCCTTATGGAAGAGATGATGTAATTGCTATGGTTAGTGCAGGGGTTGATGTTATTAGACTTCCAAAAACCGATAATGCAAACGAAGTAAAAGAAGTAGATGAATTAATAAGCGAAATTGAATATAAATTAAATCGTCCTAAAAAAACACTAATCCTAGCAGCAATTGAGAGTGCTAGTGGGGTAATTAATGCTTGCGAGATTGCAAAGGCAAGTGATAGATTAATGGGGATTGCTTTAGGTGCTGAAGATTATGTAACAAATCTAAAAACAACTAGAAGCAAACACGCAATGGAGCTTTATTATGCAAGAGAGCAAATCGTTCATGCTGCAAGAAGTAATGATTTGTATTGCTTTGATACCGTTTTTTCAGATATTAAAGATAAGGCTGCTTTTGCTGAAGAAGTGCAATTTATTAAAGATTTAGGATTTGATGGAAAGTCAGTAATTCATCCTAGTCAAATTAAAATCGTTCATGATATTTATGCTCCAAAAGAAAAAGAAATAATAAACGCAATAAAAGTTGTAAATGCAGCTAAAGAAGCTGAAAAGAACAATATTGGAGTAATTTCAGTAGATGGAAAAATGGTTGATAGACCAATAATTATAAGAGCTTTAAGAGTAATTGAACTAGCAAAAGCTAGCGGGCTTTATAAGGAGGAGTTTTAATGTTTAAATTAAACGCAGTAAATAGAAAAATCCCAAATAAAATAGAAAATTATAAAGATGTAGTTGTATATAGTGGAGAGTTAAAACAACCTAAAGAGCGTAAAATCGGTGCAGCAATTAGAGTTGGTAAAAAACAAGATAAAATCACACAAGATTTAAAAGATGCGATAATTAAATCAGGGCTTAAAGATGGTATGACAATAAGCTTTCATCATCACTTTAGAAGTGGAGATTATATAGTAAATCTAGTTTTAGATGAGATTGCTAAGCTTGGTATTAAAAATATTTGTGTAGCTGCAAGTTCGCTTTCAACTTGCCATAAGCCTTTAATAGAGCATATTAAAAATGGCGTTGTTACAAGCTTGCAAACAAGTGGCTTAAGAGATCCATTAGGCTCGTTTATTTCTCAAGGTGGTTTAAAAACTCCTGTAATTATTCGCTCACATGGAGGCCGTGCAAGAGCTATTGAAGATGGTTCGCTTAAAATTGATGTAGCATTCATAGGAGCTCCAAGTTGCGATAAATTCGGCAATATCAATGGCTACACAGGAAAATCAGCTTGTGGAAGTTTAGGTTATGCTAAAGTTGATGCTATGTATGCAAATAAAGTTGTTGCAATTACTGATAATTTGGTTGATGGAATAAATCTTCCTGCAAGTATTGATCAAACTATGGTTGATTATGTTTGCGAGATTGAAAGTATCGGAGATCCAAAAGGAATAGTTTCAGGTGCAATTCGCTTTAATGATAATCCAAGAGATATTTTAATTGCTCAAAATGCTTTAAAATGTATTTTAGCTTCAGGTTTATTTAAAAATGGCTTTAGCTTTCAAACAGGAGCTGCAGGTGCTAGCTTAGCTGTTACAAAACTTTTAAAAGATGAGATGATTAAGCATAATGTAAAGGCAAGCTTAGGCTTAGGTGGAATTACAGGGGCTTTAGTTGATTTGCATGAAAGTGGTTTAATGGACGCACTTTTTGATACTCAAAGCTTTGATTTAGATGCAGTAAGCTCACTTGCAAAAAATCCTAAGCATTATGAGATTTCAGCTTCATTTTATGCAAACCCAAATTTAGTAACACCAGCAGTAAATCAGCTTGATTTTGTAATGTTAGGAGCTTTAGAAATTGATACAAGCTTTAATGTAAATGTTATTACAACTTCAACAGGAGTGATAAATCAAGCAATAGGCGGACATCAAGATACAGCCGAAGGTGCAAAAATTTCAATGATATTAGCTCCTTTAATTCGTGCTAGAATTCCTATCATTGTAGATAGCGTTAGCACGGTTTGTACCCCAGGAGCAAATGTTGATGTGGTTTGTACGGATTATGGAATTGCTGTAAATCCAAAAAGAACTGATTTGATAGAAAACTTCACAAAAGCTGGTATTAAGCTATATACCATAGAAGAATTAAAAGAAATGGCAGAAAATATAACAGGCAAACCTGCTAGCATAAAATTTGGCGATGAAATCGTAGGCGTTGTAGAATATCGTGATGGCAGCGTTTTAGATGTAATTTATAAATCTTTATAATTTTAAAATCCTATTTCAAATTCCTTTGGTAATTTTTAGAATTTGAAATAGGAATAAACAATCAAATTAAAAATCTTAATGTTGAAAAATGTGTGATTTATTAGGGTTTTTGATTTTTATTAAAGCAAATCACATAAATTATTCTAATCAATTCGTGCAAGATTTTAAAGCTTAAGATAAAAGAATTTGAATTAGGAATTAGCTTTTAAATTGTTCTAAGCACTTGTAAGATAATTTTTAAAATTAAAAATAATGCAAGTGAAGATTTAGTTTGGTTTTATAAGGTTAAACATTGTTTTAAATTCTTATTTCAAATTCTTTTGCTTATAACTTCAAATACTTTTATATTTTTTTCTTTTATAACTTTTGTTTGAATTATTTAGGATTTAGGATTTTTGTTCCGAACTTATAATAATTATCAATAGCTTTTGTTTAAAATTTCAAAGAATTTGAAATAGGAATTTAAAAATAATATTTAGACTTTATAAAACTAAAAATATTGATTTGCTTTATATAAATTCAAATTAAAATCAAATCTCACTCATTTTTGTTTTAAGCAGATTGTTTAAAAAAGAATTATAAAACTAAAATCAAGATTTTAATTCGTGCAGGGTCTAAAAGATTTTAAAATCCTAATTCAAATTCCACTAAAATTTGAAAGAATTTGAATTAGGAATTAAGATTTAAAATAAAGCTTCATCCATTTCATCAGGTTTTTTAATATCAAGTATTTTTAGCACACTTGCAGCAATATTTGCTAAGCTACCATCGTTTAATTTCACATTTTTATGGTAATTATAAAACCAACAGCCAACATCATAAGTAGTGTGATTTGTTAGAATATTTCCATGAGTATCCATCATATCTTCGCAGTTTCCATGATCAGAGGTTAAAATCATTGCATAATCTTTTTCTTTGCAAGTTTTTATAATCTTACCTAAACACTCATCCACACACTCAACTGCTTTAATACAAGCTTCATAATTTCCTGTATGACCTACCATATCGCCATTTGCAAAATTTACAACTATGAAATGAAACTCTTCATTCATTGCTTTTAATACTTCATCACAAACTTTATAAGCACTCATTTGTGGTAATTCATCATAGCTTTTAACCTTTGGGCTTGGGATTAGTGAGCGTTTTTCGTTTTTAAATTCTTTCTCAACTCCGCCATTAAAGAAAAAGCTAACATGAGCGTATTTTTCAGTTTCTGCTGTGTGAAATTGTATAAGATTATTTTGGCTAATTACTTCTGCAAGAGTATTTTTTATATCAATTTTTGGAAAAATAACACTAAGCTCAAGTTTTTCATCGTATTCACACATACATAAAACTTGTTCTTTACTTAGGCGATTTTTAAGCTCACTTGCAATCTGTCTTGCTCTATCGCTTCTAAAATTTATAATAATTACTCCATCATCTTTATTAATCCCACTAAAGCCTAAATTCTTTGGTTTTATAAACTCATCATAGATTTTATTCTCATAAGAATTATTAATTAAATCTTCTAAATTGCTTTCATTTGCGCTTGAAAATAGCATATTTATATATTCATTTGTTCTATCAAGATTATTATCTCTATCCATTGCATAAAATCTACCTGAAATACTGCTTGGTTTTATAAAACTTGGATTGTTTTTATAAAAATCTTTAAAAGAGCTTGGCAAAACATCTCTTCCATCGCTTATTAAGTGCATATAAACATTATTTTTAACACTTGCAATTTTTGCTATTTCATTAAAATGAATATGGCTTGAATGAACTCCGCCATCACTATACAAGCCTATTATGTGAATGTTTTTAAATTTACTTAAAAAGTCTTTTAAGGTTTTGTTATTTTCTAAGCTTTTATCTTTTATAGCATTATCAATTCTTACAAGATTTTGATAAATTACTCTACCACTTCCTATACTCATGTGACCAACTTCGCTATTTCCCATAACCCCGTTAGGAAGTCCTACTGCATTGCCACTAGTTTTTAATCTACAAAACTGAGCGTTAATATTTAAATAATCATAATTTGGTTTTTTTGCATGATGAAATGAATTGTATTCTAATCTATCGTTTAAGCCTATTCCATCGGTTATTACTAATATACATTTTTGCATTTTTTCTCCTTTAAGTATAATTTAAGAGTTGATACTAAGTGGTTAAACTTTATTAAGTTAGATTAGCTAAAATAACTCAAAAATTTATGTTATTATAGGATGAAAAGATGAAAAATTATTACGAAATATTAGGCGTTAAAAAAGACGCTAGCACAGATGCAATCAAAAAAGCTTATAGAAGTCTTGCAAGAAAATATCATCCTGATGTTAATAAAGATAAGGGTGCGGAAGAAAAATTTAAAGAAATCACAGAAGCTTATGAAGTCTTAAGCGATGAGAAGAAAAGAAAAGCCTATGATAATCCTTCTTTTGGTGGATTTAATGGTTTTAACGGATTTAGCTCAGGTGGTTTTGATGGGGTTGATTTAGGAGATATATTTTCTCAATTTGGCTTTGGCGGTAGAAGTAGCGGCGGATTTAATTCAAGTTCGTTTAATAAACCTATGCAAATTGAATTAGAAATAAGCTTTCTTGAAGCTATTTTAGGAACTACAAAAAGCGTTAATGTAAGAGGAATGAGCTTTGATATTGAGATTAAATCAGGCATTATAAATAATCAAGAAGTCTCAGTTAGTAAAAACGGAGTTAGTCTAAAAGCAAAAATAAAAATAACAAATAGCAATGAATACGAAAGAGATGGAGATGATTTAACAAAAGATTTAGAAGTGCCTTTAAAAATAGCTTTATTTGGTGGAAAAGTGCCATTTGACACTCCAAAGGAGCAAGGTAGAAAAATAACAATCGCAGCAAATACAAAAAATGGTGCTTTATTAAAAGCTAAAGGTTTGGGTATAAATAACGAATACACAAAGGCTAAGGGTGATTTATATTTAAGGGTTAAGGTTATTTTACCTGATATTAACACTCTTGATGAAAAATTAGTAAAAGCTTTAAAAGAATATTTATAAAGGAGTTTGAATGCATTATGATGAGCCGGTTTTTTTAATCTCAGTTGTATCAAAACAATTAAACATTCATCCACAAACTCTAAGACAATACGAAAGAGAAGGTTTGATTGAGCCAAATAGAACCTGTGGTAAGGTTAGAATGTATTCTCAAAGAGATGTGGATAGAATTAAATTAATTTTAAGATTTACAAGGGATTTAGGGGTAAATTTAGCAGGGGTTAGCATTATTTTAGAACTTAAAAATCAAATAGCAGATTATGAAGAAATGCTTAATAATTTAAAAGAAAAACCTAAAAAGAATGCTTTAATAAAACAAAATCAAAAATATGATGTAATCTTTTATGATGATAAAGGCAGTAGTTAATGCAGGCTTTTTTAGAAATATTTTTAATAACAAGTGCTATTGCAATCATTTTAAATGTAGTGCTTAAAAAATTTAGCATACCTACAATAATAGGTTATATTGCAACAGGTTTTATTATTGAAGAAGTATTTTTTGTAACTGCATCAGAACAGCTAAGCCATATTGCAGAATTTGGAATAGTGTTTTTGATGTTTACAATAGGGCTTGAGTTTTCCATAAAGCATCTTCTTACTATGAAAACTGATGTTTTTGTAAATGGTGCTTTACAAATGGGAATTTGTGGGATAGTATTTGCTGTTATCTTACATCATGCCTTTGGGATTAAAGATGATATTGCTTTAATTATAGGTTTTACTATTTCGCTCTCATCAACTGCAATTGTTTTAAAAATCTTAAATGAAAATCAAGACATAAACCAACGCTATGGAAGAAAAGCTTTAGGAATATTATTATTTCAAGATATTGCAGTAATTCCACTACTACTAATGATAGATATATTTAATCAAGACGGAGTTGCTATTAGCACACTTGTTATAAAGACTTTAATATCAGCTTTTATTGTTTTGTTATTATTATTTTTAATAGGAAAATATATTTATAGCAAGGTGCTTTATTTTGTATTAAAGACTAATTCTCAAGAGATTTTTATAGCTACGATTTTATTTACCGTTGTAGGTGCTTCTTTTTTAGCTTCGTTTTTTGGCTTTTCGTATTCGCTTGGAGCGTTTATTGCTGGAATGATGATAGCTGAAACTGAGTTTAAACACCAAATTGAAGCTGACTTAATACCTTTTAGAGACCTTTTATTAGGATTTTTCTTTATTACGGTTGGACTTCAAATAAATATAGATGTAATTATAAAATACTGGTATGTAATCATAGCTCTTACAATAGGAATTATGCTTATTAAGACTTTATGTATATTTTTATTATTAAGCATTAAAAGCACTAAAAGTGATGCCTTAAAAACTGCTTTAAGTGTTAGTCAAATAGGAGAATTTGCATTAGCTATATTTACTTTATTAGTTGCTAATAAAATGCTTGATTCAAATACAGCTCAAATGCTAACACTTGCAGTAATTTTAAGTATGATTTTATCTCCATTTATCTTAAAAAATATCAAAACTCTAGCAAGTATTACAAATGATGAAATAATCACAGTTGCTCCTAAAATAGAAGCAATGAGCGGACATTTTGTAATTTTTGGATATGGATCTTTAGGTCAAGAAGTTGTATTAAGACTTAAAAATCAAGGCATTCCTTATATTGTTTTAGAAAATGATATGAGCTTGGTTGAATTAGGTCAAAGTAGAGCAGAGAATGTTTATTATGCAAGTGCAGAACAAACAGCAAGCTTTGATAATGCAAGTATTAAAACAAGTGCTGCAGTAATTGTAACTATTTCAAACGAACAAGTTTTAGAAGTAGTAAGTAAAAAAATACTAGATTATGACCCAAATGCTAATGTAATCATTAGAATTAATAAAGATGAGTATAAGATATTTGAAGATTTAGGTGAAAATATCAAAATGGTAAAAGAAGAAAAAGTAATAGCAAGAACGCTTTTACAAGAAGCGTTAGTTTGCAGAATAAAACAACAATCTTAAAGGAAAAATATGAAAATAGCTACTAGAAAATCATTACTTGCTTTATGGCAAAGTGAATATGTAAAAGAAGAATTATTAAAAATTGAGCCAAATCTTAATATAGAATTATTAGAACTTAGCACTAAAGGAGATGTGATTTTGGATACTCCTTTGGCAAAAATAGGTGGCAAAAATCTATTTATAAAAGAATTAGAAAACGCTATGTATGATGGACTTGCTCAAATTAGCGTTCATTCTTTAAAAGATGTAGGAGCAAGTTTAGCTTATGATTTTAAGCTTGCAAGTATATGTAAAAGAGAAGTGGTAAATGATGTTGTAGTTTTTCGTGGAAATGAAAAATCATTAAGCGAGTTAAAACAAGGTGCAAAAATAGGCACAACAAGTCTTCGCCGCCAAATGCAACTAAGACTTATTAGAGATGATTTTTCTATACATTCATTAAGGGGAAACCTACAAACAAGACTTAAAAAGCTAAAAGATGGCGAATTTGATGCGATAGTTTTAGCTTATGCAGGACTTAAAAGGCTAAATCTTTTAGATGATTTAAATTATGAAATTTTAGATACTAAAATAATGATACCTTCAGCAGGGCAAGGTGCAGTTGCGATTGAAAGTATTAATGATGAAAAGGTTCTTAATTTGGTTTCAAAACTAAATTGTGAAACGACAGCTTTACTTTGCAAGATTGAAAGAGATTTTACAGCTACTTTAAATGGGGGTTGTGGTGCTCCTATTGGAATTAATGCTTCTATGATAAATGATGATTTAATATGCGTAAATGCAATTGTAGGCTTAATTGATGCTAGTAAAATCATCAAAATGCAAAGAAAAATAAGCAAAAAAGAAGCAAGTGATTTTGGGGTTGTTTTAGCAAAAGAGTTTATAAAATACGGAGCACTTGATTTATTAAAAGAAAATGAAGAATTATTAAAAGAAATGCTATGAAAAATTATATAGAAAAATTAAAAAAAGAAAATTTATTAAAGGTTATAAATACTCCTTTAGATGTTGATTTAGAAATAGCTCATTTAGCTTATTTAGAAGCTAAAAAGAGCGATTCAAAGGTATTATTATTTACTAATCCTAAAAAGGGCAACACAACTTATGATATGCCTATTATTATGAATGTTTTTGCTAATAAAAAAGCACTTAATTTAGTATTAGGCAAAAGTCCTGATGAAGTAGCAGCAGAAATTGAAAGCTTATTAAAGCTACATATTCCGCCAACATTTGGCGCTAAATTAAATCTAGCTAATAAATTATTTTCATTAAAAAATATAGCTCCAAAAAGAGAAATTAACAAAAACGCACCTTGCAAACAAAAAACCTATTTCCTAAATCAAATTCCTATCATTAAAACTTGGGAAAAAGATGCAGGTGCATTCATTACAATGGGTCAAGTTTATACACAAAGCCTTGATGGAAAACAAAATAATTTAGGAATGTATCGTTTGCAAGTATTAGATGATAATCATTTAATTATGCATTTTCAACTTCATAAAGATGCAAATAATTACTTTTATGAATATAAAACAGCAAATAAAAAAATGCCAGTAGCTATTGCAATAGGAGATGACCCACTTCATATATTTTGTGCTCAAGCACCACTTCCTAAAGGCATATTTGAATTAATGCTTTATGGATTTATAAAAAAACAAGGTGCAAAATTAGTAAAATGTGATACAAATGATTTATATGTTCCAAGCAATAGTGATTTTGTAATTGAAGGCGAAATTGATGTAAATCATTTTGCTATTGAAGGGCCTTTTGGCGATCATACAGGATTTTATACTCCACAAGGAAATTTCCCTGTTATGAAGATTACAAAAATTACGGGTAAAAATGAGCCTATTTATAATGCAACGGTTGTTGGCAAACCTCCACTTGAAGATAAATGGATGGGGTATGGGACTGAGAGAATTTTCTTGCCATTACTTAAGACAACTTGCCCTGATTTGATTGATTATTCTATGCCTGAAAATGGAGTTTTTCATAATTTGATTTTAGCAAAGCTTAAAAATAATTATGAAGGCATTGCAATGGCAAATATGCACGCATTTTGGGGAGTAGGGCAAATGGCTTTTGTAAAAAATGCTATTTTTGTTGATGAAAATGCACCTAGCTTAAATGATTATCCTAAAATTACTGAATATATTTTAGATAATTTTGCTCCTAGCAAATTACTTTTAAGTTATGGATTATGTGATGAGCTTGATCATTCAAGCACAAAATTAGGAATGGGTGGAAAATTAGGGCTTGATGCTACAACTAAACCCGCTTATAAAGCACATACATTTAAAAAAGAAAATGAATTACACCTAAAAGAAAGCTTTAAACCAAATCTTAAAGCTTTATTAGAAAACTTAAAAGATTTTGGCTTGTATGAATATAATATTTTCTATCCTGAGGCAAAGACACAAATTACTTGCATAAGTTTAGATAGAAAGCATAATTTAGATGAGATTTATAAAGCTTGTAAAGATAATTTAGGTGGAGTGGTTGTATTATTTGATAAAGGCGTTGATTTAACAAATGCTTATATGTTAGTTTGGAGAGCTTTTAATAATTATGATCCAAGTACAGATATTAAAATAGATGAAAATGGTATTTTAGTAGCAGCTTATGCAAAAGGCGAAATTGATGGCTATTTAAACGAGTGGCCTAGTACAACTGATTGCACTAAATCAGTAATAAATGGGCTTATTGAATTAAATTTATTAGAAAATGATGAAAATTTTTTCAAAAGGTATGAAGTTTTTTAAAAATTAGCCGATTTAGAAAACAAGCATATTAAAAGGAGATTATTATGGAAATTTTTAGAGCAGCGAGTTCTCAGTATGATACTCAAGTAAGAGCGAGTGCAGAAACAACAAAAATGCGCCCAGTTGAGCAAACTCATATTGAAACAAATTCGGGCAAGCAAAAAAATGAAGAAATAGATAAGGAAATCACAAAAGAAAAGCTAGATGAGTCAATCAAAAAGCTTAATGAAAATATGGAAGAATTAAAAACTGATGTAAGATTTGGTTATAACGATAAAATTAATCAAATGTATGTAGATGTAATAGCTACAAAATCAGGTAAAGTAATTCGTAAAATTCCTAATGAAGAAGTAATTAAACTAAGCGAAAGTATGAAAGAAGCAATAGGAATTATATTTGATAAAAAAAGCTAAAAGGAGTTAGTAATGGCAGGAATAGGCTTAGTAGCAGGTGCAAACCAGTTTCAATTTAAAGAAAAATATGATGCATTAAAAGAAGCTGATCAAAAGCAACAATTAGCAATACCTAATAAAAAGCTAACTGATACACAAGCAAAACAAAAGGATTTAACAGATTTAACCACACTTTTAGGAACTTTTAAAGGGGATATTTCAAGTATTGTTGAAGGTGATGTGTTTTCTAAAAGTAAGGTTGATGCAACAGGAGAGAGTGCTAGTATCACTACAAAAAAAGGCGTAAAAGTAGGCGATTTTGATATAGACGTAAAACAATTAGCTACAAAAGATGCTTATCAAACTAATTCGTTTTCTAGTGAAGCTTATGGTATTTTTAATGATGTTAGTATTATTAATGATAAAGGTGAAAAAGAAATGCTTAAAGATGCAGAATTTAAAATCACCGTTAATAAACAAGAATTTACTATAAGAATCAATTCAGGAGATTCTATACAGAGCTTAAATGATAAAATTCTTTCAGCTACAAATGAAAATGGTAAAAAACTTAGCGATTATGTAAGCACTAAAGTTTTAGATACAGGTCATGATAATTATAGACTTATGATCACAAGTAAAGAAGCAGGAATTGATAATGAAATAGCTTTTGGTATATCAAGTAAAAACGATGATCCTAATGTAGCAGAATTTTCAAAAGCAGTTCTTAAAAAACTTGGTTTATTAAACTCAGCAAATGCTAGTTCGGTTAAAAAAGAGCTTAAGAGTGCTACAGAACAACTTGATGCTTCTAAGGTAATTTTAGGTGATAAAAATTATTTGGAAGATATACAAAAAAAAGTTTCAGAATTAACAGCAGATAAAGAGTTGAGTTACAAAATATCAGAACAAGATCCAAATGATAGCAGTAAAACTATTGAAAAAGAAGTTAAATTTACAATCAATAAAGATACAGATTTAACTAAATTAAGCGATGATGAAAGAAAAGCTGTATTTAATGAATTTAAAGATAAAACAAATATGGAGCAACAAACTAAAGATTGGGTTTCGTTTATCAAAAACAAAGGCGAAGAGCTGAATGTTAAATTTAAAGATAGCAGTGGAAAAGAACAAACTGTAAGTATTAATAAACTAACAGATTTTGACAAATTAAGTAATGATGAGAAAAAAGGATTACAAGAATTTTTTGAACTTCAACAATTTAATTATTTTGACAATGAATTAGATGTTAAATCAGCAGAGACTAGATTGAAGGCAATAGATACTTCGGCAAATCACGTTCAGACTGCAAAAGATTCTAAATTTGTTTATGAAGGTATAGAAATTACTAGAAGTACTAATAATATTGAGGATTTAATAATAGGTGCAAAGATTACTCTTAAAAAAGAAGGTGTAACTAATTTTAAAGTTAGCGATGACTTAGATGCTCTAACAGAACATTTAAATACCTTTACAACAAACTATAATGCCTTAGTTAATTCACTTGCTACTTCAACTGGATTTGATCAAGAGAAAAAGACTTCAGGAAGCTTACAAGGTATAACAGAGATTACGAGATTAAAATCTCAATTATCATCATTAATTACAAAAGCAGATGCTAATGGAATGAGCTTATCTGGTATGGGATTTAGTCTTAACGAAAAGGGTATTTTAGAATTTAAAAAATCAAAGTTTGAAGAAGCTTATAAAAAGAATGGCGAAAATATCAAATCGTTTTTACAAGGTAGCACAAAATATCAAGAATTAAACGAAACAAGTAAAACAATTAGTCAAAAAGTAGCTTTAGCTGAAGGTGATTTAAAGATTAATGGAAAAGATATTACGTTTAAAAAAGAGTTTTTAGATAAATTAAATGATCCAAAAAATACTATCACTCAAGGTGAATACTTAAATAAATTAGTTGAAGCTATAAATGATGCTAAGATTGATGGAGTAAGCGCAAAACTTGGAAAAGATGGTAATATTATTATTTCAAGCACAGGTAAAAATGCTTTAGAAATAAAAGGCTCAAGTGATAAATTATTACAACTTGGTTTGGAAGAAAAAACTATAAATACTATTAAAACAGAGCAAACTGGTATATTTAGAACATTTAAAGATACTTTAGATGGTTTAGTTGGCTCAAATGGAACTATTAGTAAGTATAGTCAGCAATTAGAAAAAGATGTAAAAGATTTAAATGAGAGTATTAAAAAAATCAATCAAGAGATTGAGAAAAAGTATGAAACTTTAGCAAACAAATTAAGCCATTATGATGGTATTTTAAAGAAATATGAGTTGCAAGGTAATACAATTAATGCTCTTATTAACTCAGCTTTTGCAAATAAATAAGGAATATGAATGGTAAGTAACGCATACGCAAGTTATTCACAAAATAACATAGCAGTAGATAGTAATGAAAAAATGATTGAACTTTTATACGAGGGCATACTTAGATTTTGCTCTCGTGCAAAAAAAGCAATTGAAAAAGATGATATAGAAAAAAAATGCTTAAATATCAAAAAAGCCACAGCGATATTTGTGGAATTATTAAATTGCTTAGATTTTGAACAAGGAGAAGTAAGTTATTATCTACAAGGACTTTATTCTCACCAAATTAGCACGCTTAGTAAGGTTATAATTGATAGTGACCCTGCTAAATTAGATGAGGTTATGAGAGTTGCTAATGGTCTGCTTGAAGCTTGGCGTGAAGTAAATCATATGGAGCTTTAATTAAAAATATAAGAATTAGGGATTTGTAATTCCTAATTCAAATTCTAGCTATTTTTATCTTCTAAATTACACATATTTTCAAGCTTTAAAATATTAAAAAAGTTATTCCTATTTTAAAGAATTTAAAATAGGAATTTAAGTTTATTAAAGTTTTCCGCCTTCTACCACAACGCTTTCTTTATCAATATCGTTGCCATAAACAGGTGCTAGAGTTTCATCGTAGTTTTTGTGAAAGAATTGTTCTTCACCAAGTTTGATAATTTCTGCATTAATCCATTCAAGCAATTCAGTATTTCCTTTTTTAACAGCAGGTGCAATCACATCAATATCGCCTAATTCACTAATTCCTACTACAAACTCAGGATTATTCTTAACCCAAGCAAAAAGCAAGGTATTATCGTGTGCAAGTGCAGCACCCCTACCATCTAATAAAGCTCCAAAAGTTTCAGTATTTTGGTCGTATTTTGCTAGATTTACGCCGTTTTTATTCTTTGTAAAATAAGCATCTGCAGTAGTGCCTTTATTTACGATTAAAGTTTTTCCATTTAATTCGCTAATATCTTTAATCTCTGCATTTTTAGGACTTGCAATACCTAAAGAAACTTTCATATAAGGCAATGCAAAATCAACAACTCTTGCTCTTTCTGGAGTTTTTGTAAAGTTTGCTAAAATTACATCAACTTTATTAGATAACAAAAACTCAACCCTACTAGCAGCCTCAACAGGAACAAAAACAACCTTTGTTTCATCTCCTAATAAATCTTTTGCAATTCTTTTTGCAAAATAAACATCATAACCTTGATAATTACCAGCCTTATCTACAAAACCAAATGGTGGTTTATCAGCAAAAACACCGATTTTAATATTATCTTCTGCTTTAATTTCTGCTAAACTTCTAGCATTTAACGAACAGGTTAGAATTGCCCCTGCAACTAATGATAAAATAGTTTTTTTCATAACTACACTCCTTTAAATTAAAATGTAGATAAATTTAAACTTGAAATTATTAATAAAAGATAATTTTAATCCTTTTTAAAATCAAACATATTTAAAAATTGTTTCGCTCGGTTACTTTTAGGTCTAGTAAAAAACTCTTCAGGGCTTGCAATTTCTATAATCTCTCCACTATCCATAAAAATTATTTTATCAGCAACTGCTCTTGCGAACGCCATTTCGTGAGTTACAATTAGCATTGTTTTTTCTTCTTTTGCAAGATTTAATAATACATCTAAAACTTCTCTTACAATCTCAGGATCAAGCGCAGCCGTAACTTCATCAAAAAGCATAATTTCAGGGTTCATACACAAAGCTCTTACTATTGCAATCCTTTGTTTTTGTCCGCCGCTTAGCTCTTTTGGATAGGCGTTAAGCTTGTGTTCTAAGCCAACTTTTTTAAGTAATTCTAAAGCTTCTTTTAAAACTTCATCTTTTTTTCTATTTTGCACTTTTATAGGTGCTAATAAAATGTTTTCAATTACGCTTAAGTGATCAAATAATTCATAACTTTGAAACACCATTCCAACATATTTTCTAATTTCTTGCCAGTTTTTAAAATCTTTTGAAATTACTTCATCTTTTATATAAATATTTCCACTTGCAATATTTTCAAGTCCATTTATACATCTTAAAGTTGTGCTTTTTCCACAGCCACTAGGGCCTATTAAAACAACCACTTCGCCCTTATTAACTTCAAAAGAAATATTTTTTAAAGCATGGGTTTTACCATAAAATTTATTGATATTTTCAAGTTTTAAAATACTCATTAGCTCCACCTTTGTTCTAGGATTTTTGATATTTTTGATAAAGGATAACAAATAATAAAATATATAAAAAATATTATTGTATAAATATATAAAGGTGCGAAATTACTTGTAAGCAATGTAACTTCTTTTAATTGATTGCCTATTGCTAAAACATCTACAACGCCTATTAAATAAGCAACAGAAGTAGTTTTTATCATACGGCTTAAAAGATTTATCACACTAGGAAGCAATCTTCTTGCTGCAAGTGGTAAGATTATAAATCTATACATTTGATACTTGCTAAGTGCAAGAGCGTTTGAGCTTTCAAACTGATGTTTAGGAATACTAAGCAAAGCACCCCTTACTAAATCCATCATTTCAAAAACTCCCCAAATAACAAAAACGATTATACTAGCAGTAATCGCATCTAAACTAAGCCAGCTAGACATTCCAAAATAAATCAAAAACAACCAAACAATAATAGGCATAAATCTTACAATTTCAAGCATTATTTTTAGAATATAAAAAATAATTTTATTTCCTAAACTCATAAAAACACCTAAAATAAGTCCGCCAATAATAGAAAAAAATATAGAAACAAATGATATAAAAAGCGTAACTTTTAAACCTTCAAAAAGTCTTTTATAAATATCTAAATCAAACAATATTTCACTCATCTTCTAATCCTTTTTTCTATTAAGCTAAGTATTAAAGATAATGGTAAAATCATTATAAAATAAGCTACGCATAACATAAATAAAGCTTCATTTGTAACATAATAAAGCCCAATAATATCTTTTGTAGTATAAACCAAATCAGCTAGAGCGATTACGCTTACAACCGAAGTTTCTTTGAATAAAAATATAATATTTGCACTTATACTAGTTATTGATACTCTAAGAGAAAGTGGCAAAATGATGTGATATAAAACTTGATTTTTACTTAAAGCTAGGGCATATCCTGCCTCAATTTGATGCTTGCTAATCGCATTAAGCCCAGCCTTAAGACTTTCAGCCATATAGCTACCACCTAAAAAAGCAAGTCCTATTACTCCACAAGAAAAAGCTTCAAGTTTAATGCCTATTTTTGGCAAGGCATAATATAAGAAAAATAAATGAATTAAAAGTGGAGTATTGCGTGAAAGCTCAATATAAGCATTGCAAACTAATCTTAAAAACTTAAACCTATGAAGCTCTACCCACATACAAAACAAACCTATTAAAAATGACAAAATCACTCCATAACAAGCGAGTTTTATAGTTAGATAAAAAGCATCAATAAAAAGTGGATAATACTCTTTAATAATCTCAAAATCCATCTTAACCCCTAAATCAAAATGGGTTAAAATATATCCTTTTTTGATAAATCAAAATGCCTATTTCAAATTCTTTAAAATTTTAAAGAATTTGAAATAGGAATTTAAGTTTTGTAATTAGTCTAATTTTGATATAAAATTTTAAGCATATTAAAAGTTTTGCTTATTTATAATCAAGCTTTTAATTTCGGCTAAGTTTTAGCCATACAAGGACAACTTATGAAAACTTCTAACTTCGGTGCTGATTTAGCACATTTTAAACACACTTATTTAGACAATTTTTATAGCAATTCAAAAGCTGTTATTTTGCTTAGTATTATGGCAACTTTGTATTTTGCTATTTTTGGCGGTGTGTTTGCAGTAACTGGTGAATTTACTCGCATAGGCGGAGAAATTCTAGAACTTTTTGGAATTGATTTAAGCTCATATTCTTATTATCAAAAGCAAAACCTAAATGGCACAATGCTTACTCGTGTAGATGGAGTGATGATTATAGGGCTAATTATTGGCTGTTTGTTAGCTGCTAGTATTGCTAATAAAGTTTATTTTAGAAAAATTGCTTCTAAAACAAGATTTTTTCAAGCACTAATCGGCGGGATATTAGCGGGTTTTGGTGCAAGACTTGCTTGGGGATGTAATCTAGCAAATTTTTTCACCGGACTTCCTTATTTTTCATTGCATACTTGGGTATTTGCGATTTTTATGATGTTTGGAGTAATAGCAGCCATTTTAACCCTTAAGATTAAAATATTTGCTCCAAAATACGAAATGATTAAGACAAACACCCCACAGCTTAAAATTGATTCTAAAATTAATCAAAAAAATAAAATAATTTTCTTTTTAAGTTTGAGTGCTTTTTTTGTATTTTTTATCTATCTTGCGATTAATGATACAAAAAATCTACCTATTGCTCTTGTTTTTGGGCTTATTTTTGGTTGGCTTATTCAAAAAGGTCAGATTTGTTTTACATCTTGTTTTAGAGATTTGTTTTTATTCAAGCGTTATGGTTTTTCATTAGCTTTGTTTATCTCAATGCTAATTGCTAGTATTTTTGTATTTGCTTTATTAAATAAAGGCTATAACGCTAAGGTTTTAGAAATATCTTTAGCGCTTTGTGTGGGTGCATTTATATTTGGCTTTGGCATTGTGTTTGCGGGTGGTTGTGAGTGCGGATTTTTATATCGTGCAGTAGAAGGGCAAACTCATTTTATGGTAGTTGGCGTTGGAAATATCTTAGGAACTATGCTAATTGCTTTAAATTATGATTATTTGCCTAAGTGGTTTTTAGCAGGTGAGAAAATTAAGCTTAGTGGATATTCAGGCTTTAGTATAAATCTTGCATTGTTTTTAATAAGCATTGCTTTAATTTTATTTTTTGCAAGGAGTAAAAAATGAAAATTGATTATTCTATAACGCTTTTAGGTGAGCCATGTCCATATCCAGCAATAGTTGCAAACGAAGCAATCAATAAACTTAAAAGTGGCGAAGTGCTAGAAATTATTAGCGATTGTCCGCAAAGTATTAATGGAATTGTGCCTGATATGAAAAAATTAGGTCATAGTTGCGAAGTCGTTCAAAATGGCTCGGTTTTAGGATTTTATATAACAAAATCTTAATAATTAGCAAGGGCTTTAAAGTCTTTGCTTGAAAAGTTTAAGAATTTGAATTCGGAATTAGGTTTTTCTTTTTTAAAATCTTTTCAATTTTCTTACGCTGTTTTGCTATGTATTTTTCGCCTAATGGTTGTGCTTCTTCTCTATGCTCTATTTCGTAAGCTCCTTTGCTTATCGCAGAATGTTTTAATCTATATTCAGTGTATAAAAAATAAACCGATAAATCATCAACAAAAGGCAATGAAAATAGCTTGGTTTTAGTTTGATATATTGTGTAAGTTTTTAAGTTTTTACCATTTAATAAAAACAATATTAAATAGCTTGATAAAATATTTAATATTGCAAAAAACATAACTATAGGAAAGAAAATGATTCTAGTTATAGGGTAGTCTAATCTATAATTTAAGCTTTTATTTTCTATTTCTTTAGTATTGTAAGTATCTTTATCAAATATATGTGAATACGCTAAAGCAGGTCGCTTAGATTGTAATCTAAAAACTATATCGCTTTTATTTATCGTTTCGCTTACTTTTTTATAACTTTTAGCAATATCAAAAAGACCTTCTTTATCTACTGCATATGTTTCAAAATATATCTTTTCTTTATCTACGCTAATGTAAAAATCATTATTTTTAACAAATCTAAGCCTTTTAATATGATTTGTCTTTATGAATAAAAAAATAAAAAATATACCGACAATTATTGTAGCTTCGCCTCTTCCTCTTAATCTAATCTCAGTCATTTCTGTGTGAGAAGCTTCAGGTAGTTTATCTAAATTGTAAGCTATAAAACAAATTGTGCAAATTAATAATAAAAAAGCAACAATATCATTAAATAATCTAATAAGCTCTAAGCTATATAAATAATCGTTTTTTTATTTTATAATCTTTTAAATTATCTATATTCAAAATTTTTCCTTAAAATCTTATAAGCTTAATATACAATATTTAAATTCCTATTTCAAATTCTTGCGAAATTTTATGAAATTTGATTAGGAATTTTATTTAAATTCCTAATATTTTTTAATTATCTAAATTGTATTTTTTTAATAATTTTAAATAAGTGCCGTTTTCTTTTAAAATATCTAAAGCCTTATTAAAATTATCTCTTAATTTTGTATTGCCTTTATCAAAAGCAAAGCTTGCTCCACTTCCTTTTATTTCTTTTTTTGCAAAGACTTTTAATTCAGGATAGCTTTTCATATAACCTTTAGCAACTGCAGCTTCTAGCAAAAATCCATCAATTTTTTTATTTATAGTTGCTAAAACAAGCACTATTAATTCAGCATTTAAATATGGTTTTACGCCTTTAATATTACTTAATTCTTCAGCTTGTAAAGTGCCTATTTGAGTTCCAAATATCGCTCCTTTTTCTAAATCTTCAATATTATTAAACTTATCATTATCTTTTAATTTTACGAAATAATTCATTCCTAAATAATAAGGATTAGAAAACTCTACACTTTTTGCTCTTTGCTCGGTTTTATTCATACCTGCTGCTATTACATCAATTTTTTTAGCTTTTAAAGCATTAATAAGTCCATCAAAATCCATAACTTTATATTCTATTTTTATATCTAGAATTTTTGCTATCTCATTTACTAAGTCTATATCAAAGCCTACTAATTCATCATTTTGAATATACTCAAATGGAGCATAACCTGATGTTGTTCCAATTTTTAAAATATCTTGTGCGAATATTTGCGAAATTAACGCAAAACTTAATAATAATTTTTTCATAAATTTTTCCTTGTAATAAAAATAAAAATTGCATAAAGCAAAACCTAAAAAATAAACCTAACAATAATAAAAATTAACAATGATAAAAATGTGAGAAATTAAGAAATAGAAGTAAGCATCAACGTAGTTTAAAGATTAATTTAGCAACACTCTTTTGCATTTTTCACTCCTTTAAAATAATTTAAATAATCATATCAGTAAATCTCATTTATGTTTGTAATAATTTTAATTTTTTTGTTAATTTTGTAACAAAATGAAACAAAATTAACAAAATTTAGTATGAAATTTCTTACATTTCATATTTTTCTAATAATTTTTCATAAATTCCTTGACTTTTTACAACTTCTAAAGCTTTGTTAAAATCATCTCTTAATTTTGTATTTCCTTTAGCAAAGGCAAAGCTTACTCCATCGTTTTCTTCTTTTAATTCTTGAAAGATTTCAAGCTCATTATAAGTGTTTAAATATCCACGAGCTACTAATTTATCAACAATTACCGCATCAACTTTATCATTTACTAATGCTAATACTAAATTAGCTATTTCAGAGTTTAAAAAAGGTTTTGTATTTGGAATTTGATTTAGCATATTTGCTTGAATTGAGCCTAATTGAACGCCTACGCTTAAGCCGTTTAAGCTAGTAATATCGGTTCTTGATTTTTTTCTTAAAAAGCAGTTTGAACCTTGATAATAAATATCGCTAAACTCAACATTTTTTGCCCTTGCAGGTGTATTGCTAAGTCCTGATGCTATCACATCAATTTTGCCAAGCTTTAAAGCGCCCATTAAAGCATCAAAATCCATAGGCACAAACTCTATTTTAATATCTAAAACCTTAGCTATCTCATTAACCAAATCAATATCAAAGCCAATAATTTTATCATCTTTAATATAGCCAAATGGAGCAAAACCCGGTGACATACCAACTTTTATCAAATCACTTGCAAAAATTTGCATAATAAATGCTAATAAAATAATAATTTTTTTCATAAAATTTCCTTTGTAATAAATATAAAAATGCTAAAAGCAAAAATTAAAAATTAACAATAATAAAAATAATTTGGGATTAAAAAAGTAGGGTAAGGGTCAATGGGCTTTAGTTAGTAAAAATAAATTAGTTCTAAGTTTTTGTTTCATGTCATCTCCTTTAAAAAATATTCTTGAGATTAACACAAAAAAGGTTAAGCAAATAATATTTAATAAAAAATATTATTTGCTTTGTTACTTTTAGTTACTTTTTTTGAAGAGTTTTAATATTTTTAAGGTTAGTTTTTTTAATAGACTAGTTTTTTGTGTAGTTAAATACTCAGCTATTTCAAGTCTTCCAAACATAAGAGCGAATGTATAAGGCGTCATGCCTAAGCCGTTGTTTTCATTTATGTTTGCACCATAGCTTACAAGTAATTTAACAATATCTAAATATCCTTTAAAGCAAACCCCTGCTAATGGGGTTTGCCCTTTATCGTTTTTCATATCTACATTTGCGCCATTTTCTAAAAGCATTTTTGCGCATTCGTAAGAGCCGTTATAACAAGCTAACATTAAAAGCGTATTGCCACGATGGTCTTTAAAATCTACATTAAATCCTGCTCTTATCATATTAAGAAGAGTGTTATGGTCATTGTTTCTAGCAAAATCTAATGCCATTTTACAAAGCTCATCATATCTTGCTAATTCGGCACTACTTACTTGCATATTATTTTCCTAAAGCTTTTTTAACGCCGTTTGCGTATTCTGGGCTGATTTTTTCAAAATGTGCTAGAGCTTTTTCTATGATTTCAACTTTAACACCATCAAAACTTGCTGCTAGGTTTTTATAAAGTCTTTCTTTTTCATCACTTGGCAAGATATTAAATAAATTTCTTGGTTGTGTGTAAAAATCATTATCTAGTGGAGCATATCTTGCTGCACTGCTGCCTACTGCTAAATCTGGCTCAAGATATTTATTATCTTCTATTGCTCCATTTAAGGTATTTGGCTCATAATAAGCACCGTTTACTAAGTTATCTCCTATACCAAAGTTCATTGCACCTGCGACATTATAAGTATGAACTTCATTTTTAGCTCTATTTACAGGTAATTGATGATAGTTTGCTCCGATTCTATATCTTTGAGCATCAGGATAGCTAAAGATTCTAGCTTGTAGCATTTTATCAGGGCTAAAGCCTATACCTGGAACTATATTACTTGGGCTAAATGCAGCTTGTTCAACTTCGTTAAAATAATTTTGTGGATTGCGATTTAGCACCATTTCACCAACTTCAATAAGTGGAGCAACGCTATGCGGCCATACTTTTGTTAAGTCAAATGGATTAAAGCCAAGTTTGCTTACTTCATTCTCAGCTAAGATTTGAATTTTTACGCTCCATGCAGGGAAATTGCCTTTTTCAATATTTTCATATAAATCTCTTTGATGAGATTCTCTATCTTTTGCGATGATTTTTTCTGCTTCTTCGTTTGTTAAACACTTAATTCCTTGCTTGGTTTTAAAGTGAAATTTTACCCAAAATCTTTCGTTTTTATCATTAATAAAAGAATAAGTATGAGAACCATATCCGTTCATGTGGCGATACGATGCAGGAATTCCTCTATCACTCATAAGAATTGTTACTTGATGAAGACTTTCAGGAACTTGCGTCCAAAAATCCCATGCAGCATTGTTGCTTCTTAGGTGTGTTCTTGGGTCTCTTTTTTGAGTGTGGATAAAATCAGGGAATTTATAAGCATCTCTTAAGAAAAATGTAGGAGTGTTATTACCTACTAAATCCCAAACGCCTTCTTTTGTGTAAAACTTGATAGCAAAGCCACGAACATCTCTTTCAGCATCAGCTGCACCAGCTTCACCTGCAACTGTTGAAAAGCGTAAGAAAAGTGGCGTAACTTCGCCTTTTGCAAAAACTTTAGCTTTTGTGTATTTGCTAATATCAGCTGTAATTCTTAGTTCTCCATAAGCACCACTTCCTTTTGCATGAACTGCACGCTCTGGGATTCTTTCTCTATTTTGATGAGCAAGTTTTTCAATTAGTTGATAATCTTGCATTAAAAGTGGTCCCATTGCACCTGCTGTAAGTGAGTTTTGATTTGAACCTATTGGGTTACCAAAGTCTGTTGTTAATTGTTTCATTATTTCTCCTTTTTTAATTAAACGAGAGAATAATATTTTTAGTAAGATAATATTTAGTAAATAATAAAAATTATTTTTTAAAAATTTTAATTATTACTTTTGAAATTATAAAATTTATTCAATATTTAAGCTTTTTCTAATTCCTAATTCAAATTCTTTGAATTTTTTTAGAATTTGAAATAGGAATTTGAATTTGAGTTTTAACTTAAATTGTAATAAAGATTTAACTTTAATTTCACATTATCAACTTATACTAATTTTATTTCACTTTAAGGCTAGACTATGAATAGAAGAAAATTTGTATTTATAGGAATGACAACTTCAAGTTATGCATTTAGTTTTCACAATAAAGGTATTGATATGCTTGATAAAAGGTATATCGGCAATTCATCCAAGCGTTATGCAATGGTTATTGACTTAAGGCGATGTATTGCTTGCCATGCATGCACAGCAGCCTGTATTAATGAAAATAAAGTTCCTCAAAATCAATTTAGATCTTTTGTAAGCGAATATGAATTAAGCAAAAATGATGAAGTATTTAAGGCTTTTTTGCCAGAGCTTTGCAATCATTGTGACAATCCTCCTTGTGTTAGCGTATGTCCAACCGGTGCAACATTTAAGCGAAAAGATGGTTTAGTTTTAGTTGATAGTAATATTTGTTGGGGCTGTAGCTACTGCGTAAATGCATGTCCTTATGATAAAAGATTTATTAATAAAGAAACTAAAGTAGCAGATAAATGCACCTTTTGTGCGCATTTAATAGATAATGATGAACTTCCTGCTTGTGTTAGCACTTGTGTTGGAAAGGCTAGAATTTTTGGAGATTTAAATGATAAAACAAGTGAAGTTTCAAAACTTTTAGCTAGTTATCCAACTAGCGTTTTAAAACAGCATTTTGGAACAAAACCAAGGGTGTTTTATATTAATTTAGACAATGAATTAAATGAAATAAATCCAAATCACAAAATGCTTCAAGATATTTCAAGAGAATTTGATATGGCTTTAGAAGAAGAGTGGAGTGTAAGATGAGTGCTGTTATAATTGAAGGTTTTAGTGTTCAAAGAACATGGGCTTTAGATGTTGTTAATGATTTTTTTATTGCAGGGGCTAGTTTTGGAGCATTTTTAATTGCGAGTTTGTATTTTGTATTTGGATTAAAACAATATAAAAATACTGCATTATTTTCGTTATTAATTTCATTAATTTGTGTAATTGCAGTTCCTTTTAATCTAGTAGATGATTTAAAACAGCCTTCAAGATTATTAGAATTTTTCTTAAATGGTTGGGCTAACTTGCCAACTTCTCCTATGAAATGGGGAGTTATTTTACTTATTGTATATCCTTTATTTTTAATGATATTAGCTTTTTTGCATATAAAAAATAAAAATGTAAAAACGCTTGCAATAATTACTTTATTTTTATCTTTTTGTATTCCGGGCTATACGGGTTATATTTTAGGAGCTAGTGTTGGAGTTAGTTTTTGGAATACGCCTGTTTTACCATTATTATTTATTGTAAATGGTGCCGTTGGTGGGGTTGGAGTATGTGCATTGGTTTTATTTATATATTCAAAAATAATAAAAGTATCAATTGATTTTAATAAGCTAATAAAAGTAGCAGGGTATTTAATAATCCTTGATTTGCTTTTAAGATTTTTTTGGTTTAGCTTTATGCTAGGCTTTAATAAAGAAATTAAAGAGCTTTATCAATATGTATTTTTAGCTAGATTTTATGAGATTTTTATTCTTGAGTTTTGTTTGATTTTAATTATTCTAATAAATTTATTTACAAAGCTTAAAAACTATCAATTTTCACTACTTTTAACATTTTTAAGTATGGCTACTTATAGTTATTGCTTTAAGTTTAATGTGGTTTTTGCAGGTAATACTATGCCAAAAATTATGAGTGGATTTTCAGAATATTCTTTTAAGATATTAGGTAGTGATAGTTTAGGTTCTGTTGTTGGTAATTGGTGTATTTGTGTAGCTTTATTTTGTTTATTTGCTGCGATATTTGATAAAGATTTAAGAAAGAGTTTTAAATGAGTAGAAGAAAATTTTTATTAGCTGCAGGTGTTAGTGGGGTTGCTGGAGCGTATTTATATAATGAAACTATAAAGAAAATGATTGGCTTACAAAAAGCTGGGCTTAAAGTAAATGATAGTGTTTATGCAAATAGTATAAATGTAAATGCGGGTAAATACTATTCAAGTGTTTGTAATGGTTGCGTAACTCATTGTGGTGTTAGGGTTAAGGTTAAAGATAATAAAGTTTTAAAAGTTAGCGGAAATCCTTATAGTTTGCTCTCAAGTGATCCTTGGCTTGATATGAATACTAGTATAAATGATAGTTTTGCGTTATTAAATCAAGGCAAAATCCATTCAAGTGTTTGTGCTAGGGGGAATTTAGTTTTTGATAAATTAAATGATAAAGCAAGAATTACACAAATCCTAAAAAGAGTAGGAAAGCGTGGAGAAAACAAATGGCAAAGCATTGAACCTGAGAAATTTTTAGATGAGATTGTTAATGGTGGCGATTTGTTTAATGAAGGATATGTAAAAGGTTTTAAAGAAGTCTATAATCACGATGAACTAATAGACGATAATGCACCTGAATTTGGTAAAAAGGCAAATGGTTTATGTATTATCGCAACAGGTGATGAAGGAAGAAAGAATTTCTTTCAAGAAAGATTTCAAAAATCATTTGGAACTATTAATTTTCATGGACATACTGCTACATGTGGCTTATCTATGCGTGCTGCAATGGCTTGTTTTTTAAATGATTTTGATAAATATCCACATTTAAAACCTGATTATGATAATTGTGAATTTTTAATTAATTTTGCTAGTGCTCCAGCTCAAGCAGGAAATCCTTTTAAAAGGCAAGGATTAAAAATTGCAGATAAAAAAAGTAAAAATTGCGAGTATGTTACAATCACTCCGATACTTACAAACTCAACTTCAAGTGCTGCAAGCTGTGGTAAGTGGATTGCTATAAAACCAGGTGGGGATTTATATCTTGTATTAGCTCTTATTAAAGGCGTAATTGAAAATAAACTTTATGATGAAGAATATTTATCTAATTTAAATGATCCTAATTTTGCTAGTTATTCAAACGCAGCTTATTTAGTAGTGCAAAGTGCTAGTGATAATTATAAAAAAGGCGAGTTTCTTAGACTTGATAAAGAGATTTTAGTAATTTGTGATAATGAATTAAAAAAGGCTAGTGAATGCAAAAAAGCTAATATTTATTATGATGGAATTATTAATCTAAATGGCGAAGATTTGCATGTTAAAACAAGTTTTGTTAAGTTGTATGATAGTGTTAAGGATTTAGATGTTAATGAGTTATTAGCTAAGAGTGGGGTTAAAAAAGCTGATTATGATTATTTAATAAGTAAGATTAAACAATATAAAAGCAAAGTTGCATTTGACTTGCATGGTGGGACAATGCAAACAACTGGATTATATACAGGTTATGCGATTTTAGAGCTTGTTGGCTTGCTTGGTAATTTAAATAAAGTTGGTGGAATGAGTGCAGGTGGGGGTAAATTTAATGATTTATCTGGAATTTTTGAGTTAGCTAAATTTAAAGGCAAAATTAAACCTAGTGGAATTAGAGTTGATAAGACAAAAAAACCTTATGAAATTACAAGTGAATATAAAAATAAAATAAAAAACAACGAAAATCCATATCCATCAAAACTGCCTTGGTATCCATTAACAAATGCGATTTGCACTGATGCTATTACAAATGCTGCTTTAAAATATCCTTATGGAATAGATATTTTATTATCATGGAATGCAAATATTGCTTATGCAAGCAATATGAATAATATAAAAGATACTTTAAAAGATAGCTCTAAAATACCTTTATTTATAGCAATTGATCCATTTATAAACGAAACTAGTATGTTTGCTGATTATATTGTTCCTGATAGTGTTATGTATGAAACTTGGGGTATTGTTAGTCCTTGGGGTGGGGCTTTAACTCGTGCAAGTCATTTTAGATTTCCTATTTTAAATTCTCCTAATGTTAAGTTTAGTAATGAAGAGAGTGTTTGTATGGATAGCTTTGTTATTGAACTTGGCAAAAAATTAGGCTTAGCAGGGTTTGGTAAAAATGCTATAAAAGATAAAGATGGTAATTTTTATAATTTAGATAAGCCAAGTGATTATTATTTAAGAAGTTTTATAAATGTTGCTCTTGATGGTGGGTTTGATTATGAAATAAATGAAGATGAGATAAAAGGTTTGCCATTTTATGATGAGCTTAAAAGTATTAGTCCAGAGCATTATAAAAAAGCACTTTTTTGTATGGCAAGGGGTGGTAAATTTGAAAACGTTAATAAAGCTTATGATGGCGAGTTTTTAGCTAAAAGATATAAAAAAGAAGTAGCTATTTATAATGAAAATTTAGCACTTTGTAAGGATTCTTTAACGGGGGAAAATTATAGCGGTGTTCCTTATTTATTAAATCAGCGTTACAAAAATGGTGAAGATTTAGATAATTTAGACTTAAAAGCATTTTCTTATAAATCAAATATATTTTCAAGCTTAACTGCTGCAAGTTCAAAATTAACTCATCTTAGATATTCAAATTATATTGAAATGAATGAAATTACAGCAAGTAATTTAGGGCTTAAAAATGGTGATTTGATAAGAGTAATTAGAGATGATAAAAAAATAATAGGTATTTTAAGAACAAGAAAAGGTATTCACGAAAACGCATTAGGCATTGAGCATGGGCGTGCAAGGCGTGGTGAAGGTGGAAGTGATTTTTATATAGATGGTAAATTAATAGCAAAAAATATTGCAAAAAGAACAGGCGTAAGCATTGCAAATATAATTCCAAGCGATAAGTTAAGAGGCGAAAATGCGTTGATTAGTGATTTTGTAATAGGCTCAGTTGCTAGACAAGGATTTGGTGTAAAAGTAGAAAAAATTAAAAGCTTATTATAAAGCTTAATTCCTGTTTTAAATTCTTTTGATTTTTTGGAATTTGAAATAGGAATTAGCAAAGTTCTTATTTCAAATTCAGTGAGCGAAAAGTATTTTATAGTTTAATAAAATCGCCTATTTTAAAGTATTGTTCGTAGTACTCTGATAATTTTAATACGCCTTCATTACCCATAACTAATGCATTATCATTGTGTATTTTTAAAGCTGAGCCATAAGGCAAGGCAAATACTGATGAATTCTGGTGTAGTTTAAAGTATTCAAATAATTTTAAAGCAAATTCTTTATCTTGTGGAATATATTCTGTAATTATTTGATATTTTAAAATCCCTAATGCTTTTAAATTATTTGGATATAAAATAGGTAAATCATTACAGGTTTTAATATCTTCTGAAAGCAAGCTCGCACCTGCTCCCCAGCCTGCATATAAAGCTGAATTATTTATCTTATCTTTTATAGCATCTAACAAATTAAGCTGTTGTAATCTATATAATAAAACAAATAAATTACCCCCACTTACTAAGACCCCATCGCTTTCTTTTAGGATATTGATAGGGTCGCTATGAATTGATACTATTTTTGAGTTTATTTTATTTTTTAGTAGCTTTTCGTATTCATTAAAATCATCGCCAACTTGTGCGTAAGGAACTAAAGCAATTTGCTTAGTTTTTGCAAAAAAATCATTCAATATACTTACACACCATTCAAATGATTCTAATTGTTTATATCTATCGCTACTTAATAATAAAATATTTTGCATAATTTTCCTTTAAAACTCATATCTGTAATTTAGCATAGTTGAGTAATTTATACTATCATAAAAATTATGATTTGAATCATCTTTATCATAGCTTAAATTAAGGCTAATAGTTTGATTGCTATTAATCATATATTCTATTGTTGCACTTACAAAGTATTCATTATCTTTTCTTTTTGAAAAATAAGAAATATCTTCTTTTGAATAATCTGTATGAGTATAAGATATACTTGGTTTAAAAGCATAGCTAGTAGCAAATGGAATAATAGCACCTATTTTAACTCCATAGCTTTTAAAATCTGAGTTTGAACTTAAGCTTTCTTTTGCTTTTTCAAAGTCATAATTTAAATTCAAATAATAAATATTATTGTTATAAGCTAAAACATTATTAAAACCTAAAGAATGGTGATTAAAGTTTGAATCTTTATCATAGCTATTATCAAAAATACCTTTTGAATAATCATAAAAAATTGAATATAAATAATTATCATTTAAGTTATTTTCATAAGTAAAGCCTAAATTTATACTATGTAAAAATGCAGCTCTTCTTAACATTACAAAATCATAGCCTAAATTTAAAACAAATTTATGATTATTATAGGTATATTTTGGATTAATACCTAGCGATAATACATTTAAATCAGGATAATTTTCGCTTTTATTTTTTAGATATTTTTTATTATAAAAGTTTCCATAAAATTGGGTTGAATAATTATTCCCTAAATCTAAATTGTAAGATCCATCAATGCTAAAAATTATACTTGTTGAGCTATTAGCTTTTTGATTTTGGAAGTTTTCCATACTTATAAAATCAGTATATTTATCGTTACCATAAAGCGGGTTTGAATCATAACCAAAACCAATATTAATTCCTAAGAAATATGGTCTAGAAATTTCTTTTGTTTTTTCTAGATTGCTTAAAAGATTATTTATTCTAGTTTTTTGCTCTTGGCTTAAATCAAGATTATTTAACATATAGTTTAACTCATCTTTCATAAGCTCAGGGTTGCCATTTTCATAATATAAGTTAGCTATTGAAAACCTTGCTTCAATATTGTTTTCATTAACAATCAAAACTCTATCATAAGCAGCTATTGCTTCTTTTGTATCTTTTAATTTTTCAGCACTTTTAGCTAATATTATATTTAATTCTTCGCTATTACAATCAATATCGCATTGTGCTTTTGCCAATTCTAATGCTTTTTTATAATTTTTATTATTATATTCTTCAAGGTAACCAGCACAAAGAATTGAAGTTGCTAAGCAAATTAATGATAATTTTTTAATCATTTCTTCCCCTTTGTCTTGGGTAATTTACATTATTGTTATTTTTATTATTTTGATAATTTTTACCACTTGAATAGTCTTTATTAGCATAATTAACTTTATTTTGTATGCAATATGGATTTCCATTACATATTTGAATAATATCTTTAGAAACTGCATTAATATCTAAGTCTTTAATTCTTTCACTTCCATACTTATAGTTGTTTTGATATTCTTGGTAGTTTTTGTTTTGATATAATTCTTGTTTTGCTTTTATCATTTCTTCTTTTTTATTTAAAAATTCATTGAAATTTTCATTATTTTTATATGATACATTTTTGTTGCTTGCCACTTCTTTGCCAGTGTTAATTGTCTCATATTCTTTTGGTGCGATTTTTTCAATTTTGATGATTTTATCATTATCAAATCTTAATTGATTTCCTGCTTGAATTAGTTGAGATTTATTACCTACTTTAACATCAATAGCACCTTCTAAACATCCTACCTTATCAACCTTACCAAGACTTCCAACGAATACTGTTCCACGGATACCTATGGTTGCTGTTTTTGCTTGAAATTCAAAGTTTTCTCTAGCAATTTTAGAAATATTACCTGACATTACTTTAAAATGTCCGTTATTTACCTTTAAGCTTACTTTTGAGTTTTTGCCATCAATTACATAGTCGTTAATATTTAAAGTAGTGTTTTTACCTAAAGTAACTATTGTGTTATCTACAAATTTAATTTGTAATTTTGCATTATTTTTAGTAACTATTGTGTCGTTTTCTTCTAATATATCATTAGCTTTAGCAATTCTTTCTTTGTTATCACTAACGATTAAAACATCACCCCTTAAGGTTACAATTTTACCAACATTTGCAAGTAACGAGCTTGCTAAAAAAATCATTAAAGCAATTTTTTTCATAATATCTCCTTTTAATTTCCTAGCCTAATCATTTTAAATTCGCTAGGTTCTAATTTCTTTAGTGTTATTGTTTTTAAGTTTTTATAGTGTAGTCTTTCGCCTTTTTTAAGATTATAGGTTTTATTTCCTACTTTTACATCAATTTCACCATCATTGCAATCTACGAATTTTTGATTTAAATCTCCACTAAATCTAGTTCCACGAATTCCTATTGTTGCAGTATTTGCCTGAAATTTAAAACTTTGTCTAGCTAGTTTTGAAATCTCCCCACTAGTTAAATCATAGCTGCCTTTTTTAGCATTTAAATCTACCTTTGAGTTAGCTCCATTTATTAGGTATTTATTGATTTTAATAGTTGAGTTTTTACCTAAAGTAAGATTTGTATTATCTATAAATATTATATGAACTTTTGCATTACTTTTAGTAATTATTGTGTCGTTTTCTAATAATTCATAATTTTTATTTTGAACTACAATGCTTTCGTTGTTTCTTAAAATCTCTACATCACCTACATAATTAACAATGCTACCAACATTAGCTAATAAATAATTAGCAAAAATAAAAATAAATAAAGCAAAACGCATAACTATCCTTTAAAAACTTTAACCCACAATTCTAGGCAATTAAGTTTAATTTTAAATTAAATATTTGTTAAAATTTATATTAAAAAAATGAAATTTATATTTATCTTCGTAATAATGCCTTTTTAGACATTATTACGAAAGGAATTTGAAATAGGAATTAAAACGAATATCTATAAACTAAGTTAAAGCTATAATCAATGTTTAAATCACCGCCAAAAGTTCTTTCAAACTCAAGATTTAGAGTTGATTTTTCATTGATTTTATAAGTATTTGAAAGATTTACAAAGGCTCTTGAATCTTTTTTACCATTATAAATACTTGTGCTATCTAAATCCTTTATAGTTTTTTTGGCATTATTTATTAAATCAGCTGCGTATCCTACCCCAGCTCTTAAAGCAAACTTTTCATAATTAGCACCCATAAAAAGCGCGGTTTTTATATTAAACGGCACAAAAGAATCTGATTTTAAATTAAGCTTTTTATCTTCGCTTGATAATTCTTGTTTTCCTACATAGCCAGTGATAAACTCAATTTGTGGCTCAAGATAAAAATTATTAAAATCTTTTCTATAACCTAATTCAACACTAGCAATTAGTGAAGATGAATTTTTTGCTTTTAGTGAGTTTAAAACTTCGTTTTGATTTTTTACATATAAAGTAAAATCATTTTTATAATTGATGTATTTTGCAATAGCGTCTATATAAAATCCATTATCAAAAATAGTGCTATTATAAATACCAAATCCTGTGCCTTTTATATCTCCACTTAAATTATTTCCTAATTTATAAATGCTTTGATTTAGCACTAAACCTGTGTAATTTTTATAATAATTGCTATCATTTAATTTATCAATTCCTAATTGAAATTCATAAAATTTTGTTTTATTGTAATCTTTATAAGAACTTTCTCCTACATAAGCTCTAGTCCAAAATCCACTTGAAGTGTTATTTCTTAATTCACCCATTCTTTTTTGTAAGTTATTCCATTCTAAAACATAAGAGAAAAATACTTGATTTAATGAATTATCAATCATTTGAGTAACTGCTTTATTTTCTTCCACAAAGAAATAATCTTTTATAGTAGGTTTTTCTTCAATATTTGGTGTATTTGGGTTATTTATCTCAGGCTCTTGCGTTTCTTCTTTTAAACTTACTAAATACCAATTAGCTTTGCCATTTTCGTTAGCAAATTCAATATTTGGCTTATAAATACTTATATTTTCTTTATACTCAATTGCCTTTAAATAATCTTGTTTTATTGTATTATTTGTATTATTTATACTTGCTAATAGATATTTATTCTCTCCTGCTAAGCTAGGCTTTATCATAAAGGTATTTAAGCTACCCATTGCACTATTAGTTACTTTTAAAGTCTTATTTAGTGCAAAATAAAAATTAGTATTAGTTGCGTTTAGATTTGCAATATTTATATTTGCTTCAATGTTTGCATTTTCTAAGTTTAAACTACTTGTGTTATCATCGCTTATACTTCCGTTAAACTCTGAACCATTTTTAATATTTAGGCTTGAATTATTGTTTAAAACTACATTTGCATTTACATTTATATTACTTGCTAAAGAATTATATTCTTGCAAGCTAGAAGTAAATACCAAATCATTTACACCATTGCTAATATGATTGTTATCGTAATAATCAAGATATATTTTATTCTCACCTATATTTAAATTAGATGCGTTATTTAAAGTAATATTTTTTGCATTTAAAATGCTGTGTTTTAAAATATTTAAATTAGCACTATTTAAAACTATATTATCTATATTATTTACTCTAGCTTCATAATCTTCTTGAAAGCTAGTAGTTGGAGTTATATTTGCACCTACTTTATTTGCAGTTTGTATGTTATACAAATAAGCATGAGCTAGTGGATGTCCTTGAAGATTAATTGTTGAATTATTAATATTTAAATTATTTAAATTTAATTCTCCATCAAATACAAAATCTTTAGCATTATTTAATTCAAGTGAAATATTATTAGCAATTTTTCCGTGATAAATATCAAGCTCTTTAGGATTTGTAATATTTAGTTTTGATTCTTCGGAATTTGAATTCGTAATTAGGGTGTTAAAATTATTTGCTTGAATTTTATTAAGACTTAAATTTACTCCGTTTAAATCAAGCTCTCCACCATTAAAGATTAGATTAGTATCTTTTAGTTGATTTTCATTAGTAATTTTTAATTTTGCATCGTTTAATAAATATATAGAGCTAAAGGCTTTGTTAGTGGTATTAAGAATAGTTAGACCTTCGCCACTTCTAAGTCCTCCTAGGCTTTCTTCATTGATATTTAAGCTTCCTTTTCCCATTTTATGAAGATTATCATTAAGCCCTGTTGTAGCATTAAATTCAAGTGTCTTACCATCGTTTATTACAACTCCACCAAGTAAAACTTCGCCACCATTTATAGTAGAATTATCATTAAAATAAAACACACTTGAGCCTAAATTTTCTTTATCATTTAGAGTAATTGTTGTTGCATTAGCAAATACTAAGTCTTTATTATTTTCATTATTTTTATCTTTTATACTAGCACTTATAGTAGTAGAATCATAACCATTACCATCTAAAGTAGCTGTGAAACCATTTTTAAAATCATTAATTATATGATGATTTATAAGAGCGTAAGAGCTAGTGCTACAAGCATAACCGTTTGTTTCATATGGATTACAATCACTTGTGCTTGCAACTCCTACAACAAACCAATCTTTAATTAGATTATCATAAACATAAACAGCACTTCCACTATCGCCAGGTGCAGGGTTATTAGAAAAATCAAGTCTTGAGAAATCTTTTGTAACTATTCTATTTTCACTAACTGATTCAAGTTTTAATATACCTATATTATCAGTACTTGCACTTTTATTAAGATACAAAACTCCGCCTGTTAAATATACACCTTCGTATTCAATTAAATTAGGAACTAGTTGTCCGTCAATATAGCCTATTTTTTGCATTCCAGAGCCACTTCTAGCATATACACTAAATCTTTCAGGATGGTTTATTAAAATTCCTTTTCCTATATCTTCGCTATCTTGTTCTTTACCTGTTGCAATGTATTTATCATACTCAGTTTTGTTCCAAGCTTGATTTTTCATGCTAAATTTATCTTTATAAAGTTCATTTTGATCATTTTTTAAATTTTCGCTAATAAAGGGGTCTATATAAAAAAATTCTCTATTAATTAACTTTGCGCTTGCATTTATATTTAATTTACTCATTTTAATAACTGCGAAATCTCTCAAATCATCTACAGCTTGAGGTTCTTTGCAGTTATCATTCCATTTAAGATAATCTTTAAAATTAGTATCACTTGCCACAACACTTGAAGCTACATTGCCAAACTCATATTTTTTGCCTTTATTGATCAAATCAGGCCTATGAGTTGGGCTTATCATATGAGCTGCAGTGATTGCATAAGAGCCACCTATGTTTGTAAGCTCACCCATTAAATCTCCACTTTGATTTGCAGCAGAGAAATCTGGCATAGGAACTTTAAAATCAACAACTTTTCCGCTTTTATTAGTTACTGATATGTTTTTTCCAACACTAAATTTTCCCTTATTAGCTCCAAAATCTAAATAATCTTGATAAGCAAAATTAGGATTTACTACACCAGCAAAAAGGTTCATACTAAGCAAAATTGCACTATATTTTATTTTCATACAAACTCCTATTAAATATATGCTTTATAATAGTATTAAAAAACTTTGAAAATACTTTAAAGAATAAAATTTATTAAAGGAAAAATTGTGAAATTATTAAGTATAGCTTTGGAAAACTCAGCAAATACTCATTTAAAACATATCTTAAAAGAATTAGACAATATTAGCTTATATGGGATTTATGATGTTAATTTGAAAAACGAAATTCCTATTTCAAATTCTTACAATTATTGCGACTTTAGTGAGTTTAATGCTATGGGTTTCGTGCAAGTTTTACCACTAATTTTAAAAGCAAAAAAAGCTATAAAAGAATTAGTTCAAATTGCACTTAAAGAAAATATAGAAAAGGTTTTATTAATAGATTCTCCTGCTTTTAATATACCTTTTGCAAAAGCATTAAGAAAGGCCGGTTTTAAAGGTAAGATTATATATTTTATTTTGCCACAAGTTTGGGCATGGAAAAAAGGTAGAATTAAGGTTGTTGAGAGTTTGTGTGATGAATTAGTTGGGATTTTACCTTTTGAAAATCAGTATTTTAAATCATCTTTATATTATGGAAATCCAAGCAACGAGGCTTTAAAAGAATATTTTAAAAACGATACAAAAACTAAAAAATTAATAGCATTTTTGCCAGGTTCAAGAAAAAGTGAAATAAAAGCTTTAATGCCAATTTTTAGAAACCTTAAAAAGCATTTTAGTGATTATGAATGCGTTGTTTGTGTGCCTACTTTTTTAAAGGATAAATTATATTTATATGAAGATTTAAGTGGTTTTACTATTTCTTACGATACTAAAACAACTCTTAAAAATTGCGAGTTTGCTTATATTTGTAGTGGTACAGCAAGCCTTGAAGCAGGACTTATAGGAAATGCCTTTTGTTTATGTTATAAGGCTAAAATGATTGATTATTTCATCGCAAAAACTCTAGTAAAAATCAAGTTTATAGGACTTTGTAATATTATTTTTGATAAGCTTAATTTGGGCGAATTTCACAAAGAATTTATACAAAACTTTGATGAAAATGAATTATTAGCAGTATTTAAAAACGCTAATAAAGAAGAGTTTTTACAAAAATCAATAAAATTAAGAGAACTAACAAAAGGTGAAATAGCAAGCAATTTAGCAAAATTAATCAAGGAGTAAAAATGCAAATAATGACACAAAAAGGCTATGAAAAATTATATAAAGAATTAGAACATTTAAAAGTAGTTGAACGCCCTAATGTAGTAAAAGAAATTGATATTGCAAGATCTCATGGGGATTTAAAAGAAAACGCAGAATATCATGCAGCAAGAGAAAAACAAAGCTTTTTAGAAGGAAAAATCGCTGAACTTAGTGAAATTTTAGCAAATGCAAAGATTGTAAATCCTGCTGAGTTTAATCATGATAAAGTAAGATTTGGAAGCACGGTAGAGATTATGGATTTAAATACTGAAGAAGAAAAGACTTTTAGTATTGTAGGAGATTGTGAAAGTAATTTAGAAAAAGGATATATAAGCATAAATTCTCCTATCGCAAAGGCAATGTTAGGTAAAGATGAAGGAGATGAATTTAGCGTTGTTTTACCTAAAGGAAAAGCAAGTTATGAAATCCTTAGCATAAGTTATAAAGAGCTTGATATTTAATGATTGAGCTTAAAGACAAAGCGATTTTTATAGCCGATGTGCATTATGATAGCACTAGGCTAGATTTTTGTGAATTTATTGAATATTTAAAACTTAATAAGCCCCCACAAGTAATACTTCTAGGAGATATTTTTAATCTTTTAATAGGTGGAATTAAAAGCTCTGAAATTGATAATTTAAACATAATTAATGAATTAGATAATTTAGCTAATGAAATTGAAATTATTTATTTTGAAGGAAATCATGATTTTAATTTAAAAAAACTTTTTAAAAATGTAAAAATCATTAAAAATCAGCCTATTTTAGCTAAATATAAAGAGCTTAATATTGCAATTTCTCATGGAGATATTTTCTTGCCAATAATTACTCAAATAGCTTTAAGATTTTTAAGATTACCTTTTGTAATTTTTATATTAAATCTTTTAAATATTATATGTTTTGATAAAATTTATCAAAAGATTTGCAATCAACAAAAGGTAAAAAAACTATATAAAAAATTAGATTTTTTTGATAGTTTAATGAAATTTAGAATTAAAAAATATCAAGATTATTTTGCAAAAAAAAGCCTAAAAATTGATTATATAATAGAAGGGCACTTTCATCAAGGAAGAGAATTTGAATTAGGAAATACAAAATACAAGAATTTAGAAGCTTTTGCAAATGACCGAAGTTTTTTTATACTAGAATATGGACTTATAAAAAAATATAACTTACCCAGAAAGGAGTAAAAATGGCAGAAGATAAAGTCTTAAAGGCTGATTCTAATGAAATGGAACTTGTAGATTTTCGTATCTATAAACAAGGACAACATAAAGTCTATGAAGGAATTTATGGAGTGAATGTTGCAAAAGTTAAAGAAATTATAAAAATACCAGCATTAACAGAATTACCAGGTGTGCCTGAATATATTGAAGGTGTTTTTGATTTAAGAGGCGTTGTAATTCCTGTAATAAATCTTGCTAAATGGATGAATATTATTGAGCCAAAGGATATGGTTTTAAAACCTAGAATTATTATTGCTGAGTTTTCAAATATTATGATAGGTTTTATCGTTCATGAGGCAAAAAGAATTAGAAGAATTAGTGCTACTGATATTAGAGGTTCGGATTTTTCAACTAATACAGGTGGTTTTGACAAAAGTCAAATCACAGGAATTGCTAAGATTGAAAATGATGAAGTTTTATTAATCTTAGACCTTGAAAGAATAGTAGAAGAGCTAGGAATTTATTCTCCAAAAATTGATATTGAAGAAAAAGAAATTAAGAAAATGACAGGAACAGCTGTTGTTTTAGATGATAGCTCAACTGCTAGAAAATTAGTTCGTGATGCGCTTGATAAAATGGGCTTTAAAGTAATTGAGGCAAAAGATGGCGTTGATGGACTTAACAAAATGAATGAGCTTTATGATGCTTATAAAAATGATATAGCAAATCAAGTAAAAGTGATTATTTCAGACGTTGAAATGCCACAAATGGATGGCTTCCACTTTGCTTCAAGGGTTAGAGAAGATATAAGATTTAAAGGAATTCCAATTATATTTAACTCATCTTTAAGTAATGAGTTCTCAACTCTTAAGAGTAAAGATGTAGGTGGAGATGCCTTTTTAACTAAGTTTGATGCTAATATTTTTTATAAAGAAGTATCAAGAGTAATTGAATCATATATTAATAAGTAAGGAGCGTAAATATGGAAGATATGCAAGAGATATTAGAAGACTTCTTAGTAGAAGCTTTTGAATTAATTGAACAAATAGATCACGATTTAGTTGAGCTTGAAAGCAATCCAGAAGATTTAGAATTGCTTAACCGCATTTTCCGTGTTGCTCACACAGTTAAGGGAAGTTCAAGCTTTTTAAACTTTGATGTTTTAACAAAATTAACTCATCACATGGAAGATGTTTTAAACAAAGCTCGTCATGGGGAATTACTTATAACTCCTGATATTATGGACGTTGTTCTTGAGTCTATTGATATGATGAAGGATTTATTACATTGTATTAAAGATAATGGAAATGATACGGCTATTAATATGGATATTAATTCAATTTGCACACGCTTAACAGCAATTAGCGAAGGTAAAGTTTTAAGTGAAGTTCAATCAGAACCAAAAAGTTTAAATGAAAAAATTGAAGAATTAATAGAAAAAGATTCAAATAGTAATGAAGAAGAAGTTGATGTTAATTCTTTAAGTGCTGATGAAGTTGAAGCTGAAATTGAAAGATTATTAAAGCAAAGAAAAGCAGAAGATAAAGCAAGAAGAGAAGAAAAGAAAAAGAATGAAGCAGCAGCTGAGCCAAAAGTTGAAGCAAAAGCTGAGCCAAAAGTTGAAGCAAAAGCTGTTGAAAAACCAAGTGCGACAGATAAAGACAAGAGCTCAAGTAAACAAGCTCCAGTTGCAGCAGACAAAGGCAATTCTTCAAATATGGAACAAACCATTAGGGTTGAAGTAAAAAGACTTGATAACTTAATGAACTTAATAGGTGAGTTAGTTCTTGGTAAGAATAGATTATTAAAGATTTACGATGATGTTGAAGAAAGATATGAAGGCGAGAAATTTATTGAAGAATTAAATCAGGTTGTAAATCAACTAAGCGTTGTAACAACAGATATTCAACTAGCTGTAATGAAGACAAGAATGCAACCTATTGCAAAAGTATTCAATAAATTCCCAAGAGTTGTAAGAGACTTAAGCCGTGATTTAGGCAAGCAAATTGAGCTTGAACTTGAAGGTGAAGAAACTGAATTAGATAAATCAATCGTTGAAGAAATAGGCGATCCTATTATGCACATGATTAGAAACTCATGCGATCACGGGGTTGAATCAACAGAAGATAGAATTGCAGCAGGTAAGCCAGAAAAAGGAACAGTTCAACTAAAAGCTTACAATGAAGGAAATCACATTGTAATTGAAATTGCTGATGATGGTAAAGGTCTTGATGCTGAAGTATTAAGAGCAAAAGCTATTGAAAAGGGTGTTATTAGCGAAAGAGAAGCTGATAATATGAGTGATAAAGAAGCTTATGGGCTTATATTTAAGCCAGGATTTTCAACTGCTAAGCAAGTTACAAACGTAAGTGGTCGTGGCGTTGGAATGGACGTTGTAAAAACTAATATTGATAAGCTAAATGGTATTATTGAAGTAGATAGCGAGCTTGGTAAAGGAACTGTAATTAAGTTAAAAATACCTTTAACTTTAGCAATTATTCAATCATTGCTTGTTAAAACTCAAGAAGAATTTTATGCTATTCCACTTGCTAGTGTTCTTGAGACAGTTAGAGTTGCTATTGATGATATTTACACAATTGAAGGTAAAAACGTATTAAGATTAAGAGATGAAGTTTTATCACTTGTAAGGCTTAGTGACTTATTTGGTGTAAAACAAGTACTTGAAAATAGCGAACAAGCTTATGTTGTAGTTGTTGGTGCAGCTGCTTCAAAACTTGGAATTATTGTAGATACTTTAATAGGACAAGAAGAAGTTGTAATTAAGTCTATGGGATATTACTTACAAAATATCACAGGAATTGCAGGTTCAACCATTCGTGGAGATGGTAATGTTACCTTAATCGTTGATGTTGGTGCAATGATGGATATGGCTAAAGATGTTAAAGTAGATATTAAAGCAAGTAGCGAAAGCAGTGCAAAAGTTACTAAAGATAAGCCAAGTGATTATGTTGTTTTAGCTGTTGATGATTCTCAAATTGATAGGGGAATTATGAAAAAAGCTCTTGAGCCACTAGGCATTAAAGTAATTGAAGCAGCTAATGGTGTTGAAGCCCTAAACGTTGTAAAAAGCGGAGAGCATTCAATTGATGCAATGTTAATTGATATTGAAATGCCTAGAATGGATGGATACACACTAGCAGCAGAAATTAGAAAATATGCAAAATATAGAAATCTACCATTAATTGCTGTAACAAGTAGAACAAGTAAGAGTGATAGATTAAGAGGTGTAGAAGTAGGAATGACTGAGTATATTACAAAGCCTTATTCTTATGAATATTTAGAAAATGTAGTAAGAAAGAATTTAAAGTTAGGATAATGTAATGGAAAGATTAAATCAAGTTTTAAATAGACAGCAAGAGCAAGTAAAAGGCTCTTCAGCAAGAGATACTAAAGAAGAGCAAATTAGACAATTAGTAGGTTTTATGATAGATGAAGAAGAATATGCTATTCCGATTTTAAGCATTCAAGAAATAATAAAACCTATTGAATACACTAGGGTTCCTAGTGTGCCTGATTATGTTTTAGGTGTATTTAATATGCGTGGTAATGTTATTCCTTTAATTGATTTAGCTAAACGCTTTGGTTTAGGAAGCTCAAAACATACTCAACATACTAGATATATAGTATTAAAAGGTGAAGAAGGAAATATAGGTTTTGTTATTGATAAATTAACAGAAGCTATCAAAATTAAAGAGAGCAATATAGACCAACCACCTGAGACTTTATTAAAAGAAAAAGGTATGATTGAAGGTATTGGAAAGCAAGAAAATAGCATTCTTACCATATTAAAAGTTGAAGCTTTAATGAAAAGGGATTTTTAATGAGTGGATATAGCATTTGGTGTGATTTTATTGAAAATAGTTTTTTAGATAATGAATTTTTACAAATGCTAGCTAGTGGCACTATAAATGGTGCTACTAGTAATCCTAGTATATTTAAAAACGCAATTACAACTTCAGCTTATTATAAAGAAAGAATAAAACAATTAAATATTAAAAACAAAGAAGAATTATTTTTAGCTCTAGCTTTAGAAGATATAAAAAAAGCAGCCCTTAAAATGAGTTATTTATATGCAAAAGATAACAATAATGGTTTTATCAGTTTTGAAATAAATCCATTAAATAGTAATAATGCAGGTCTTAGTATTGCAGAAGGTTTAAAAATTGCTAATTTAATAAATATGCCAAATCTAATGATAAAAGTTCCGGCAACAAATGCAGGTTATGAAGTTATGAATACTTTGGCAAGTTATGGAATTAGCATTAATGCAACTTTAATTTTCTCACATGAACAAGCAAAAAAATGTAATGATGCAATAATTGAAGGTATGAAAAAATATAAAGCAAAAAATCCTAATGGAATAACAAACAAAGGTGTTGTTAGTATTTTTGTAAGCAGGGTTGATAGCTTATTAAATCATAGATATAGCGTAAAAAATCAAATAGGTATTCAAAATGCAATATATTCAGCATCTAAGGTGGATAGTGAAAATATTAGAGCTTTATTTGCTAGCACAGGAACCAAAAGTAATGATTTAAGTAAAGATTATTATTTAAAAGAATTAGAATTAAACAATACTATAAATACAGCACCAATCAATGCAATAAATGCTTATAGACCAAGTAAAAACATAAAGAATTTGAATCAGGAATTAATAACTTCATCAAAAGAATTTATATTCTCAACAATTAATGAAATAGAGTATGATAATGCATGTAAAAAGCTTTTAGATGATGGTTTAGTTCAATTTGAAAAAGCTTATATAGATATATTAGAAAATCTTTAAGGACTAGTATGGAAATAGATTTAGAGAATATCCGTTGGGAATTAAGAGATAGTTTAGATGGTTGGCTTAATACCTTAATTGACTTAGGTGGAAGCGATTTACACTTAAGTTCAAATTTAAATCCTAAAGGTAGAGTAAATGGTGAAATTAGTGAAATTGCACCAGAAATTGTAACTAGAGAAGATATGTTAGACTTATGTAAAGCTTTAACAAGAGGTGATTTTACGAGATTTGTAGATAATAAAAATATAGACTTTTCGTATGAACCAAAGAATAAAGATAAGTTTAAATATAAAGGCTCATTTCGTGTGAATTTATTTTTTACAATGAATGGACCAAGTGCAGTATTTAGAACCATTCCTGATACTATGCCAAGTTTTGAGGCTTTAAAACTGCCTGAAGTTATAAAAGATATTACTACAACAGAAACAAGAGGTTTAATATTAGTTACAGGTCCAACAGGTAGTGGTAAAACAACAACTCTTGCATCAATTATTGAATATATAAACCAAAATTATAATAGACATATTATTACTATTGAAGATCCAATTGAGTTTAAATATAAACCTGCAAAATCAATAGTAAATCAAAGAGCAATAGGACAAGATGCTTTAAGCTTTCAAGATGCTTTAAGAGCAGCTCTTAGAGAAGACCCTGATATTATTTTAGTTGGTGAGATGAGAGATTTAGAGACTATTGAAGTAGCAATGCACGCAGCAGAAACTGGACACTTAGTATTAAGCACACTGCATACAATTAATGCTCAAGAGACTTTAAACAGGGTTTTAGGAATGTTTCCTAAGGAAGAGCAAAACAGAATTAGAAGTTCATTTTCAGGCGTTTTAAGAGCTGTAATTTCTCAAAGATTATGTAAAACAACTGATGGTAAAAGAACTGCAGCTATTGAAGTTTTAAGAGGTAATGAGCGTATTAAAAGGCTTATTTTAGAAGGTAGAGAAAACTCAATAGGAGATGTTTTAAAAGAAGGCACTATGAAAATGCAAAGTTTTGACCAGCATTTATTAACTTTATATAAAAATGGCAGAATTACTGAAGAAGAAGCTTATGATAAAGCAAGTAATGCAAACGATTTGAAAGTTTTAATTGATGGTTATAAATTTGGTGAAGCTAAGAAAACTCAAACAAGTGCAAGTGTAGGTTTTCAATTTAAATTAGCACAAAAAGAAGAAAAAGAAGAACAAAAATAATTTATATTAAATATTTTAAGATAATATAAACGCTTATTTTTTATGAAAGGACATTTTATGTTAGAAGGACAAATTAGACAGAGTATTGGTAGAAAGTCAGCTAAAGCTGCTAGACAAGATGGTATGCTAATTGCAAATATCTATGGAAAAGGTGTTGAAAACATTCACGCAGTGTTTAAGACAAACGAATTTATTAAAGAAGTTCGCAAAAAAGACGGATTAATTTTCCCAGTTAAAGTTGATGGAAAAGTTTATGAAGTTGTAATCGTTGATTATCAACACCACCCAGTAACAAGTGAAATTAAGCACGTTGATTTAAAATTAGCTTTAAAAGGTGTAGAGAGCTTTTATATGGTTCCAGTAAAAGTTGTTGGAACTGCAAAAGGTCTTAAAAATAAAGGTGTTTTAATTCAATCAAAACGCCGTTTAAAAGTTAAGTGCAAAGCAGAAAACTTACCTAATTTCTTTGAATTAGATGTAACTGATTTAGATGTTGGCGATGCTTTACTTGTAAGAGATATTAAAGTTGCTGATAATGTAAAAATTATTGACGCAGGTCGTGTAGCTGTTGTTGGAGTAGAAAAAGCTAGATGATTTTAGTCGTAGGTCTAGGAAATCCTGGCGAGAAATACAAAAATACTCGCCACAACCTAGGCTTTATGTTAATTGATAAAATACTTGATTCTTCTTTTAAAAAACAAAATCTTAATTGCAACGCAGAATTGTATAAAAAACAAGATTTATTATTGTTAAAACCATTAACTTATATGAATAATTCAGGTGAAAGTGTTAAAAAAGTTGTAGATTTTTATAAGCCTGAGAGAATTATTGTTTGTCATGATGAAATGGATATTGGATTTTGCAAATTAAAGATTAAAAAAGGTGGTAGCTCAGGAGGGCATAATGGATTAAAATCTATTGATGCTTTAATAGGAAATGAGTATGAAAGGGTAAGGCTTGGTATTGGAAAGCCTCAATTTAAATATGAAGTTATTAATTATGTTTTAGATAATTTTAGTAAAGAAGAAGAAAAGGAATTACAAAGTTTTTTAGATTATTCAAAAGAAGCTTTAGAGTATCTTATATCAAATGATATTTTGAAAACTCAAAATAAATTCCATAATTAAACTTTACATGTTTATAATTAATTAATAAAATAAATATTTATTTAATAATCAATAAATTAAGAAAGAGAATGAAGATTTTAAAAGTATTAATTATAATTCTTACTATATTTAATATGAAATTATTTGCTAAACAAGATTATAGCTGTTTGCAATTTGAAAGCGTTGAGCAATTTAAACAAAAGAGCTTAACAGCTTTACAATTAGCATTTAGTGATATTGATGCTATGATTTTTAGCAAGATTTTTCAAATTCATGAAATAAATGAAATTAGCAATGATAAAATAAATAAAATTAGCAAGTGTGAAGTATCATACACGGTAATTCCTATGGAAAGGTATGAAGCTTTAGGCTATTTATATTCAATAGGAAATGATTATTCAGAGTTTAAAAATATATTATATGGTTTAATAAATGAAGATAAGCACGAAAGAGAAAGATTTATTTCAAAGCTTAAAAAACTTACTTTAATATTGCCAAAATCAACTTATGTTTCAAAATATACAAATAAAAAAATAGAAACAAAAATAGCTAAATTTTCAATTTTTGAACTTTTTAGACAGCAAATCCAAAATAACTAAAAAAACGCTTTATTATTTTACTTTATACATTTATAATTCGCGCATTTTTTAAACAAGGAAAATTAATGGCGGAAATAAAAGTTCAAGACTATACTTTAAAAGCTTTTGATTTAAAAGCTAAGGATTTAATGCAGCAATATTTAAATGATTTTGATGTAAATGTAAGTGATTATTCATTTTGTGCTAATTATATTTGGCTATCAAAATCTAGCGGTTTTTATGCGATTATTAATAATACATTTTGCTTATTTGTTATGAATGGTGGAGAGCTTTCTATGTTATTACCGCCACTTGGCAAGCCAAAAGATTGTTATGAGAGTATTCCTGAATGTTTTAAGATTATGAATGAAAATAATTCATCTAATTATTATTCAAGAATTGAGTATGTATGTGATAGTTTTTTAGAAGGTTTTATTACTTACACAAATGAAGGAGAGGTTATTTTTAGCTCTCTTGATAATTATGTAATAGAAAAAAAATTAGCAGATTACATTTATGTAAGTGATGATTTAATAGAGCTAAAAGGCAATTCTTATCATACAAAAAGAACAGAAATTAATAAATTTAAAAGAGTTTATCCTAATTACTTAGTAGAAGTTTTAGATTGCAAAAAACACAGCGAAGATATAAGAATATTATTTGATAAATGGGTAAGCGATAGAATAAAATATGTGCCAAAAGCTGAAGTTGATGCGTTCTTAGATGGTATTTATCAAGAAAGATTAGCAATTAAAAGATGTTTGCAAGATTATGAAGCACTTGGCTTAGTTGGTCTAGTAATTTATATTAACGATGAATTGAAAGGCTTTACAATCGGAGAAAAGATTTGCAGTGATACAGCAAGTGTTTTGATTGAAAAAACAGATTTTGAAGTATTAGGCTGCGCTCAATTTATTTTCAGAGAATTTTCAAAATATTTAAAAGATAAATTTGATTGTAAATACATAAATGTAGGTGATGATATGGGATTTGAAAATCTAAAAAAAGTAAAAATGTCTTATCGCCCAGAAAAAATCATTCCAAAATACACAATTTATCAAAAATTATGATTATAAAAGCTAATAAAAATCATTTAGATTCATTGCTTTATTTAGAAGAGATGTGTTTTAAAAATGATTGTTTTAAATTAAGTAGGGCGAATTTTTTATATCACATAAAAAAAGAAAATATTTTAATCTATTTAAAAGATGAAAAAGTTGTAGCATATATTCTAAGCATAACTTATAAAAACAGCATTAGAATATATTCTTTAGCAGTAGATAAAAATTATCAAAATATGAGTTTAGCAACTAAGCTTTGTGAAAATATTATAAATAATTCAAATAAAAAGATTTATTTAGAAGTTAGAAAAAGCAATGAAAAAGCCATTAGATTATACGAAAAATTAGGCTTTAAATATCAAAAAATACTTAAAAATTACTATTTTGATGAAGACGGAATAAAAATGTTAAGAGAATTTGAAATAGGAAATTAAATCCTATTTCAAATTCCTTTTGTATAAAAAGATTTATTTTATCCTATTTTTTACAACATTTATTTAAAAAAATTCCGTAATATTTCATAAAGGATTAAAATGATTAAAATTATGAAAACTAAGGCTATTTTAGACTTTAGCCGTGATGATTTTTTGCAGATTAATAAGACTTTAGTATTTGATGAAAAAATTATAAAAATATGTGATTTTGATGAAGCTATTAAAGAATACAAAAACGCTCATATTATAGACAAAAGCGAGTTTATAATAAGTCCAGTTTTGTGTAATTTGCATTCACATTTAGAGTTTTGTTTATCAAGACTTTATTATGGAGATTTTGCAAAATGGCTTGAAAGCATAATTGCAAATAGACAAAATTATGATAAAGATAAATTAAATCAAGAAATAAAAAATCAAATTAATATTATGCTAAAAAGCGGAGTAGGGTATTTAGGAGAGATTTCTAGTTTTGGTGCAAACCTTGAAAGCCTATCAGAAAGCCCAATAAAGAGCATAATTTTTCATGAGATTTTAGGTGCAAATGATGAAGCAATATCTAAAAATATTGATTTTTTTGAAGAAAGATTTTCAAGATTTTCAAATTTAAACAATCATATTTCATTGCATAGCCCTTATTCAATTTGCGATAAGACTTATGATTATGCTATTAATTTTGCTAAAAAAAATGATTTATTAATAAGCACTCATTATTTAGAAAGTCCTTATGAATTAGAGCATTTAAAAGGATATAAAAATAATCTTAGTTCATATCTAGCAAGATTTAATCCGAGCTTAATTACAAAGGATTTTTTAAGCGGATTTGATGATTTAAAGGCGATTTTTACACATTGTAATTATGTTGATGATTTTAGTATTTTTAAATCTCATCACATAATAACGTCTTGCCCTAGGTCTAATAGGTTTTTAGGCTCTCGTGCATTAAGGTTTAAAAATCTTTTAGAAAATAAATTAAACTTTAGTTTAGGAACAGATGGGCTTAGCTCAAACAATACTTTAAATATGTTTGATGAGCTTAGAGCCTTTTTATATATACAAAGTGATTTTGAATTAAATGAACTAGCTTTTCTACTTTATAAGGCTGTTTGTTTTGATAATTCTCATTTGTTTTTAGATGGTTTAAAGCCATTTAGCAAAGGTGCTAGTGCTGATTTTATCATTTTAGATGATTTTGGATATTTAAATGATAATTTACTAGCTCAAATTATATTAAGAACACAAGAAATTAAAAATATGTATTTAGATGGAAAGGAAATTATATGAATGTAGTTTTAGCAATGAGTGGTGGGGTTGATAGCTCTTATACGGCTCTTATGCTTAAAGAAAAAGGTTTTAATGTAAGCGGTGTTTATATGAAATTACACGGCCGCCCTAATTATCACGAAAAAAACATAGAAAACGGACAAAGGGTTGCTGATTTTTTAGGAATATCTTATGAAGTGCTTGATTTTACTAAAGAATTTAACGATGCTGTATTTAATCCTTTTATTAAAACCTACGAAGCAGGACTTACTCCAAACCCATGTGCTTTATGTAATAAAAATATAAAATTAGGAGCTTTATTAGATCACGCAAAGAGCAAAAATGCAAAACTAGCAACAGGACATTACGCTCAAATTGAAAATGGCATGCTTAAAAAAGCCATCGATTTAAGTAAAGACCAAACATATTTTCTAGCAAATGTAACTAAGCAAAGTTTAGAAGATGTGCTTTTTCCTTTAGGGGATAAGTTTAAAAAAGACATAAAAGAACAAGCCCTAAAAATCCCTATGCTAAAGTCTATTAGCGAGCAAAAGGAAAGCTCAGAAATATGCTTTGTAACTACAAACTACACCGATGTTTTAAAAGAGCATGTAGAGGTTAATCAAAAAGGCTTTGTAAAAAATACAAAAGGCGAAATCGTAGGAGAGCATGATGGCTATATGCATTATACTATCGGCAAAAGGCGTGGATTTAGCGTAAAGGGTGCATTAACCCCGCATTATGTTCTAAAAATAGACGCAAAAGCAAATGAAATAATAGTAGGCTCTAAAGAAGAATTATTTGTAAAAGAATTTGAATTAGGAAATATAAACGCATTTTGCGATTTTGATGAGCTAGAATGTAAAGTAAAAATTAGATATAACACAAAAGAAGTTCCTTGTAAATTAATCAAAAAAGAAAAAAAGGTATTATTAGAAGAAAGCGTATATGCTTTAGCGAAGGGACAATTAGCAGTATTTTATCAAGGTGATTTAGTAGTAGCAAGTGGCTTTATAGTATAAAGGATGAAAATGAAGAAGGAATTGGTATTTAATAGGGAATTATCTTGGCTTAAGTTTAATTCAAGGGTGCTTGATCAATGTAATAAAAAAATCCCACTTCTTGAAAAATTAAGATTTATTAGCATATATTGCACTAACTTAGATGAGTTTTATATGATTAGGGTTGCTGGGCTTAAGCAACTTTTTGCAGCTGGTGTTGTTCCACAAAATGAACTCCCACCGCTTGAGCAATTAAATGCTATTAGAGATTATTTGCATGATGAAAAAGATACTTTAGAAAAAAACTATTTTCAAATAATGAGCGAGTTAGCAACAGCAGGGGTTGAGCTTAAAAGCTACAATGATTTGACTAGAAATCAAAAAGGAAGAGCAAAAGAGTATTTCTTTAGCACAATAATGCCTGTTATCGTTCCTATTGCAGTGGATTCAACTCACCCATTTCCACCGCTTAATAATTTATCTTTTTCATTAGCTGTAAAGCTAAAAAGCGAAGATGAAAAGCATGATAAGTTTGCAATGGTTAGAATTCCTAGAGTATTGCCTAGATTTTTTGAAGCTGATAGAGGGCTTTTCGTTCCTATTGAAAGCGTTGTAAAAGAGCATTTAGAAGATATTTTTCCAGGTTTTACAATGGTAGAAAGTGCTGCTTTTAGGGTTACTAGAAATGCTGATATTATTATTGAAGAAGAAGAAGCAGATGATTTCATGATGTTGCTTGAGCAAGGCTTAAAGCTTAGAAGAAAAGGTGCTTATGTAAGAATTCAAATAGAAAATGGTGCAAGTGAAGAGATAAAAAACTTTTTAAGTATGCATCTTAAAGTATTTAATAAAGACATTTACGAATACAAAACCCCACTTGCACTTTCATCAATGCTACAAATCGTAAATAATAAACAATTAAGCCATTTATGCCACGCATCTTATGTGCCAAAGATTTTGCCACCATTTGATGAGAATGTAAGCGTATTTGAAGTAATTGATAAGCAAGATATTTTGTGTTATCAACCATATGAGAGCTTTGATCCGGTTGCAAGTTTTATCAAAGAAGCTAGCAAAGATCCTAAAGTAATTTCTATTAGAATGACGCTTTATCGCTTAGAAAAGAATAGCCAAATTATAAAAGCTTTAATGGACGCTGCAAACGATGGTAAGCAAGTTACTGTTATGGTTGAGTTAAAGGCTCGTTTTGATGAAGAAAACAACCTTTATTGGGCAAAAGAGCTAGAAAATGCAGGAGCTCATGTAGTATATGGAATAGCAGGTTTTAAAGTTCATGCAAAAATTACTCAAGTAATACGCCAGCTAGATGATGGAACTCTTAAGTTTTATGCACATTTAGGAACAGGCAATTATAACGGCGTATCAGCTAAGGTTTATACAGATGTAAGCTTTTTTACTTCTAATTTTGATATTGCAAATACCGATATAACAGCGTTTTTTAACATACTTACGGGGTATTGTAAAAACAAGCGTTTAAAGACTTTATCAATGAGTCCATTTCAAATAAAAGAGCAGATTTTAAAAATGATTAAAACTGAAAGCCTAGCAGGTAAAAAAGGCGAAATCATAATGAAGATGAACTCACTTGTTGATGAAGATATCATAAAAGCACTTTATGAAGCATCAAATAAGGGTGTTAGTATAGATTTAATCGTTCGTGGGATTTGTTGTCTTAAGCCAAATCTTAAAGGCTTTAGTGAAAACATAAGAGTAAGAAGTATAGTTGGAAAATATCTTGAGCATGCTAGAATTTTTTATTTTAAACACGCAACTCCGCAGTATTATATAAGCAGTGCTGATATGATGCCAAGAAATTTAGAGCGAAGATTAGAGCTTATGACGCCTATATTAAATGAGAGTTTGCATGCGAAATTAGCTGAGATTTTAAGGCTTCAATTAAGCGATAATCAATTAGCTTATACTTTAGATGAAAACGGTGTTTATACAAAGGTGCAAAAAGATGAAAAAGCCCTTGATTCTCAAGAGACTTTTGAAAACTATGTAAGTGGTATTTACAAAAGCTTTAAAAAAGGTCGTGATAAGGCAAAAGCAAACCAAATGGCTCAAAAATTCTTTAGAGAAAATTAGAATTTGAATTCGGAATTTGAGTTTAGAAAAATCCAAATTCCTATTTCAAATTCTTTTTCAATACCTTTCTTAATATCTAAAATATTTTTCATTTATATTATTGATTTAATAAATATCAAAAATATTTAAAATCTAAATTCTGATTTTAAATTCTTTGTAATTTAATACAAAATGTTACAAATCACTAAAAATTTTTAATAAAAATATAAAAATTAATTTATTAATAAAAAATATTTTAATAAATTTATTATAAATATTTTTATTTTTATTGTTTATAAATATTTTATAAAAAGTTAAAATATTTAAATATTATTTAAAATTAATCCTTTAGTCTTTTTATGAATTATCATTATTGCCATTTTTTTTTTTTTTTTTTTGTAAATGTCGGCATATAAAGTTCTTTAATATTGTTTATTTTATATTTAATATTTATTAATGATAATTTATATTAAAAATAATTATTATTTTATTTTTTAAGTTTAGTTTTATAATCAAACAACTATCATAAAGGCTCAATTTTAAATTATTTTAAGGAGACTTTATGAAAAAGCGTAACAAACCTGTTGCTGGGGGGGGTATTTTAAAGTTATCTCTTGCAGCTAGTGCATTAATCTTCTCTCAAGGCTTAATTGCTGAAGAACTACAAACCTCAAATGACAACACACAATTAGAAAAAACAAAGGAAACAAACTCACAAAATACAGATGTATCATCTTTAAACTCAGCTGGAATTCAAACAACTGATGAAGGTTCAAAAACTACTGATGAAGGTTCAAAAGTAGATGAAGGTTCAAAAACAACTGATGAAGGTTCAAAAACTACTGATGAAGGCTCAAAAGTAGATGAAGGCTCAAAAGTAGATGAAGGCTCAAAAGTAGATGAAGGTTCAAAAGTAGATGAAGGCTCAAAAGTAGATGAAGGCTCAAAAGTAGATGAAGGTTCAAAAACTACTGATGAAGGCTCAAAAGTAGATGAAGGCTCAAAAGTAGATGAAGGTTCAAAAGTAGATGAAGGTTCAAAAACTACTGATGAAGGCTCAAAAGTAGATGAAGGTTCAAAAACAACTGATGAAGGCTCAAAAACTACTGATGAAGGTTCAAAAACAACTGATGAAGGCTCAAAAACTACTGATGAAGGTTCAAAAGTAGATGAAGGTTCAAAAACTACTGATGAAGGCTCAAAAGTAGATGAAGGTTCAAAAGTAGATGAAGGTTCAAAAACTACTGATGAAGGTTCAAAAACAACTGATGAAGGCTCAAAAGTAGATGAAAGTCATATAGATAAACAAGACCCAACAGTAGAGACAAAAGACCCTGATGAGCCGAAGAAAGAAGAGCAGGTAGATGAAAGCCAAAAAGGTGAAGCTGGTAAAGGTGATGGCTCAAATGTAGATGAAACTCCAAAAACTGAAGATAAAAAAGAAGAAGTTAAAGAGCCAGAATCAGGTAAAGAAGATGCAAATAAAGAAGATACAAGCAAAGGTGAAGAAGATAGCAAAAAAGATGAAGCTACTAAACCAACTGAGCCTGATGTAAGCACTCCAGAAACTAAGCCAGAGCCAAGTCCTGAAGAAGTTAAAAAAGAGCAATTAATCAAGCAAACAGAAGAAATTGTGAAAAATTTAGGCAATTTAGGAAATATGGCAAAAGATGCAGTAAGTAAGCTTGTAACAATTCTAGTAGATAGTGGAGTAAAAGATTTAGCAACATTTGATGCAAATAAATTAGACGCTACTACAAAAGCAAAAGTTCAAGATGCAGCAAATACAGTAGCAGCAAAAGTAATTGATAATGAAAAAACAAATATCGCAAGCAACGCTCTAGGTGCATTTAATGTTCAAATTAACAATATGAACAAGCGTTTAGGTGAGATTAGAGGTCTAAATGGCGAGATTGGAACTTGGTTTAGAGCTTATGGCGGAAGATTTAGCGATAATAGTAAGCATATTAATTTCTACTCAACTCAATTTGGTGCTGATAAGATGACTAATTTAAGCGATGCTGATGTTATTACTGGTGCTGTATTAGGATTTGATAAAGTTAATGCTGATACTAAAGCAAAAGGCTTTAATATAGGCTTATACGGAAGTTATATCCATAATAATGGTCTATTTGTTGATAGCGTTTTAAAATATGCAAATACAAGCTTTAAAAAGACTGGTGTAGAGTTCAAAAAACAAAACTCAGTATTATTAAGTGTTGAGGGTGGTTATAGAGCTAAGATTAACGATAAAGCTTATGTAGAGCCAAGTTTAGAAGTAATCACAGGTCATGTAGGCAAGTATGAAGCTAAGAGCAAAGCAAATACAATAAGCGTTAAATCATTTACACCAATTATGATTAAGCCTCAAGTTTATACAGGTATAGAACATAAAGACTTTGTATTTAGAGCTGGAGTTGGTGCTGTGGTAAATGCGAAAAAACAAGAAGCTGATATAGTAATCAATAATATCGTAAATGGAATTGATGCTAAAGCTAAAACTAAGTTAAATAGCAATAATCACGGATTTGTAAGCGTTGGCGGTAGCTATAAAGTAAATGATAATCTAAGAATTAACTTAGGTGTAGAAAAGAGCTTCGGAAGTAAGTTCAAAAAAGATTATGAAGTAAATACTACTATTAGATATACATTCTAATATTATTCGTTTTTCCTTCTTGTAAAAAGTTAGGTAGGGTTTATCCCTACCTATTTAATATTAAAAATTTTAATTCTTATTTTGATTTTTTATTTGTATCTTAAAATTTTAAAAAGTTAAAAAATAATATTTCAAAAGCTACTTGCATTATGATTATCGTTTGTGATTGATTTTAATAATATTTTTATTAGTGTTTAAAATAATTTTAATTCAAATTCCTAATTCAAATTCCAGAAATTTTGCAAAGAATTTGAAATAGGAATTATGATTTTTGATTGTTTAGTTTTAAAAGTTCTTGTTTTGCTTTTTCTAAATCATCAAGATTTAAGACAAAATCATAATCTTTAGGCTTTTTATAAACTTTATCATAATAATTAACTAAAAGGATTTTTGCTACATTTTCTAAGTCGTTTTTCTCATAAAACGAGCTTAAATCATTTACTAAGGCATTTCCTAAATACTGCTTTAATCTCTCAAGGCAAAAATAAAAAAACTCCTTGCTAATGCTCTTATAATCACTCACGCAATTATTTATTCTAGTTTCTAAACTAGCTTCACAAAATACCTTAATCCCGCTATTCATTTGCTCGTAAAAATTATTAAATAATACTATTTGACCTATGTTTTTACTCTCTGCTTCTATGAAGACTTTTTCATTTTTTAAGGCTTTTAGTTTTGAGATTAGATTAATGTCAAATTGCTGTTGGCTAGGCTGAGAAAAGCCACGAGAACCAAAGGTTGAGCCTAAATGATGAGCTAAACCTTCTAAATCAATTTTATTATCAAGTATTTTTAAAAGCCTTGTTTTTCCACAAGCTGTATTGCCTGATAAACTTACAAAATTAGGATTTTTATAAGTGTTTAAAAAATCTATCATCTCATTTCTTAAAGACTTAAAACCGCCTTCACACTTATAAACTTCATATCCGATTTCGCTTAAAATATGACCTATCGCACCACTTCGCTGACCGCCTCTAGCACAATATATATAGATTTTATCTTTATGTGGATTTGCTAGTTTTTCAATCTTTTTAAGATGAATGCTAGTGTTTTTACATATTAAACTAGCTCCTAATAATTTTGCATGAAATTTATTATTAGCGTATTTTGTCCCAACTATTTCATGCTCATTATCATTTAGTGCGTAAAAGTTAAAAGCCTTTTTTAAATGAGCTTTTTTGTATTCGCTAGGACTTCTTGCGTCTATTAAAATATTTTTATCTAAATTAAAAAAATCTTTTGCATTAATTATTTGCATTGTAGTTTTTAAAACTCTCTTTTATTTTTAAATATAATTTATCGCTGCTAGTTCCTAGCACTCTAGTATCACAAATAGTAGTAATAAAATTAGTATCCTTATACCATCTAGGTAATACATGTAAATGCAAATGCTTTGCAATTCCAGCACCTGCTGCATCTCCAAGGTTAAATCCTATATTTACACCTTGAGCTTTTAGGGTTTTTAGCATTATGTTTTCTGCAAATCTTGCGATTTTTGCCATTTTAAGCCAAGTATTTTCATCTAATTCATTTAAAAATTCACAATGTTTTTTAGGTGTTATTAGAATATGCCCTGGAGAATAAGGGTATTTATTCATCAAAACCCTACAATCATCATCTTCATAAACTAAAACTTCGCTATCTTCACAAAAAGGGCACAAACTTCTATCTTCGTTAAAGTATTTATCTCTCCAAGGAGCATTAAGATATTGCATGTAAAATTCCTTTATATTTAGTATCTGGAACGTTTTTTAATAAATCAATATTAGCTACAAAAATATCAAACTGCTTTATGGTAGCTTTGAATAAATCAATATTATTTTTTGCCAAAAACGCTAAGCTAAAACCGCAATTTTTAGCTAAATTTAATAAATCTTTATCACATATTTTATCCAAAATAATCCCATCAGCCCCATAAACACTAGCTTTAATAAGCTCATCTTCGCTTAAATTATTAGAATAAAAAAATAAATGCTTTTTGCTATATCTTCTAGCATATCCTAACTCATCAAAATCACTCGTAATAAAAGCATCATTAAGATCGTTTAAATCATAAGAAAAATTAATGATTTTAGCTTTAAAATCGCTTAAATCCTTTGGATAAAATAGGTTAAAACTAAGACTTTTTATTAATATATCTTTGCTTAATTCTTGCATTTGTTTATCCTGTTATTGTGTAAAATTACTTCGTTTTCTTTATTAACTTCTTCGTTTTGCATTACTTTTTGCATTATTATTTTAGCGTTTTTGCAATCGTTGATTAAATAATATCCCCAAGCTAAAGTATCAAGAAAATAAGCATTATTTGGTTCGCTTTCTAAAGCTTTTTTAACTAATTTTATGCCTTTATTAATATCAATTTTTTTATCAATTATTGTATAAGCATAAATATTTAGCATATTAGCACTTACTCCGCCTTTTGCTACTAATTCATCAAGTTTAAAATAATCAAAATCAAAAGGATTATCTAGCATTTCATAGATGTATGATTCAACCAAATATGAATTATTACTTGTCTTTAAGGCTTTTTGCATAAATGATTTGCTTAGTTTTTTATAATCTTTAAGATTAAAATATATTTTTAATGCCAAATCTTCATCTAAATTTGCAATTTTTAATAATTCATCTTTTTTATTATTCTCAAGTAATTTTTGAGCTAGGCTTGATAAAATATCTATATTTTTAGTATATTCATAAAGACTAAGCCCAAGGGTGTTAAATTCTTTTAAATATTTTTTATTATTTAATTCATATAAAGCATTAAATCTATAAAGTAAAAATAAAGAATAATCAGGCTCATTTGGAATATTTCTAGTATATTTTTCTACATTTTTAAAATCTTTTTCTTTAATTAGTTTCATAATAAAATCAGAATATGATTTAGGGTCAAGCCTTACTATTTTATCCCACATACCAAGCTCTTTTAAAGCGTTTAACCTAAGGGCTAAAAATGGTGCTTGTTCTTCATCGGCTTTATTATTTGCTTCGGCAATTTTATTGATATTTTCGGTTAGCTTTACAACTTCTTTATAATTTTTATTTGCGTTTAGCATTTCAAGGTATAGATATAAAGAGTATGGATTTTCATATTTTTTATAGTATTTTTTGCTAATTTCTAAGGCATCTTTTGTAAGACCTTGATTAAACAATTCTTTACTCATAGCGTTTGCTAGATTATAATCTTCGTTTTTATTAATGAATTCAAAATATTGTTTTTTAGCGTTTTTATAGTCTTTTTTCTCAATTAATTTTACTATATCAATTTTTTTAATTAAGTCATTATTGCTATCAATTTTTCTTAATTCATCAATTTCAAATTCCGAATTCAAATTCCCTAAAAATGCTTGTCTAATAGCCTCTTCTAAATAGGCTTTTAGCTTTGTTTTATTATAAAGTTCTTTATAAGCTTGATTTGATTGTTTAGGATTTATAGATTCGTTTAATAAAGCCTCTAGCCTTAATTCATCAAGGTTACTTGCTAAAAGTAAAGTAGAAAAACATATTAATATTATTTTACTCCAATACATTCTTTTTTAAGCTCCTTTAAATTACTTTTAAAATATTCCCAAAAAGGAAAGGTTCTACACTGATTTGGTCTTGCTTCATAAACGCCACAATTTTTATTCACTTCATCAAAAAATATACAAGCAAAACCATCTTTATATGGCTTTTCTATAAGGCTAAATCTAACCCCGACTTTAATGCAATATTTATTTACAAAATCATTAAAATTAAGTTGTTTTAGCTGTGATAATTGTATTATTTCATCGCTTGTTAAAAATATATATCCACTCTTACCAGTGCAGCATTTACCGCCACAACTTTCGCATTTAGTCTCATCAAATGAGTAAGGATAATCTTTATTGTAAATCATAACTATGCACCTTGATATTTTGATAAATATTATTTAATTCTTCGCTTAAGCCATTATCTTCATGGCAGATTAAAGCGGGTAATATTTGTATATCGCTTTTACTAAGTTTTCTTGCTTTTATTAATACTAAGTTTGCAGTTTTATCTATTTTAGTATGAATAAATCTTATTTTTTCACATTTTAATTTTGTATTTTGCATAAGTTGAAATATCAAATCAATTTTTTTAGCATCATAACAAAAATACAAAAACCCGTGTGGTTTTAATAATTTATCACAGCTTTTTAAAAATATTTCTAAAGGCATAAAATCAATATGCCTTGAAGTATTTAAGTGCTTGTTACTTGCTTGCATTTTTGAATAAAACGGCGGATTAGAGATTATAAAATCATAGTGGTTATAAACTTTATAATCTTTAATATCGCTTAAAATTACTTGATAATTTATATTATTTTCTTTGAAATTAAGTTCGCATAATTTCGCATTTTCTTCTTGAATGTCTAGTGCGTCTATTTTGATATTTTTGTTTTCGCTCATTAATATGCTTAATATTCCACTACCTGTGCCTATATCAAGTCCTAAGCCTTTTAGTTTATCAGCTCTTATAAAATCATATAAAATTAAGCTATCACTATTGTAGCGATAGCCATTTTTATATTGATAAATTATCATTTATAAACTCTTAAAATAAAGCCTTTTTTGTTATCTTTTGAATACTCAGGCTCTAAACTAGAGCTAATTAAAGCATTAGGAACTTTTGATTTTATGTAATTTGCTGCGCTTTTTGTTCTATCTTTAGAAAGTCCAAAATTTGCTAAGCGAGTAAGTCTTTGCACTTCTTTTGTAGCCATATGAACGCCATCAATAGCACTTAAACTCTTAAAGCCACTATCATCTATTATAGGAGTAATTTCATATAAGTAGTTTTGATTATATTTGCTTAAGAACTTATCAAGTGCTAAACTACAAGTTTTGCTAAGTCCTATAACTCCTGATTTAATATCATCACAAATAAAAGTATCTTGTAATTTTAGACTTGCAGTATTTAATGAGCTGCCTTTTTGTGCTAATTCAAGCTTTTTTTCTAGCTCTTGAATTTTTTCTTTTTTAGCAATTAATTCATTGTTTTCTTGGTTGTAATTATTTAGTGTTTTTAAATTAAGTTCATTTAATTGCTTTAATAATTTGTCTTTTTCTTCTTCTAAAGCTATGACTTTTTCTGAATTAGTGTCTTTGCTAATTGCTAGTTTTAATTGCTCTATTTCGTTTTCTAAACTTGTTTTTTCTTGTTTATTTCTATTTAACTCAAGCTCTTTTGCTGTTAAATCTTCTTTTAAAGCTATGTATTTTGCATTTAATTCATCATAAGCTTTTGAGCTTTCAAATAATTTATCATTTAAAGACTTAATATCATTTTGCTTATTGTTTAAACTATCGTTTTTGTATTTTAAAAACTCATTATTTATTTTGTTTAATTGAGTTGTTAGGTCAATTTTTTCTTTTTGTAAAGTGTCTAATTTAGCTTTTAAGTCTTTGTTATTTGAATTAGTTGTATTAAACTCATTATCAATTTTGTTTAATTTTGCTAAAGCTTCATTTAAATCTTTTTCTTTTTTCTTGATGTTTAATTCTAAATCTTTGTTTTTTAATTCAATGTCTTTTAAAGCTACTTCTGTTTTTGTATTTTTTTCTTGTAGTTTTACATTTGTTTCGCTAACTTTGTTTAGCTCTTTTGTTAGATTATCAAGAGATTTTTGGTTTTTATCGCTTAATTCTTTTATGGCTTTTGTTTGTTCGTTTTTTGTTTTTTCTAATTCTAATTTAGCTTGAAAAACTTCGTTTTTTAATTCATCTCTTTGTTTTTCAATGTTTTTTAAACCACTAAGCTTTTGCTCTAAATCATCTTTTACTTGATTTAGTTTTAAAATTGAAGTTTTTGCATCATCTAATTTTGCTTGAAGATTTTTATTATCTAAATTAAGCTTTACAAAATCTGAATTATTATTGCTCTTTAGTTCTTCGTTTAGTTTATTTGCTGCTTTTATTTCTTTGCTTAATTCTAAATTTTTTAAATTAAGATCATTATTTGTTTTGCTTAGCTCTGTATTAACACTTTCTAAGTTCTCAAGATTTTTTACCCTTTGTTTTAAGACATCATTTTCTTTTACTACATCGGTGTAATTTTTTTGATTTGCTACGATTTTAGCGTTTGCTTTATCAAGTTCATCTTGTAATTTTCTAGCTAAATTATCGTGTTCAAATTCGTCCATTTGTTTTTGATTGCTTAAAGTTCCTAATAAAGAGTTAAGGTTTTTTACTGCATTTTCTTTATCATTTAAACTAAGTTTTAGGCTATCGTTTTCGCTTTTATAATTTGCCAAATCTTCGTTTAATTTATCAATCATTTGCTGGAATGATATTTTATTATTTTCATTTACTAATAAACTTTCGTTATTTAGGCGATGAACTAATTCATTATTTTTAGTTTCTAATTGTTCGTTATGAGTTTTTAATTTTTCAATTTCCTGATACAAATTCTTTATTTCATCTGCGTTTGTTGAACTATTTTTTATGCTTTCAAGCTGTCTTGTTAGCTTTACTATTCTATCGTTTAAAATCTTATAATTTTGTTCTTCTAATTTTGGTAGCTTTATGTTGGTTGTTTTTTGTTCTTCTACTTTTGTTTCAACTGGTTTTGTATTTACAACTTCTTCTTTTTTAGTAGATGGGATTGTAAAATAAATCCCACCTAAAACAACAGCACAAGCACCTAAGCTATATAATGTTAAATTTTTCTTCAGCAATTTTAAGCCTTAGTAATAAAATCAGCAATTTTTTTAGCGTGGTTAAGTGCTGTGATAATGCTTTCTCCGTTTTTGCTAGCAATATCTCCAGCTACAAAAATATTTGATACATTTGTTTGCATATTAGCATCAAATGTAGGAACGCCTTTATCATCAATCTCTACGCCACTATTTGTAAGAAAATCAACAGGAGTTGAACCGCCGATTCCATAAATTATTCTATCAAACACTTCTTTTTCGCCATTTGTATAAGTAACTTCTGGCTTATTATCTACTTCATTTACTTCGCTTATATCAGTTGCTAGTTTTAAAGTAAGTTTTGCTTCATATACATTTTTATGATTTGTTTCGTTAATTCTGCTAAATTCAGCTCTTCTATAACATAATGTAACATTTGCTTTTTTGCTTAAATCCACAGCGTATTCAACAGCACTATTTCCACCGCCTACAACTAAGATTTTTTCACCATCTTTAGCATCGTTTGCGTTAAAATTTATAACTTTATTTAATTTAGAAGGAAGTTTATAGCTAGGCTTATTTGGTTTTCCCATTCTTCCTATTGCTATAATTGCATTTTTTGTTTTAAATTCGCCTTTGCTTGAATATACTACTAAATTACCATCAACTTGCTTGATTTTTTCAACTTCATTTGAAAACATTACTTCAAAACTTCCATCGCAAAGACTTGTAAATAATTCTAAAGTTCCTTCTTTATTACCATCTTCAAATGGTATTGTTCCTTCATTTGGAATATCTATTTTATTATAAACTTTATCAACTCTTTTTCCGTCTTTATAATAGGTTCTAAAAGTTTGGCAATTTTCACTTGCTTTTTCTATTAATAACACATTTTTTAAACCATTTTTATTTGCTTCTACGGCGCTTGCAATACCTGCAGGGCCTGCTCCAATAACCACTAAATCATATAGCATTTAAGCTCCTTATTAATTTTTTTTATCTATATTAAGCATAAATTTTTAATTACAAGTAAAGATGGAGAATAAATGAGAATTTTTACAGGACTTCAGCCTAGTGGAGATTTGCATATAGGTAATTATTTTGGAGCAATTGCACCAATGATGCAAAGACAAAATGATAACGAAATGATAATGTTTATTGCAAACTACCACGCTATGACAAGCGTATTGAAAGATAAAAATACAGCTAGTTTATTTAAAGATAATATTAAAAAAGCTGCGGCAGCATTTTTAGCCTTAGGACTAAATCCAAATAAAAGCATATTTTATTTACAAAGCGATGTAAAAGAAGTTTTAGAGCTTTATTGGATACTTTCGCAATTTACTCCTATGGGATTACTTGAACGCGCACATTCATATAAAGATAAAGTAGCAAAAGGTATTAGTGCAAATCATGGATTATTTTCTTATCCTGTTTTAATGGCAGCTGATATTTTATTATTTGATGCAAAGCTTGTTCCTGTTGGAAAAGACCAAATTCAGCATTTAGAAATTACTAGAGATATAGCTATTAAGTTCAATAATGAATTTGGAGATGTTTTTGTTATCCCTGAGGCTTTAGTTAGCGAAAATACTCAAACAATAGTTGGAACTGACGGAGCTAAAATGAGTAAAAGTTATGGCAATACTATTGATATTTTTACAAGCTATAAACAACTCAAAAAACAAGTAAATAAAATAGTAAGCGATAGCACACCTATTGAAGAGCCAAAAGATTGGAAAAATTGTAATATCTATAAAATTGCTGAATTATTTTTAGATGAAAGTAAATTAGCTGAGCTTAGAGCAAGATATGAAAAAGGCGGAGAAGGTTACGGACACTTTAAATTATATTTATGTGATGTAATCTGGGAATATTTTGCTAAAGCAAGAGATGAATACGAAAGATTATTATCTAGCAATGAAATAGAAGATATATTAAGCGATGGTGCAAAAAAAGCTAGTATATTAGCACAAAACAAAATGCAACAAGTTTATAAAGCTTTATATTTATAAGGAGTTAAAATGATAGATTTAAGAAAAATTGAAGAAAATTATGAAGTTTTTAATCAAAAATTAAAAGCAAAAAAAGTTGATGAAGGTGTTTTAAAAAACTTATTAGATACT